>CAZHRH010000173.1:0-4432 GCA_964534475.1 uncultured Wenzhouxiangellaceae bacterium
CTTATTTGGAATCACCAAACTGCGTTCCTCGCGCCTCGATTGGCACTCTTTCAGGGGCAACAGTGACAATTGGATTAGTGTAAACAGGCCCTAACCTGATTCATCGTTTTGTCCCTCGGCTGGTTCTTTCGCTGGTTCAGCCGCAGTGGCAGCTTCGGACTGTGCTGGCTTATCTGCGGGCAAAAAATGCATGTGTTTACTGTAGTGATGATCCATGACGTTGATCTGCCAACCGCGTAATGCCGGGCTGACCAGCCGCTTGGTGACATAAGTATAGAGCGGAATGATCGGCTGCTCCAACAGCAACAAGCGCTCTGCTTCACGCATCAGACGGGCGCGCCGTGATGCCAGCCGTTCCGCAGAAATCTGTTCCAGCAACAGGTTATAGCTGGGATTGTCGTAACCGGTATCGTTCTGGCCATGATCGCCCTGGAAAATATCGAGAAAAGTGTAGGCATCGCCAAAATCACCAATCCAGCCACTGCGAAAGACTTCAGTCACACGCTGCTGGCGACGATTCTGCAAAAACACTTTCCATTCTTCATTGATCAACGTGGTGCGCACACCCAGCACCTGCTTCCACATCGCCGCCACCGCCAGCGCGATTTTGTTGTTGTTGGCGCTGTTGTTGTAGCGCAATTGCAATTCCAGCGGCCGTTGATTGCTGTAACCGGCGTCACGATACAGCTCCAGTGCACGTTGTTCACGCTGCTGCTGGCTCCACTGCATGTAGTCCAGTTCGGCCTGTTGGTAATCCGGCAGCCCCGGCGGTACCAGGTTAAAGCTTGGCAGCTCGCCGAAGCGGGTCACCTTGCTGGTCAGTATGTCGCGATCCAGCGCCAGACTCAGTGCCCGGCGCAACTCGAGGTTGCCGCCCATTGGCTCACGCAGCAGATTCATGCCCAAATAGTAAGTGCCCATCCAGGGACTGATGATCAATTGATCCACCATGTTCTCGCGCAACCAGTTGAACTGGCTGTTGGGCACTTCATAGGTCCAGTCCAGTTCGCCGGCACGAAAGCGGTTGAGCTCGGCGTGGCTATCGCTGATCGGATAATAATTGACCTGGTCAATGCGCGTGCTGGCAGCATCCCAGTAACGCGGATTGCGAATCAACTTGATGCGCGCCTGGGCCACCCATTCCGCCAGCACGTAAGCACCATTGCTGACCAGACGTCCGGGACGCACATGTTCATTGCCCCAGCGTTCAATGCTGGCACGATGCGCGGGAAACGTCGACGGATGGCTGAGCAGTGTAAGAAAATACGGCGTTGGGTTTTCCAGCTCGATCTGCACGGTGCGCTCATTGAGCGCTTGCACACCGATGGCTGACACCGGCACCTCACCCGCCAGTGCTGCCATGGCGTTACTGATCGGTGCCAGTATCTGGCCATACTGCGAGCCGGTAGCCGGATTCAGACTGCGCCGCAGACCGTAGACGAAATCATCCGCGCGCAATGGCTCACCATTCGACCACAGCGCGTTTTCGCGCAGGTAAAAAGTATAGGTTTCGCCATCCCGACTGATGTCCCAGCGGCTGGCAGCACCCGGCACGATCTCGCCCCCGGGTGATTCACTGGTCAAGCCCTCGAACAGATCACGAATGATATTGCTGGCCGGCACGCCGATGGACAGATGCGGATCCAGCGTTGCCGGTTCACTGCCGTTGCCGCGCCGCAGGATGTGGAAGGACGGATCACCGGGTGCGGTGACCGGACGGGGCGGTGATGTGACCATGGCATCCGGCAGATCGGCATCCGGCGCTTGCTGCTGGCAGGCGCTGAGCAGGCACAGCAACAGCAGCACAACACAGCTGTAGACTGTGGTGTTGCTTGCGTGCCCTAGAGATTGCATGAAGATATTGTAATTTACGGATTGTCTGGTGATTGACTCATTGGCAATTACAAACTGATCATACCATCAGCCATGACAAATCTGCTGACAAGCATGCCGTCATGAACGATAATCTACAGCATATTGTTAACTGCAGTAGCAACCCATGTCGCAGCCACCCGCGCCCCACAACGATGCGCCTGTCATCACCGACAAGCAGCAACTGATCGACAGCCTCAGCCGCGGCTGCAAGCCGCTGGCCGACTGGCGCATCGGCACCGAGCACGAGAAATTCGGCTTCTACACCGACACCCTGCGGCCGCTGCAATACGATGGTGAACAGGGCATCGCCGCGATCCTGCAAGCACTGCGCGACAACTTCGGCTGGTCCGAGATCAGCGAAAACCACAACATCATCGCCTTGCGCAAGGACGGCTGCTCGATCACGCTTGAGCCGGGCGGACAACTGGAGTTGTCCGGCAAGCCGCTGCACAACCTGCACCAGACCTGCAGCGAAGCGCAGCAGCACCTGGCGGAAGTGAAGGCGGTCGCTGATCCACTGGGGGTACGCTTTATCGGCCTGGGCTTTCAGCCGAAATGGCGTCGCGATGACATTCCCTGGATGCCCAAGGAGCGCTATGTGATCATGCGCCAGCACATGCCGCGGGTTGGCACTCTGGGTCTGGACATGATGAAGCGCACCTGCACCATTCAGGTCAACCTGGATTTTTCCAGCGAAGCCGATATGGTAAAAAAATTCCGTACCAGCCTGGCATTGCAACCGCTGGCCACGGCGCTGTTCGCCAATTCACCGTTCGTCGAAGGCAAGCCCTCGGGCTATCTCAGCTACCGCTCGCACATCTGGACCGATACCGATCCGCAGCGTTGCGGACAGCTGGGGTTTGTGTTCGATGACAGCATGGGTTTTGAGCGCTACGTCGACTACATGCTCGATGTGCCGATGTATTTTGTTTACCGCGACGGTCACCACATTGATGCCGCAGGTCAATCATTCCGTGATTTTCTGCGCGGCAAACTGCCGGCACTGCCCGGCGAACTCCCCATCATGCAGGATTGGGAAGATCATCTGACCACGGCGTTCCCAGAAGTCCGCTTGAAACAGTTTCTGGAAATGCGCGGGGCCGATGGCGGCCCATGGAACCGGATTTGCGCCTTGCCGGCATTCTGGACCGGGCTGCTGTATCACCAGCCCAGCCTGGATGCGGCCTGGGATCTGGTCAGCCACTGGCACAGTGCCGGGCGCGCGGCCTTGCTGGAGGACGTCTCCCGCTACGGACTGCAGGCAAAAGTGGATGGCCAGCCTCTACATGAACTGGCCAGAGAAGTGTTTGCGCTGGCCAGAGACGGCTTGCGCGCGCGCGCTGTGCGCAACAGTGAGGGCCTGGATGAAAGCATCTATCTGCGGCCGCTGCAGCGGGTCGTGGTTGACGGCAAATCACCAGCACAGGAGAAACTGGATTTATATGAGCAGGAATGGGGCCAGAATATTGATCCCATTTTCAACAGCTTTGCCTACTGATACAGCGCCGCCGAATCCTCATTTGCGCTGGCGGCGCGTCCACCCGGCTCCGTCTTCCACACCACCAGTCGCCAGTCTTCGCTGCGGCTGCCTTCGGCTTTGAGTCCGATGTAATAGGCAGTTCCTGCTGCCACCTCAAGCTCGATGGCGCTGGTGTCCGGGCGCGTGGTATCGCCTCTGAGACCCGGCATCACGTCACGGTCCACCACTGCGCGGCCTGCCTGTAGCTGATATGTACCCGGCTTCAGCGGCAGCGCGCTGCCTCGGAAGTTGATCCGCTGGCCATTCACACGATAGATTTCCACCGGAAAGATCAGCTTGCCGGATTGTTTTACTCCGGTGATGACCGTACCGTGAGGCTCATCACTGGCGGCGAGAAATGCCTGCTCGCCTGCCTGCAGCAACGGCAGCCACAACAGCGCCAGCAAGGCTGCTGCCGGCACCCATCCACGCTGCCGTGGCTGCCATCGTTTGTGCTCAGTTGTGATCTTCAACCTGCCACACCACCAGTTGCCAGTCTGCACGTCTGCCGCGATCTGCTTTCAGCCCGACATAGTAGGTCTTGCCGGCCTCCACGTTCAGCGTTAACGGTGCGACCGATTCGCGACTGCGATCACCGCGCAAGCCGGGCACGAAGTTACGATTCAGGCTGGTTTTGTTGATTGCCTTGATGGAGTGCTCGCCCGGCTTCAGCCACAGCGCATTCTCGCGCCGGGCCAACTCCTGGCCATTGACGGCGACGGCATAAACTGAATAAATGTTTTCTGCTTCGCGGTCAACACTGGTCACCACCAGGCCATGCGGCTCACTCGGACTGGCAATAAAATCCTGCGGCTTGGCGGCGTGCAATAACAGCGCCGGCACCAGGGCCAGCGCCAGCAGCACAAGTATGGATAGATATTTGTGGTCAGGTTTCCTGTTGAACATGGCATCCTCCGTTGGTTTGCCGGCGTTGGTACGGCTCGTTCAGTCTGGAATTCAGTGAACGACCATTAATAAGACAGCATATTGGCCTGGATTATCCATGATCAACTACTGCGAGTCCGTCAGTGCATGAAT
>CAZHRH010000174.1:0-4402 GCA_964534475.1 uncultured Wenzhouxiangellaceae bacterium
CGGCTTCGCGCATGTCTGCCAGTGGTTCCAGGCGCTCAACTTTGCCGCTGTACTGGCGCGCAAGGACTGACGATCCAGCGAAGTTGTCAAAGCTGCGTCATACCGGCGCAGGCCGGTATCCAGTCAAGTCGAAGCGTCGCAGAGCGACACAATAAGCCGTTGTTAAATAATACAAGATACATGCATGTGTAAACAGTAACAATGTCAGCCATCCAGACGCACCATCCCGGACTCACCGACTGGCTGCATGCCAGTGCCCACTGCGATGATGAGCAGCTCGGCATCCTGCTCAGCACTGTGCAGCAACGCTGGGACCAGCACAACCACGGCGACATGCCGCGCTGGCAACAGGCGCTGCACAGCGTGCAACAGAGCTGCGGCAAGCAGCAAGGCTGGCGCGTGCATGATGACCTGCTGGTGCTGGGCAAAGCCAGACCCAGAGGTGATGAGCAAAGCCAACTGCTGCCAGCGCTGCGCGAACTGATGCCATGGCGCAAGGGCCCGCTGCGATTGCAGGGCATCGACATAGACAGCGAATGGCGCTCGGACTGGAAGTGGCAGCGGCTGCGACCGCATCTGCCCAATCTGACCGGGCTGCAGGTACTGGATGTCGGCTCCGGCAACGGTTACTTTGGCTATCGCCTGCTCAGTTCAGGCGCCAAAGCCGTGCTGGCGCTGGACCCGACCTGGCTGTTTGTGATGCAGCACCAGGCCATGCAAGCGGCGGCCGGTGAGGCGAATAACTGGGTGCTGCCGCTGCGGCTTGAGGATTTTCCGGCGCTTGCACAAGGCTTTGATGTGGTGCTGTCGCTGGGCGTGCTGTACCACCGTCGCGACCCGCTGGCACATCTCAGTCAACTCAGGCAACAGCTTCGCCGGCATGGCCTGCTGGTGCTGGAGACTTTCATCCTGCCGCCCGGTGATGCCCAGGAAATGAGCCCGCAACGCTATGCCCGCATGCGCAACGTGCACCGCATTCCGCAAGCCTGCTTACTGTTGCAGTGGCTGCAGCAGGCAGGCTTCAGCGACTGTCGCATGGTCGATATCAGCCGCACCGGCGTACAGGAGCAGCGCAGCACGGACTGGATGCGGTTTGAATCACTGCCGCAAGCACTGGACCAGAACAATCAGGCGTATACCGTGGAAGGTCTGCCGGCACCCAGACGGGCAATTGTTCTGGCGCGAAAGCGCTGATCTGCTTTTATTGCCTGCTAGGCTGAATTGACGGTCGGCCGCAAACAGCCTTGCCCATCAGGGTTTCTGCGCCGCAGCGTGACGTTCCTTGACGATTTTTTCCACGTACCAGCAGGTAGGGATGATGGTCAGGTCGTTGGCTTCGGCTGCATCCAGCGCGTGTTCCACCACCTTGCGCGCCAGCCCCTGCCCGCGCAGGCTGGGCGGAGTGAACGTCGAAGTGAAGTCAATCGTGTTGGCATCGCGCATGTGATAGCGCAGCACCACTTCGTTGTCCTCATGCCGTGTTTCACCCACGCGGATCAGATAGCGCAGATCCTTGGCGTCGTGAATGACTTCAATATCGGGCAATGTGTTCATATTGTCATTATGCAACCGCATGCATGCTCTGGCAACAGCTTGCCAGCGGTTTTTGTCAGCGATTCCGGTCGGGCTCTAGCCTGGATTATTCATGAACGACGTAGCGAGAGGCCGTCAGGGTATGAAAATGCAAGGCGCAGGAAGGAAAATACGCGCAGGCGTACTTGACGTACGTTGAGCATATTTTTCGAGTGCAACGCAGCAGGTTCATGCCCTGACGGACTCGCAGTAGTTGATCGTGAATAATCCAGGCTATTCCGGCAGGTCGGCGCGGCCGAGCATGTTGGTATCGGTACCGAACCAGATGGCATTGCGATCCGGGTCGAACACCATGTGGCGCACGCTACCGGCGCCGCCGGGTATTGGCGTTACGCTGATGAAGCGCTCGCTGGTAAGATCAAAGCCGATGAAGCGGTTGGGATCAGGAAAAGTCTCCACCATCCAGAGACGGTCCTGGTTATCCACCGCCATGGCATAGGGCCCGCTGCTGCCGGCACCATTGTGCGCACGACCCGGTGTCGGCCATTCATTGAATTGCTTGTGCTGCGGTTGATAGCAGCCCAGGTAACCCTCAGCATAGTCCACGTAACAGATGCGATCGTCACTGGTGATGGCGATGCGACGGGGCCGAGCGTCGCTGCGCGGCAGCACGATTTCTTCAAGCTGCATGCTGGCCGGATCAATGTGCAGCAGTTTGTTGCTGCCCAGCAGCACCACCCAGGGATGGCCATTGCTGTCCAGGTCAATGCCATACGGGCGCGCGCTATCGGTTGTTACAGTAATGACTTTGACGCTACCATCGGCGGGATTCAATACACCGATGGCGTTGCTCCATTGCGCGCTAAACCAGATGCGGCCATCGCCGGCCTGGATCAACGTGTGCGGATCTTTGGCATCACTCGGAGGCGTCGGATAGAGTCGGATCTGCTCGCCGGCCGCGGCGCTGGGATCAATGCGACCGATGTGGGCGGCCTTGTTGCCGGCGTACCAGATGATGCCGTCGGCAGCGACGATCAGATTGTGCGGGCCGGTGCCGTCGGCAAGGTCGATGCGCGAAAAAGAGCCATCGGCAGGATCAAACACGGCAGCATAATCGCCAGCCTGTCCGACGAACCAGATGCGACCATCCGGCGCCACAAATGGATCACGTGGCCGCGTGTTGGGCCACGGCACCTGCCATTGCGTTATGTTGATCGGATGGCTGGTGAGATCGTCACGGTCGGATTCGGCCGCGCCGAGTGCGCTAGCAAAGCATGACAAGCTGATGGTGATGAAGATAACAGCGGTGCGGTGCTTGATGTTGAACATGTTGATCTGCTCCGTGACGTCAGCGTGGAGAAAAGAGTATACATCTTGCTACGGTACCTGCTGCTGCACATAGCTCTATTCAATCCGCTGCAATCTGTATGCTGTCATCATACGAACATGAATCATTAATATTTCCGGAAGCATGAATCATGATTATTGCGTTCGCTTTACTTGCCGTTTGTATGCTGGTGATGTTGTTGACCTGGTACTGGCAGCTCTACAGCAAGAATGCCGGCTGGGTTGATGTGGTGTGGTCGGCGCTGCTCGGTTTTCTGGCGGTCTCGTTGGCTGTGTTGGGCGACGGCTCTGATTTGCTGCGCTGGTTGACCGCTTTGATGGGCGGCATCTGGTCACTGCGGCTGACCTCGCATCTGTTCGTGCGCGTGGGCGGTGAACCGGAAGATGGCCGCTACCAGGCCATGCGCGAGCACTGGGGTAAGTCCCAGCAAATGAACCTGTTGTGGTTTTTCCAGGTGCAGGCACTGATTGCCTGGCTGTTTGGCTGGGTGTTCTGGGCCACCGCCAACAATCCTAGCGGCTGGTCGATGTGGGTTGTGCTGGCGTTGCTGGTCTGGGCGATTTCCATCGCCGGGGAAAACCTCGCCGATCGGCAACTGGCGAAATTCAAGCGCCGGCCCGAAAGCAAGGGTAAAACCTGCCGCGAAGGCCTGTGGCGTTATTCTCGGCATCCGAATTATTTCTTTGAGTGGCTGCACTGGTGCAGCTACCCGTTGCTGGCGGTCGGCAGCGGCTACTGGTGGCTGGCTCTGCTCGGGCCGGTGGTGATGTTCATGTTCTTGTATCGCGTTACCGGTATTCCCTATACCGAGCAGCAGGCGCTGAAAAGCCGGGGTGAAGATTATCGCCGCTACCAGCAGACCACCAGCGCGTTTTTCCCGTGGCCACCAAAACCGCAGCCGAGCTGATGCAATAAGGCAGATGCTGCAATGATGGGCAGAAAATGCGCATAATGTTGGTTTGGTACCGACCTCAAAAGGCCTTTCATGAGCTGCATCTTCATCAACTCCATTCCCAAAAGCGGTACCTATCGGGTGGCCAGCATGCTGCAGCAATGCGGTCTGCATGTCACCGGCCTGCACATTACCGAAACCCAGGTGTGGGATTATGCTTCGACCGACATCGACACGGCGCGCAAAAATCCCGATCAGGCCTTGTTGACCGAGCGCAGTCCGGACTGGGCATTGCGGGAAACGGCAAAAACCGACGCTCAGGTGCTGGTCGGACACTTCGGCTTCAGCATCAGTAACGCGCGCTTGCTGGAGCCATATACCAGCATTTTACTTGTCCGCGACCTGCGTGAAGTGATTGTTTCCTGGTGTCGCTGGCAGGCTTTCACCGGCCAGTCACCGACACTGGCAGCAATTGATGACCCGGCTGAGATGGTGGCCACACTGATGCACAACAGCAGCATCCATGTGGCCAGGATCATTCTTTCGCTGCTGCCCTGGTACTTTTATCTGCCAGCGGCGCAAGTGCTGCGCAATGAAACCTTGCGCGAGCCGGAAACCATACGCCAGTT
>CAZHRH010000175.1:0-4370 GCA_964534475.1 uncultured Wenzhouxiangellaceae bacterium
CCTGCGGATTGGGCGGTTCGCTGACCGCCAGTCGGTTTGCCATGAGCACAGCCTGGGTGCGATTGCTTACACGCAGCTTGCGCATGATCGCAGTCACATGAACCTTGACGGTGGCTTCAGCCAGCTCAAGTTGATCGGCAATGTTCTTGTTGGCGAGTCCACGGCACACCATGTTCAAAACCCGGAACTGCTGCGGTGTCAATTGCTGTAATCGCTCGACGGCTTCGGCTTCTGCAATGCTCATGCCGGCTGCCTGCTGCCCCGCCTGTTCCGGCAGACTAACATCACCCTGCAAAACGCTGCTGATGGCATCGATGATTTCTGTGACCGATGACGATTTGGGGATATAACCGGAAGCACCATAGTCTATGGCGCGCTGCATGACGGTCGGGTCTTCATTGGCCGAGATCATCACCACCGGCAAATCCGGATAGGCCTTGCCGAGATAGAGCAGACCGGAGAATCCCTCCACCCCGGGCATGAACAAATCCAGCAGCACCAAATCATGGTCGCTGTCTTTTGCCAGCAGCGCATCCAAAGCATCAAAATCCTGCGCTTCCAGAATTTCACAGGCTGGATTGCCACAAGCCTGTTGCAATGACTGCCGAATGGCCTGCCTGAAGATGGGATGATCATCGGCGATGACCACGCTGACCGAGTTTCCCTTGCTGATTTCGCATTGATTCATGGCGCTGCTCCCTCGATGCATTCCTTCGCGCAGTATGTTTTACCGCATGATTCATCAGGCAATAGCAACAACATACTGCTCTATGTTAGGTCAGATCTCACGCATGTCAACAATGAAACCGACCACCTTGTTTACCTCATTTTCACAATACTACAGGATTCATCGACAAATATCTAATACTTAATATCTATTGACAATGTCCAGCAAAGGATAGTTCAGCAATCACTGCTTGCCGCACTTTCGCCGCCAACAACAGGCCACTGTGACCACAGGGAATGCAGTGATGTGCGTGCAGGTAAGGATGGCAGGTTTCGCTGACAGCCACCGTGCCGTCATGGTCTCCCTGCATTTTGACCAGTATTTTACCCAGGCCCAGCGGTCGGCAACCGGCAATCATGACCAGCCGACAGTTTGCTGCGACCAACGGCACCAGCTCAGCCAGCCCCTGCACCAGCACAGGTCCGCTGTGGCCGAGCAGACGCGAAGTCAAGCCATTCTGCCGTAGCCTCGCGGCAATGGCACTGCCCCGCAGCGGTGTGCCCAGCATCATCAACTGCGTCACCTGCCGGTCGTTACCGATCTCTGCCAGCGCTGACAACGCCAGCAGACCGCCAAGACTGTGCGCAACGATTTGCACCTGCGCCGATGCACAACTGCGCAGGTGCTGGCACAAGTCTGCAACATTGTCCTGCCACGAACGTGACACACTGGCATAGTTGAAGCGGCTGACCCTGCAGCCATGCTGCCGCAACGCATGCGCCAGCGGCCACATCGCCGCCGGCCCATACCAGAGACCGTGCACCAGCACGATGTGTGGTGGCTGGGTCAAGACGGCTGTGAATTGCAGTCAACCAGCTTCAGCAGACTGCTGCTGTGGCCTGCTGGCGAGCGCTTCCCGGGCCCGTTGCGCTTGCCGGTCGCGCTCGGCGGCGTGGTCCGGATACAGCACATTCAGCGGAATCGAGCGACCGTGTTCGACCACCATGCGGGCGTGCTTGCGGCGCAGCTTGCGCGGACTGGAAACACCGCAGGAATGGGCGATAATGGCAACTTCCTTCTTCATGTTGTTGGCATAACTGGCCACGCGCAGGTATTTTTGTGCCGGCACCAGACCTCCCTGCAGTTTTTTGTTGTGCGTGGTGACGCCGGTCGGACAGGTGTTTTTATTGCACTGCATGGCCTGAATGCAACCGAGCGAAAACATGAAGCCGCGCGCGCAGTTAATGAAATCGGCACCGGCACACAAGGCCCAGGCTGCCATGGTCGGATTGACCAGCTTGCCCGATGCAATCACGCGGATGCGCTCGCGCAGGCCATGCTCGTAAAGCTTGTCAATCAGCACCGGCAGCGATTCACGCAGCGGGATACCGACATCATCCATCAACGGCATCGGCGCCGCACCGGTGCCGCCATCGGCGCTGTCTAGGGTGAAAAAATCCGGTGCCGACTCGATGCCACGCTGTTTGATTTCGGTAAAAAGATCATGCAGCCATTCTTCATCGCCCAGTACCGCCTTGATGCCGACCGGTTTGCCGGTGACATCGCGCACACGGGCGATCAGATTCAGCAGATCGGCATTGCTTTCCACCTCGACATGCCGATTCGGGCTGATGGAATCCTGCCAGGCAGGAATACCACGAATGGCGGCGATTTCCTCATTCACTTTCTCGCTCGGCAGAATACCACCCTTGCCCGGTTTGGCCCCCTGGCTGAGCTTGATCTCAAACATGCGCAACTGTTCGTGTGCCGCCACCTCGCGCAGCTTGTCATCGCACAGATTGCCATCCAGATCACGCACGCCATACTTGGCCGTGCCAATCTGCATGACCAGATCGCAGCCACCTTCGAGATGGTATTTCGACAAACCGCCCTCGCCGGTGTTGAGCCAGAAATTGCCTTTTTTCGCCCCCATTGACAGGGCGCGTACCGCCGGTGTCGACAGCGCACCATAGCTCATCGCCGAGACATTGAAAAACGACGGCGCATGGTATGGCTGCCGACAATGTGGGCCGATCAGCATGGACTCTTCCTGCACCGTGTGTTCATCCAGCATGGGATACGCGCAGTTGGCAAAAATCACCGTGCCGTCCAGGCGCAGGTTGCGGGTGGATCCAAAGGCGCTGGTGTTATCGACACCTTTTGCCGCGCGGTAGGCCCAGGAACGCTCGGCCCGATTGAACGGCATTTCCTCACGATCCATGGCAAAGAAGTACTGGCGGAAAAACTCACCGAGTTTCTCGAACAGGTAGCGAAACCGCCCTACCACCGGATAGTTGCGCCGCACTGCCTGATCTTTCTGCATGCGATCGACGATGTACATCCAGATCACCCACAGCACACCGACACCAATGGCAAAAATAAACAGGAATGCCAGCACCTCCAGTGCCGACAGGATAAAAGAAGCAATCGCTGACATATCTTTGTTCATGGCTTAGCTCTCAAATTGACAGACCGGCGCAGCTTGCGCCAGTTGCTGATAATGCGCGCGCAAACGCGTCATGTCCACCGTGTTCAAAAACGACGAGTAAGCCAGGTAACTGAGCAGGAAACCCAGGTCTTCCATCCATGGCGGCAAGTAGCGTGGCGGCAGGCAGATGCCATCCGCAGCCAGCCTGGCAATGACACCGATATCCTCAATGTCCAGCTTGCCGCAGAACAGCAGGTGCAGCAGGTCCGAGCGCCCCAGGCTCACCGTCGTGCGCAAAAAATTATGCACCCGCAACAAGCCCTCAAGATAAACAATATCCTTGGTGAACGGTGCCCCGCCGGTGAGCACACCGCCGCGGAACACGCGCCGGGTGTTTTCAAACGATTGCTCGCGTTGACCGCCGCTGCGCGCGAGAAAGTACTCGTATACCTGAATGAAATCGGCACCGTCAATCGCCATCTGGATGGCAATCACGCGATCGGTGAGACGACGCAGGCGATTCAGTTCCATGCTGCCGGTAATGAATTCGGCAAAAACCGCCAGCCCTTCCTGGGTGGCGGTGGTGCCGGCATGGCTGCGACCGAGAATCGGCAACTGCAACTGCGCCTTGCCGTTGAGCTTGGTGGCAACATGAATAAACGCCTCGTGGTTGATCAACTGTGCCACATCCTTGCTGGTAAACCTGGCGTCACGACGTATGCGTATGCGCCTGGAGCCGGCCAGTGCCCTGGCCGACAACTCATCGACCAGTTCCACTGCCGGCGCTTCAGCAGCGAATTTTTTCTGCACCGCTTGTTCAATCTGCACGGCCAGATGCTCGGCATCGATGGCCTGTTCCGGAAAACTCAGCGGCAGATGATCCAGCCCTGCCATAATGCCGTCAAAGTTGTCCGCCAGCGCCAGCACCGTGGTTTTGCCATCCGACAAGGTCTGCTCCGGCGTGCCAAACAATTGTTTGCCGTGGTGTAAAAAAGCCATCGTACCCATGCTCGCCAGCAGGCGCGCGCCGTGCTCGACACTGTCCAGCAGGCGCTGCAGCCAGCGCCCAATATCATCATCGACACCGAAAGCACGCTGCGCCTGCTGACGCAGCTCTGCCAGGCCGGTCAAAATATCTGCGGCAGCAAAAAACTCATAATCAACTTGCGGCAACTGTTTGCCATCGGCGGCCAGAAAACGTTCCCGCACGGAGGCATCCCAGCTCAGCGTGCTGAGTATTCTTACCGACTGCTCCAGCTCACACAAACGCTCAAG
>CAZHRH010000176.1:0-4350 GCA_964534475.1 uncultured Wenzhouxiangellaceae bacterium
TGGCACCCGCTCAGCAACAGCACCTGCAGCAACAACTGAATGATCTGGTCGGCACTGCCGAGACCGGGCTGGATGCACATGCGCTGAGCTGGGCATCCGGTTATCTGGCCGGTCTGGCGGTGGCGCGCGGTGCTGACACGACGCCAAACCAGGCTGCCCAGGCGCAGACCGCAACGCAAACGCAGTCCACGCTGACCATCTGGTACGGTAGCGAGACCGGCAACGGTCGCGGCGTGGCCGAGCGTTTGGCGCGTGCTGCCGAGGCGGCTGGTCACGTTGTGGCATTGTCCAGCACCGCGGATATCCAGCCGCGCAGTATCAGCAAGCTGTCGCATCTGCTGCTGGTGGTGAGCACCCACGGCGAGGGCGATCCGCCGGAAGAAGCCGCCGCGCTGCACAAACATCTGCTCGGTAATCGTGCGCCACAACTGCATGAGCTGCAGTTTGCCGTGTTTGCACTGGGCGATTCCAGCTATCCGGATTTCTGCCAGACCGGCAGGGAGCTGGATCAGCGGCTGGCCGAGCTGGGAGCACAGCGCTTGCTCGATCGCGTCGATGTTGATGTGGACTATGCAGCAGACGAGGACAACTGGCGAGAACAGGCGCTGGAGACCGTCGCCGACCTGCTGCAGGACGACGCGCAAGCGGCAGCGCCGGTGCATCTGCAACTGGTCGCTGATGCTGGCGAGAGCAGCCGCTATGATCGTCGCCAACCCTACCAGGCTGAGGTGGTGGAATCGGCACCGCTGACGGTGGCGCCATCCGATGCCGTGGTCAGGCATGTGGCGCTGGCGCTGGATGACAGCGGCCTGAGCTATCAACCCGGCGACGCGGTGGGCATCTGGCCGCAGCATGATCAGCGGCTGGTCGATGAGATTCTGCAGTTGACCAGCCTCGATGGAGACAGCGAGGTTGACCACAAGCAGACCACACTGTCGCTGGCACAATGGCTGCGCGAGCGGCTGGAGTTGACGCAACTGACGCGACCGTTTCTGCAGGCCTGGGCCGAACGTGGCGAGATCAAGCAACTGCATGAGCTGCTAGCCGATCGCGATGCGCTGGCGCAATGGGTCGCCACGCGCCAGGTGGCGGATGTGTTGCAAGACTATCCACAAGATGTCAGCGCCGATGAACTGGTGGCCATGCTGCGCGGGCTGTCGCCGCGGCTGTACTCGATTGCTTCCAGTCCGCTGAAGTTCGATGATGAAGTGCATCTGACGGTGAAGCAGGTCGGCGCCAGCAACGACCACAATCAACTGCGTGCCGGCGTGGCCTCATGGCATCTGGTGCAGCAACTCGATGTTGGCGATCGCGTGCCCATCTACATCGAGGCCAATCCGCGTTTCCGGCTGCCGGATGATCCGGCATGCGACATCATCATGATCGGACCCGGCACCGGCGTGGCACCGTTTCGGGCCTTTGTGCAACAGCGCCAGGCACAACAGGCCAATGATCACAAAGGCTCAGGGCGCAACTGGCTGTTCTTCGGTGCCCGCCACCGGCGCACCGATTTCCTCTATCAACTGGAATGGCAGCGCTGCCAGCGCGAAGGTGCGCTGCATGAGTTGTCGGTGGCATTCTCGCGCGATCAGGCCGAGCGCATCTATGTACAGCACAGACTGCTGCAGCGTGGTCGCGAGGTATACGACTGGCTGGAAAACGGTGCCCATTTCTATATCTGCGGCGATGGCCAGCGCATGGCCAGAGACGTGCAGCAGGCGCTGTTGCAGGTGATTGCCGAACACGGCGGCATGAACCTGGAGCAGGCCGATACCTATCTGCAGCAAATGCAGAGTGAACAACGCTACCAAAAGGACGTGTACTGAGATGAGTGATCTGGATCTCGAGAAGATCAAGGCCGACAGTCGCCATCTGCGTGGCAGCCTCAGCGACAGCCTGGTTGATCCGCGCAGCGGCGGCATTGCCGCAGCCGACACTGTGATCAGCAAGTTCCACGGCATCTATCAGCAGGACGATCGCGATCAGCGCAGCGAGCGCCGGGAAGCCCGGCTGGAACCGCTGTTTTCGTTCATGCTGCGCGTGCGCGTGCCCGGCGGGCGCATCACGCGGGCGCAATGGCAGGCACTGGATCGGCTGTCTGACGACTACGCCAACGGCAGCATCCGCCTGACCACGCGCCAGGCGGTGCAGTTTCACGGCATCTGGAAAGAGTCGCTGCAGGATCTGCTGCGCGGGATCGACGCCGTGGGCATGGATTCGCTGGCCGCTTGCGGTGACGTCAACCGCAACGTCATGTGCCACGTGCAGCCGGAACTGGGGCCGGTACAGGCGCAGACGCTGTACTGGGCCGAACAGCTCAGCGCGCACCTGACGCCTGCGACCGCCGCCTGGCGCGAAATCTGGATCGATGGCGAGCCGCTGCAGGAAAACGCAAACCAGACCAGTCACCAGGCCAGTCATAAAACTGCAACCGAAAAAACCGAAGATGAACCGGTGTATGGAAAAACCTATCTGCCGCGCAAGTTCAAGATCGCCATCGCCGTGCCGCCGAGCAACGATGTCGATGTGTTTGCCCACGACATCGGTTTGATCGCTGTGGTCGAGGATGATCAACTGCTGGGCTTCAATGTCAGCGCCGGTGGCGGCATGGGCTGCAGTCATGGTGAAGCGGCGACGTTTCCATTGCTGGGGCAGGTGATCGGCTTTATCCAGCCGGAACAGGTGCTGGCAGTGGCCGAGGCGATTGTCACCACGCAGCGCGATTATGGTGATCGCGACAACCGCAAGCATGCACGCTTCAAGTACACGCTGGATGATCGCGACAGCGACTGGCTGCTGCAGCAGATTGAACAACGCAGCGGCATCCGTCTGCAGCCGCCGCGAGCGTATGCCTTCAGCCACAGCGGTGATGACTACGGCTGGGCGCAGGCAGCCGACGGCCGCTGGCAGTATGTGATGTTTGTAGAAAACGGCCGTTTATTGCCGCAGCATCGCCATGCACTGCGCGAGATCATCACCCGCCATGCTGAGGATTTTCGCATCACGCCGAACCAGAATCTGGTCATCACCGGCATCGCTGATGAGCAGCGCGAACAGGTGCTGCATCTGCTGCATGACAGCGGGCTGGACGCCAACGGACAAGACTCGGTGATCCGCCGTCATTCGATGGCCTGCGTGGCCTTGCCCACCTGTGGGCTGGCCATGGCCGAAGCCGAACGCTATCTACCTGATTTGATCAGCCGCATTGAGGAGCTGGCGGCCAGACACGGCGTGCAGGATCAGCCGATCAACATTCGCATGAGTGGCTGCCCGAACGGCTGCTCGCGCCCGTATCTGGGCGAAATCGGGCTGGTTGGCCGCGCACCGGGCCGCTACAACCTGTATCTGGGTGCTGCCCACAACGGCGAGCGCTTGAATAAAATGGTTCTGGACAACGCCGACGAGGCGAGTATTCTCGACACCATCGACGGCTGGCTGGCAGACTATGCCAGCGGCCGCAACGACAGCGAAGCACTGGGCGATTTTGCCGTGCGTCATGGACTGGTGACGGCGGTGCAACATGGCAGCGAGGTGAACCAGTTATGAGCAGTTGCAAAGTGCATCAACTGCCAGCGCAAAACCAGCCTGAGCTGCAACAATTACAGCAGCAGTGGCAACAGCAGTGGCCGGCACTATCGGTGCAGCAACGCATGCAGCAGGCGCTGCAGATATTGCCGCGGGCACATGTGCTGTCGTCCAGCTTCGGCATGCAGGCGGCGGTGATGCTGCATGTCATCAGCAGCATCGACCCGGACATGCCGGTGATCTTTATCGACACCGGCTATCACTTCGCCGCAACCTATCGCTTTGTCGATGAACTCTGCAGTCGCTTGCAGCTCAATCTGAAAGTTTACCGTGCGCTGACCACGCCAGCCTGGCAGGAAGCACATCATGGCAAGCGCTGGGAACAGGGGCTGGCCGGCATCGAGTCGTATAACCACGACAACAAGGTCGAGCCGATGCAACGTGCGCTGCGCGAGTTGGCAGCCAGCACCTGGTTCAGCGGCCTGCGCCGCGAGCAGTCCGACAGCCGCAACAAATTGTCGTTTGTCGACCGGCAGTGGGGTTGTTACAAGGTGCACCCGCTGGCCGACTGGTCTGACCGCGATGTACATCTGTACCTGCAGCAGCACGACCTGCCCTATCATCCACTGCGCGAACAGGGCTATCTGAGCATTGGCGACTGGCATACCACCCGCTCCATGCACGAAGTGGATGATGACGAAAAGCTGCGCTTTTTCGGCCTTGCCCGCGAATGCGGTCTGCATGAGGTTCGCTGAATTGCCACAATCCTGACTGATTCCCCGGCAATAGCAGCAGTACTATCGCCATATTCGGCGTAAAATGTCC
>CAZHRH010000177.1:0-4330 GCA_964534475.1 uncultured Wenzhouxiangellaceae bacterium
GAAGCCAGCTCAAACTGCAGCGATACCGGCTGACCGAGTTCTGTGTTGACACCCTCTATCACCTCAGCCTGAAAACCCTCACGGCTGGCAGTCACCGAGAATGGTCCGCCGACGCGCAATCCTCTGGCTTCAAAGCGACCGGTAGACTGCGTAGTGGCGACAGAAACCGTGCCGGTGGGCACGTGAATGATCATGACCTCGGCACCTTCCACCGGCTCACCGGCTTCGGTACTGACGGTACCATTGATCAGGGTGGAAACAATCTGCGCCTGTGCCATACTGCAGCCCACGGCAAACAGCAAGCCAAGCAGCAGCCTGGAATCTATTAATCTACTGAACATGTGCAACCTCTGGTTAAAGATGAAGAGAACAATGCCTGCTGGCAAATCGACTAGAATGCGTATTAAACGATTGTTAAGTTACAACAGTATGCCAGTTTTATGACATTTTTATGACAGCTTGCCCATGGCCTTTCTACCCCTCTCCTGAAGTTGCTGACATAATGCAAACATGCTCAGAGTGTTATGCTCATTTTTGCAGAACAATATGATCATTTTGACTTGAGATTCAGAGGTGCCTTGATGAAACTTTTTGCGCTCTCCAACCACTGCTGCCAGTCGCTGGCGGTTGCCTTTTGCTGGCTGCTGACAGGCAGCGGACTAGCTGCGGCTGAACTGGCCGCGGGACCGATGCCGGGTTACAGCACCGCGCAGGAAGCCGCGGTCTGGATTCAGACCACGCAGCCGGCCGCGGTGAGCATGGCATTCTGGCCTTATACTGAAGCGAACAGCGGCGGTGAGCGTGCGTCAGAGCAAACGCCACATCAGCGCACCCAGCAGGTGCAAACGCGCAGCGACCGTGCCCACACGGCCATACTCACAGCAAGTGGATTGCAGCCCGGCCGCCGCTACCATTACCGCGTCCTGATCGATGATGAAGTGGTCGCGGCCGAACATGAGCAGTTGCTGGTCACGCAACCGTTGCGACATGACGGTCTCAGCGATTTCAGCTTTGCGCTGGGATCATGTGTCAAGATCAACGATCCACCCTTTGACGCCCCCGAGCGCCGCACCGGCGCCGATTACCAGATATTCGATGCCATCGCCGACCGGCAACCGGATTTCATGCTCTGGCTGGGCGACAACGTTTATTACCTGCCGCCGGACACCAGCTCGGCTTCCGGCATGTATGCCCGCTACAGCCACATGCGCCAACTGCCCGAATTGCAGCGCCTGCTCAGCAGTACGCAGCATTACGCAACCTGGGACGATCACGACTACGGCCCGAACAACTCCGACCGCAGCTTTGCGCTGCGCGACATCAGCCGGCAGGTGTTTCACAGCTTCTGGGCCAACCCGGTGCGCGATGCTGCCGGCACCGGCGGCATCAGCAGCTACTTCGAATGGCAGGATGCCGCCTTTTTCATGCTCGACAACCGCAGCCACCGCAACGCCAACCTGCGCGTCACCGGCCAGCGCCAGCTTCTGGGTACAAAGCAGATGGAGTGGCTGATCAACGCATTGCGCAGCAGTCTGGCCACGTTCAAATTCATCGTCATCGGCGGCCAGGTGCTGAACAGTGGTGAAGTGTTTGAGAACTACATCAATATCGCTCCGGGTGAACGCCGCGAACTGCTCGACCGCATCGCTGCCGAGCGCATACCCGGGGTCATCATCCTCAGCGGCGACCGGCATCATTCGGCCATGCACATCATGCCGCGCTTTGAGCAGTACCCGCTGCACGAATGGACCGTGTCACCCATGACCGCCAAGGCCTATACCCCGGTGCGCGGCGAAGAGCAGTACATTGTTGACGACAGCATTTACACGCAGCGCAACTTCGGCGTCATCAACATCAGCGGCCCGGCCGATCAACGCCGCTTGCAGATGACCCTGCACGATGTCGATGGCCGCGAGGTGTGGTCCAGGCGGATTGCGGCTGACGAACTGGAGTAATGCCGCGGCAGTCTCTGCCCGATCGACTGGCCTTGCCTGTCTGATTGGTAATGCTGTTAAAGCAATGCTTGTAATCCATGCGCAAGCGACGTTGCGTATAGCTAAACGCTCTATTCCACCAGCAGCAAGGCCAGCTCGGTGATCAGGGCACATGCAATGGCGACGCGTTGCTGTCGGCCACCGGAAAGCTGATTCGTTGCTCGTCGATGAACCAGGTGGTGAAGCGATGGACAAGGTATTTGCCGGACATCCGCTGGTGAAGCGATCTATGGACAGTCCAACCATGGGTTCGGCTGAGTTGAACAAAGTTGAGGAATTTGACGAGCTTTACCTTGACCGGCTGTGCGATCTGTCCAGGTTCATGCGTTGTCTGAACGGATCCCTTGCCATAATGGCGAATGAGGAGGATGGCTACACCGGCCTTGTTTGACTCATACCATCCATGGTTCTCGGTCCTTCGGATCAGCTAAGGCTGCCCAATGATTTCCTGACAAATGATTTGATCGTTGTCAGCGATTTGTGATTCATGTCCATGCTTCTGGCTTCCAGTAATCGGTATAGTCCCAAATTCCAGTCCGCTGTTGGCATATATTCTGGCGCAGTTCGATTTCTTTTTCGACGATCTCGCGGGCGGTGGGCGCAGTTAGCCATATCTGGAGCATCTGGGCTCCGGCGGCGGTCATGTCGCTTTGTTTCAGGACGTCTTCTTCTTCCCGCACATGCCGAATCAGTATGCCGTTGGATTCAAGGCTGCGGATGTATTCGTAGTCTAGAATGTCACCCACACGACCGGTTTGCGTGGCGGTGATGAGCACGATAAGGGTATAGAGCCCCTGGAAATCTTCAGATTTCCAGCGCTGCCAAGGCGTTACGTCGGGTGCTTTTCCATCTTTGGCCAGTAACAGATTATCTAGGTATAGCGAGTTGCCATAGGAAAAAGCATAGTTATAGTGGTAGGTATGCGCAGCCCGAGGGTTGATTTCTGTGAGAAAGAGTTCGCCCTCAATCATCCACACCTCCAGATTGAAAAACTGGTTACGATAGCCCAGTGCTGCCAGCCGGCCCATGTAATCATTTACCCAAGCCTCAAACTGGTCCGCATTGCAAGACTTCAGCCCCAATGGAGGAGTCACATAGCCAAGGGCATTATGGTTGCGGAAGTAGACTTCTTCGGTAAGCGCGTAGTGGACGACCTCGCCCTCAGGCGTGATACATCCTTCGTAGCAATATTCCACCGCCGCATTACTGTCCACCATGTGCTCGGCAATGAAGGGTGGAATCACCTCCGGGAGCTTATCGGCGGGAATGCCGGCCATGATGGCGTCGTTCTGGTGGCGGATAAGATCCTGCAGCTCATCGTCCTGCCGATACTCTGCCAACACTTCTATGAGTTGTTCGGGACTGTCTATCTTGAAGATACCGCGCCCAAGCGATAGCGAGGTGTTTTTGAGGAAGAATGGCCACTCGGCAATCTTGTCGATGATCTCCTCGTCGCTTTCTTGCATCGGACTGACTGCGCAGAACCAGAATGGTTTGGCCTCGAGGGTGCGCATGAGATATTTGTTCATGCAGTAGAGAAAAGACAGCCGGCTGGGTACCGCGTTTCCGAGGCGTTCATTGATCAGGATATGGTGAAAAGCGTCTTTTTGGGCAAATCCGCCAACCGCATCGATGCCCTGCGATCGGCATTCCGCTTCCAGCCGGTTCAGTTCGGATTCCTCCCAGCCCTCGGGGTTAAGTATGCGCAGGTCAAACTCCTTGCGCAGCTCTTCCAGGGCACGCGCCATATATGGCTGAGGTCCGAGTATAGCAACGGTAGGCTTTGTGCTGGGCATTTTTATACGACTACCGGTTGGTGATCAGGATTCGTCCGTGAGGTCTCAATCTAGCGAAACTAAGTTAAGTTAATGTTACAACAGAAAACTCCCGACATGTTTCGGTCTCAGACTACTTAAATGCCTGATCTGATGAAAAAATATTCACTCTTTTCAAGTGCCACAATCTGAAGTGCCGGTGTCTTATCCCGTCTCTATCTGGCCAATCCAGCCATGAGTTCGGCTGAACTTGACAAGGTCATGGAGTTTGTCGAGATTTACCGTGAGCGTCCTTTCCCTTATTTGGTTACATACTATTGTTGCGTATCGCGCAACACGCTATGATTTATCCATAACATTCTTTTCGTCATAAAGGCTTGGCCAAGTTTTATGAAACAGGCTCAATGGCGGGCATTCAGGCAGAGCATTCCAAACGCTTGCGAATGTTGCTTGTCGTACTAGAAACCGCTGTAACTATCCTGGATATGGCTATTGCAGGCTTTCAGCTTCATCAACTCAAAGGCAAAAGTGCCGATCGCTGGTCAATTCGCGTCAGCGGCA
>CAZHRH010000178.1:0-4259 GCA_964534475.1 uncultured Wenzhouxiangellaceae bacterium
GTGCAAGACGTGCGCGAAGCCACCGAGGAAGAGCTGGCCGCCGGTCAGCTCGGCTGAGCTAAAACCGTCGGAAAATGTTTTCACGGTGCCTGCTGCAGGCACCGTAGTGGCATATTGATTGCATGATCATCGCAGGTAGCGACCGTTCCAAAGCCGGCTGGTTGACGCTGGTGCTGGTTAATGGTGTACTCAAGGCACACCTCTATCCGGACTTCAACAAGCTGCTGCAAAAACAACCAGCACTGGATGTGCTGGTGGCCGATGTACCGATGGGCCTGCCGCATGAGTATCCCCGGCAGTGCGACAAGCTGGCTCGTGAGACGATCAAGCCGCGCCACAACAGCGTGTTCATGACGCCGCTGCGGCAAGTGCTTGATTGCAGCAATCATAGCGAGGCCAACAGCAAGCATCGCGAGCTTGCCGGGGTTGGTCTGTCGCAGCAGGCGTTTCATATTCTGCCGGCCATCTGCGAAGTTGACAATGCCATCCAGGCCGGCGAGATCAGCGCCGATATACTGCACGAAGGTCATCCTGAAGTCAGCTTCTGGGCCATTAATGGTAAGCAGGGAATAATGGACTACAAGAAAACACCGGTGGGGCATTATTTTCGACGCCGCCTGCTCGAACGCGAGTTCGGCGAGGATCACCTGCCGGCCATCCGCAAACAATTCCCGCTCAAACGCCAGGCTGCCGATGACGACATCGTCGATGCCCTAGCCATGTTGTGGACAGCACAACGCATCGCCGCCGGCACCGCCGAGCGCATTCCCGCCCAACCCGACCGCGACAAGACCGGCATTGATATGGCGATCTGGTATTGACCGGAAACAGTTGCTTCAGATCTGCAAGTTTCCTGCCTAAAACGGCCCACAACACAACTCACTGACACTCGCAAAGCACGGGGATGCAAAAAAGCCATTACCGTGGCATAATCCTGTAACGTCTCACTTACTGCATGGATGCGTAGAGCAGGGCGTTGGGAGAAAACCAAACGGGTATTGTCAGGGAAGTGCATACAACGGCCATCAATACAGCAGCAATCAGATTCAGCCATGCAAGCGTCGTTCACATTGCTGTGACGGGTTTTTATTGCACCAGCATCCTCAAGACCACCGCGCTGCGCTTTGTTCTGTTCCTGAACAAGTTCAAGCCTAGACTTTGCCAGGACATGATGCTGCTGGTCAAAGCCGGTCATTGCTTCGAGGCGGGCGACCCGAAAAACTTCATGTCGTCCGAGCAGATCGCCGATCTGGCCAACAGACTGATCCATCGGGAAGAAAAGAAAAAACTCAGTCGCATCGTCAATCTGGCCGAACTGAAGAACAACGACTACAACATTTCCTCCAGCCGCTATATCCATACCGGCGTCGACGAGACCTATCGTCCGATTGGCGAAATCATGGCCGAGTTGATTGTCATCGAGACCGAGGCCCGGCAGGCGGACAAAGCGCTTCGTGACATCCTCAGGAAGATCGGCGTGTCTGGATGAAAAAGAAACTCGACAACAAGGAGACCTCAATCACGCGCTCCTCAGCGGTCGAATATCTCACCTTTGTTGCCGCACAGGGCCGAGGGGGCGTCGAGGTGGTCTATGCTGACGAGGATATCTGGCTGACCCAGAAGATGATGGGTGTCCTCTATGACGTGAAGACCCACACGATCAACTACCACCTGAAAAAGATCTTCACTGACAACGAGCTCAGGGAGGATTCAGTTATTCGAAAATTTCGAATAACTGCCGCCGACGGGAAGAGCTACGACACCGGCCATTACAACCTGTCCGCCATCATCGCCGTCGGCTACAAGGTCAATTCTGAGCGGGCGGTCCAGTTCCGCAAATGGGCGACAGCGGTGGTCAAGGAATTCACCGTAAAGGGCTTCGCCATGGATGACGAGCGCCTGAAAGCAGGCGGCACCGTCCTGACCGAACAGTATTTCGAGGAACAGCTCCAGCGCGTCCGCGAAATCCGCCTGAGCGAGCGTAAGTTCTACCAGAAGATCACCGACATCTACGCCACCGCGATCGACTACGACCGCAGCGCCACCGCCACCCAGCGCTTCTTCGCCACAGTGCAGAACAAGCTCCACTGGGCAATCCACGGCCACACGGCAGCCGAGGTTATCGTTAATCGCGCCGATGCGGAAAAGCAGCACATGGGCCTGACCACCTGGAAAGACGCTCCCGATGGAAAAATCCAGAAATTCGACGTCAGCGTCGCCAAGAACTACCTCACCGAGCCCGAAATGGCCCAGCTCTCACGACTTGTGAACGCCTACCTCGATATCGCTGAGGACATGGCCCAGCGGAAGATTCCCATGACCATGCAGGACTGGGAAACCCGGCTCAACCGCTTCATCGAAGCTACCGACCGCGAAATCCTGCAAGATGCCGGCAAAGTCACCGCCGAAATCGCCAAAGCGCACGCCGAATCCGAATTCGAAAAATACCGCATTGTCCAGGATCGCCTGTATGTCTCGGACTTCGACGCTAAGCTGTTGGGGATTGCCAAAGGTGATGAGGAAAGTGACAGCGACGAAGGATGTGAAGCCTGAGAGCAGAAACAAGCGCGGACCTTACTGTCCGCGAATCGAAACCCAAACGTGGGTTGGGAAGCCCGCGCTCCTTTAAAATAAATTTTGGAGAAGCTCGGGGTATGATGGACGGAAAACCATATCCAATTCCCAAGCAATGAATGGAATCGTATATAAGTACGATTGTCGTCAAAGCAAAGCAGCGAGATCCGCGCAAGAAGCCTGACGAGTCGTTTCAATACGTGGATGTTTCTAGCGTCTCCAATCAGTCCTTCAAGATAACTAGCGCCAGGCCGCCGATGACGACATCGTCGATGCCCTGGCCATGTTGTGGACAGCACAACGCATCGCCGCCGGCAAAGCCGAGCGCATTCCCGCCCAACCCGACCGCGACAAGACCGGCATTGATATGGCGATCTGGTATTGAGTCTGCATAACTTCATTGCTGACAGATGACCTTCAGCTAACGGATTGATTATCTCCTTTAATACGGTAAAATGCCGTACTATTGTTGACTAAGTCCAAAATAGACTGATATCTGGAGGTAACACCCGTGACTACTTCAGCACGCTTCGACCTGAAACTCAATCCGGCAGACAAGGAGCTTCTTGCCCGTGCCTCTATATTGACTGGGACAACCATGGCTGGTTTTGTGCGAACCGCGGCCCGTGAACGCGCGCAGGAAGTCATCGACCGCGAATCCCGTCTGAATTTGTCCCAGCGGGATATGGCAGCTCTATCTGCCGCGCTGGAAAATGCATTCGAGCCCAATCCGGCGCTGCAGGAAGCCCTATCCGCCGCGCGCCAGCAAGTGCGCCGTGCTTGAAGATCAGCGGCTGGACAGTGCTGTTCACGATTGTGCTGGTTTTGATTGCGGCGTCAAAGCGCTCAATGATTATCTGACCCGCTACGCCCGGCAGGACCGCCGCCGCAACCTGTCCCAAATCTATGTTCTCGTCGAGACGAAAAATTCATCCAGTATTCTCGGCTATTACACACTCAGTGCCGCCCAGGCGGGAAACGAACAGCTTGATCAGCAAGATCGCCGCCGACTGCCACGCTATCCCATACCCTGTTTTCGCATGGGTAGATTCGCCGTACGCCAGGATATCCAGGGGCGCGGCATTGCCAAGCTGCTGTTGGGTTGCGCAGTTGATCGTTGCTTGCAGGCAAGTCGGGAAGTCGCTGCATACGCATTGATCGTTGATGCCAAGGACGCGACCGCCCGCTCATTCTACGAGCGCTTTGGTTTTGTCCGCTTCGTTGACGCACCATCCAGCCTGTATCTCGCATTGAGTAAGCCAGATAGTGAACTTTACAAATAGAAGAGCAAGTAGCAAGTGTTTAACCCGGCTTATTCACCACCCCTGCTACTGCGACTCCGTCAGGCCCCGCATCTGCGGCGTTTCGCTCGGTCGTGCATCCTCACCGGACAGGCGAGTACGCCTCCGGTGCACTCGGTCGCGAAACACCCCAGCTACGGCACCTGACAGCGTCTCGCTACGCAGGGATGGTGAATAAGCCGGGTTTAATGTAGATACATGATTGAGTGTCTGATAAGCTGCATTGACTTCTTCGAAGACGACATAGACTGCTGTCTTTGGACAAATCGCACAGGGAAATTGATTTAATCATCAGGCGCGGGCGTGATTGTGTCGATGTTGTGGAATGTGTGCTTAATCCGACCGCCTCAAATCAGCGACAAGTAGGGCTTTTCGCGCTCAGTA
>CAZHRH010000179.1:0-2785 GCA_964534475.1 uncultured Wenzhouxiangellaceae bacterium
GCACGGATCTCCGGCAATTCTGCGCGCACGCGCGCGGCCACATCCAGCGGATTGGCTCCGGGCGAGATCTCGATGGCGATGTAGGTGGCCGGCTTGCCCTTGTAGTTGTTGATCGAGTCGTAGGTCTGCGAACCCAGTTCCGTGCGCGCAACATCGCCCAATCGGATGATGCTGTCGCTGGTCTGCTTGATCACCAGCTCACGAAACTGCTGCGGGTTGCTGACGTCGGTGTTGCTGGTCAGATCAATGCGCACCAGCTCATCGCGGGTGCTGCCGATGCCGGCGAGAAAATTGTTGTTGAGCAGAATGTCGACCAGATCGCGCGGCGTCATGTCGATCGCAGCCAGCCGCTGTGGATCGATCCAGATGCGCTGGGCAAAGGTGCGTCCCATCAATTCGGCCTTGCCGACACCGGCCAGCGCCTGCAGCCGCGGCTGCACTTCGCGGGTCAGATAATCGGTGATCTGCGGCACCTGGATTGCGTCGCTGTAAAAAGAAATGTACATCAGCGCGGTGCTCTCGCCAGTGGTGGAGCTGATCACCGGATCGCGCGCCGCCTCCGGCAGCACATCGCGCTGCGATGCCACCTTGGCCTGGATTTCCGCCAGCGCGTCATTGGCGTCGTAGTTCAGCACCATGCGCGCTTCAATGGTGGAAACGCCCTGAGTGCTGGTGGAGGCCAGGTAATCAATGCCTTCAGCCTCGGCGATGGCCTGCTGCAATGGCGTGGTGACAAAGCCCTTGACCAGATCAGAATCGGCCCCCGGATAAGCCGTGGTCACCGTCACCGTGGTGCTTTCCAGTTTCGGGTACTGGCGCACCTCCAGCTCCAGCGCGGCGCGCAGGCCCATTAACAGAATCAGCAGGCTGACCACCGTCGCCAGCACCGGACGACGGACAAAGATGTCAGTGAAACGCATCAGTCACTGGCCCCGCCATCACGCGCATCTGCGCTGACCACCTGCACCGGCTGCTGGTTGCGCAGGCGCAACAAGCCGGTCGCCACCACCTGTTCGCCAGCTTCCACACCTGCGGTAATAGCCACGCGACCGTCTTTGACCGCAGCGGTGCTGACGCTGCGTCGTGAAACCACCTTGCCGCCGTCCTTGCCGGCTTCAATGACATAAACAAAATCGCCATAGGTGTTGTAGGAGATCGCTGTTCTGGGCAGCGTTAGTACATCGTCATAAGCACTTTCATAGACACTGACATTGGCGAACATGCCCGGTCGCAACACCAGATCGGGGTTGGGTAACTGAGCGCGTATCTGCATGGTGCGGCTGTCCTCGTTGACCGATGTTTCCAGTGCCAGTACGCTGCCGCTAAATTTCTGGTCCGGCTGCGCTGCCACCTGCACTTCCACCTGATCACCCACCGCCAGGCGCGGCAGATCGCGTTCGGGAATGGTGAAGTCGACATAGATCGGATGCAGCATGCCGATTTGCACAATCGGCGTGCCGACAGCCAGAAACTGGCCCAGATCGACCAGCCGCAAGCCGACCACACCGGCGAACGGCGCGCGAATCGATTTCTTGTCCAGAATCGCCTGTTGTTCATGCACGCGCGCCTTGGCTGCATCCAGATTGGCGCGGGCTTCGTCAAAATCCGCCTGCGAGGCGGCGCGTTGCTGGACCAGATCGGCAAAGCGCTCATACTGCTGCTCGGCCAGCCGTTGCTCGGCCTGCAGTGTGTCCAACGCTGCGCGATCGGTTTCGCTGTTCAGTGTGATCAGCAGATTGCCGGCGGCGACTCTCTGGCCGGATTCGAACTCAATGCTTTCCACCACGCCGGCGATTTCATTGGCCAAGCGCACTGCGTTGACCGCACGCAGGCTGCCGATGGCCTGCAAGGAACGCTGCCAGCGTTCCTGCTGTACCGTTGTGGCTTCCACTTTGGCCGCTGGCGGCGGTTGATTCATGGCCGCCTGCTGTTGTTTGATCTGCAGCATCTTCCAGCCGAACAGACCGCCCAGCACAACTACAAGTGCGACTGCAACCAGAATAAACCTGCTGAGATGTTTCATAATGACGACTTGGGCAATGAGTTAGAAAAGTTTATGGATAGACCAGAGGTTCACGACATGAATGACAATGTACGTTGTTATTGTAGCTATATGCGGTCTTGCCTGACCTGTTATCACTTAGCAAAAAGTCGTAGCTCGGATGCCTGTGCCCGGTTTTGTGTTGCAGCATGAATGCTGAGGTGCAAACCATCAGCCTGCCGGCACTGGCGTTCATCCTGATTCCGGTGTTAATCACGCTGTTCATCATGTGGCGGTGGTCGCTGGGCACTGGCAATGCCATCCATGCTTTGCTGCGTATGCTGATACAGTTATTTATCATCGGCTATCTGCTGACCTGGTTGTTCACCTCCGACAGCGCCTGGGTCGTGCTGGCGGTGTTGCTGGTGATGGTGCTGGCATCAAGCTGGATTGCCCTGGGCACGGTAACTGGAATGCGCTGGCAGCTTTATCGCCATGCGCTGCTGGCCATTCTTGTCGGCGGTGGCTTGACCTTCACCCTGGTGATCCTCGCTGTGCTGCAGCTTGAGCCATGGTATCGACCGCAATACAGCATTCCACTGGCCGGTATGGTGTTTGCCAATGCCATATGTGTACCCCACCACCATGTCTGTAAACTTCAGCGAATCGGAAAGCGCTTACCCGCAAGGCATGGCTCGCAGGTAATGGCCATTCCATTGCCAAGAGCCATAACATAGCGGATGAGCGCTTTCCGGCTCGCCCAAAGGGAGCACGCCTGAGCCTGCATTATGGCGTTGCAATCCT
>CAZHRH010000179.1:2885-4228 GCA_964534475.1 uncultured Wenzhouxiangellaceae bacterium
TCAAGGGTCTGCCATTCACTGCGGCTTGCGCCTTGTACTGCAGCCTCAGGTGTGCTCTGAAGATCACAGTCATGATGGTGGGGTACACACGCGTCAGCCTGGCTGCAGAGCGCTTGATTTCAGAATTGCGCCGAGGCGACGACTACACCACCGCACGTGACACCGCCATGCAGACGGCGCTGATCCCGATTATCAACTCGCTGTTCGCGGTAGGGCTGGTGTCGCTGCCGGGCATGATGACCGGGCAGATCCTGTCCGGCGTGTCGCCACTGATCGCGGTGCGCTACCAGATCATGGTCATGGCGATGATCTTTGGCGCCTCAGGCATTGCCACGGCGGCGTTTTTGTTGCTTTCGAAAAACACTTTTCAGAGGGCGACAAGCGACGAGTCAGCCTGAACAGTCAAAGCCTTTGCAGCAAAGCCTGCTTGCGCGCCAGCCCCCAGCGGTAGCCACCCGGGCTGCCGTCCTTGCGCAGCACGCGGTGGCAGGGGATGAGTACAGCGATGTTGTTGGCGGCACAGGCATTGGCCACGGCGCGTGCGGCGCGCGGTTTGGCGATGCCAGCGGCGACGGTAGAATAATCAACGCTGGCAGCGTCGCGCACGCTGGTGAGAAAACGCCAGGTGCGGACCTGCAAGGCGGTGCCGAACACGTGCAGCGGCAAATCGGGTCTGGGTCCGCCGGCATCGATGTGCTGCTGCAGTGCTGACATCCAGTCCCGTAAACGCGAGTCATCGGCGGCCTGTGAGACCTGCAGATCGGCGCGCGGAAACTCTTCTTCCAGTGCCTGCTGCAAAGCACATACATCGTCGCCAAAATGTACATGGCAGATACCGCGCGCGGTGGCCGCCATGATCAGCCAACCCAAACTTGTCTGGCGGCTGAGATAATGAATCTGCTCGCCGTAGCCGCCGCGACCATAGCGCGCCGGGGTCATGCCCAGCAGCTTGTCGGCCTGTTCATAGACCCGACTGAGCGAGCCAAATCCGGCCTCGTAGATGGCACCGCTGATGCTGTCGCCCTGGCGCAGCGCTGCTTTCATTCGCTGCAGGCGGATGCTCTGCTGGTATTGCCGCGGTGATACGCCCAACTCGGCCTTGAAGCTGCGCTGCAGATAAGCCGGACTCAAGCCCGCCAGGCGGGCCAGCTCTGCCAGCGGCAAGGCCTGCTCGGCATGGCCTTCGATGTACTCGGCAACTTGTGCCATGCTTGGTGCTGCTGGCGGTGTTTGCCTGGAGGGTTTGCTGTTCATGACCACAGCATAGCAAGCTGGGCGCGTCTGTCTTTCCGATTCTTGCGCTGGCTGACTGCGGCGTCGGCCATTATTCGCCAGCCATTAAT
>CAZHRH010000180.1:0-4212 GCA_964534475.1 uncultured Wenzhouxiangellaceae bacterium
TCCAGATCATAATCGCAACCGTTCCAGTCGCCATAAAATGCCACGCTGCTGAAACCAGCCTGGCGAAGCATCTGCTGCAGCTCGGCGGCGCTGTAGATGAAGTGGGTGAATTGTGTTCTGGCCACGCTGTCGTCGGCGCGCACCAGCAGCCATTCCACCTCCATGCGCGTCATGTCGTCGATCAGTGCAGGCCGCGTGATCAGCAGGCTGCCGTCGTCGAACTCATCGGCGTGCACCGGCTGCAGTTGCCGCAGCAGGATTTCCTTGCCGGCGACATCGATCACCAGTCGGCCACCCGTACATAGGTTGGCATGGCTTTGTTGCAGCACCCGCAAATTGTCCTTCGGCGTGTCGAAATAGCCGAACGATGACCACAGACACACCACCAGATCAAACGCCTCCGGTCGACTGAAAGTGCGCATGTCGTCCTGTTCGATGCTGATGCTGAGGTCGTCTTGTTCTGCCGCATTGTGATCTTGCAGATGCTCTTGCAGTCGCTGCAGCAAAAACGCGCTGGTATCGATGGCGGTGACAGCACAGCCACTGCGCGCCAGCGGCAGGCTGTGGCGACCGGGACCGCAGCCCAGATCCAGCACGGTTTGCGGCATGTGTCCGAGCAGGTTGAGCAGCGCGGCGACCTGATTCTCGGCGCGCTGAAAATCTGCTGGCGAGAACATACAATGATAAAAGTCCTGCCATAGTTGCTCATCCAGGTACCAGGCCCTGCTCATATTTTCTCGCTCATGTTGATATCTCCTGTAGGGAAAACGGCTGCTGATCGCCCGTTGCTGCAGACATTGTCTCTGATCATTGTCGCTTGCGCCATGCTCATGCTGCTGAACGGTTGCATGAGTGTGCGCTGGGGCTTGCAGGCAGTGGACGGACAGATGGATGTGCTGTCGCGGCGTACCGACATCGAGCAACTGCTCGCCGACGAGCAGACCCCGGAAGCATTGCGCGACAAATTGCTTCTGGCGCAGTCCATCCGTGAGTATGCCATCAGCGAGCTGGGCCTGCTGGACACGGGCAGCTATCGCAGCTATGCCGATCTTGAGCGAGATGCCGCCGTGTGGAACGTGGTGGCCTCGGCACCGGATCAACTGCAGCCGAAAACCTGGTGCTTTCTGTTTGTCGGCTGCTTGGCCTATCGCGGCTGGTTTGATCCGGGCGATGCCTGGCACGAAGCACGCCTGTTGCGGCACCGGCATGGCCTGGATGTCATGGTCAGCCCGGCCACGGCGTATTCCACGCTGGGCTGGTTTGATGATCCCCTGACCAACATCATGCTGGCCTATCCAGCACCAATACTCGCCGAGTTGCTGTTTCACGAAATGACGCATGAGCAGCTCTACATCGCCGATGACACCGCCTTCAACGAAGCCTACGCCACCGCTGTGGCCGAGATTGGCGTGGCGCGCTGGCTGCAGTCGCGCCAGTTGCCTGCTGATGCTGAAGACCACCGCCAGCAGTCCCAGGTCAATGCCATGGTGGATGGCTGGATCGGCGCCGCTCGCGAGCAACTGCAGCAGATCTACCAGGCTCCAGGCAGCCCCGAGCAGAAAGCCCAGGGCAAACAGGGCGTGATCGCTGGTCTGCGCCAGCGCTGGCTGGCAGCCATGCTCAACAGTCCGCCGGGTCGTTTTCCCCACAGCGGCTTGCGGCGCTGGCGCGGCTGGTTTGCGCAGCCGTTGAATAACGCACATTTTGTCCTGCATGCCACTTACCACCAGGGCGTGGAGCGGCTGTTGCAACTGTATGCCTGTCTGGACAAGGATTTAGCAGCGTTTTATCAGGCCGCCGCCGTTATGGCCAACTGGTCGCCTGCAGAGCGTGCCGCCTGGCTGCAAAGCAACAGTACCAGCGATACCACGGCAGATATGGCCAGGCGTCACTGTGGTGCAGGTTTCGTGCCGGCACAGGAATAGACTGTGCAGCAGCGCGGGCAGCGCTTACAATAAAGCGCTTTGATCAGCGGATACGGCATTTTGTACCAGCAGCGCATTTTCCCAGCCAGCGTTCTCGCTCTTTGCTGCATGCTGCTGCTGCCGCTGCCGGGACTGGCTCAGCTCAGCGGCGCTGGCGGGAATGTGGGTGCTTCGCTGCCGGCCATTTGCAATGTCGATGTGCGCACGCGTCGCGCGGGCCCTTCGCCCAACCGCGCCGATGCACCGTTTTACCTGAATGCCGAAGAAGCCGATCTGCAGCGCTTTGGCGAGTCATTGTTCATCGGTGACGTGCTGCTGGAGCGCGCCGATCAGCGCCTGGCGACGCGGCGACTGATTTATGATCGCAGTATCGGTCAGGTGGTGGCACCGGAGGCACTGCGCTACAGCGATCAGGACTACATCATCGAAGCCGCCAACGCCGTCTACTACATGGATGACGCCAACGCCGAGCTGGTGGATGTGGATTTTGAGGTTGCCGGCAGCACCGCCAACGGCAAGGCAATGAAAATTTTTCTGCAGCAGGGCGGGGTGGCGCGCGTAACCAGCGCCGAGTTCACCACCTGTCCCGGCGAGAGCCCGGCCTGGGAATTGTCGGCAGGTCGCATCAAGCTGGATCAGGAAAAGGGTGTAGGCGTTGCGCGCAATGCGGTGTTGCGGTTCCAGAGCGTGCCGATTTTTTACACTCCGTGGATCAGTTTCCCGCTGGATGATCGCCGCAAGAGCGGTTTTCTGTATCCATCCTTGAGCACGACATCGGAAAACGGTTTCGGTATCTCGGTGCCGTATTACTGGAACATTCAGCCGAACATGGACGCCACCATCACCCCGCGCCTGCTCACCGAGCGCGGCGCGGCGCTGGGGCTGGAATACCGCTACCTGACCCGGCGCAGTGCCGGCACGCTGGATGCCGATTACCTGCCCGACGATGACAAACGCGATGGCAGCGATCGCTACCGCCTGCGCGCGCGGGCCAGCTATCGACTGGCAGCACGCTGGAATGCGCGCATGGATCTGCGGCATGTCAGCGACGATGAATACTTTCTCGATTTTGGCGGCAACATCAACGAGACCACGATCCCGTTTTTGCGCAGCTCGCTGATCGTTACCGGCAGCGGTAAGTTCTGGAACCTGCGGCTGACCGCCGATGCATTCAACTCACTGGATTCCAGCCGTAATCCGGCTCGCGAACCTTATGATCGTCTGCCGCGAGTCGAGTTCGATGCGCGCTGGCCGTTGCTGCGCGATGTGGACCTGAGCATGGATGCAGAAGCAGTCTATTTCAGTCGCGGTGTCGGCCCCAGCGGCGGCAGGCTGGATCTGCTGCCAGCGCTGGAATGGCGCCTGGAGCAGCCTGGCTGGTACCTCGCACCGAAGCTGGCTTACCGCCTCACCAGCTACGTGCTGGAGCAGACTCAGGGCACTGATTTCGAGGCCAATGACAGTCCGTCGCGGGCACTGCCGATCATCAGTCTTGATGCCGGTATGGTGTTCGAGAAACGCTTGCGCAGCAATGATCGCTGGACGCTGGAGCCGAGACTTTATTACGCCTACGTGCCGTTTGAGGATCAATCCGATATTCCCGATTTTGATACCTCTTTGCTGACCTTCGGCTTGAGCCAGATATTCACCCCGAACCGCTTCGCCGGCGCTGATCGCCAGGCCGATGCCAACCAGCTTTCATGGGGGGTAACCTCGCGCTTTATCGATTCAGACAGTGGCCGGCAGTATCTGGGTTTTACCGTCGCGCAGACCTTCTTCTTTCGCGACCAGCGGGTGACACTGGCAAACGCAGAGCCGACCGAATTCGACAGTTCGCCGGTACTGGCTGAAGTCAACTGGCAACCATTCGGTAACTGGGCCGCCACCGCCGGTTTGCAGTTTGATCCCGAAGATGAAGAGGTGGACGTGGGCCTGCTCGGAATCAATTACCAGAACAGCCGCAACCTGCGCGTGCAGGCCGGCTATCGGTTTCGCCGCAATCAGGTCGATCAGTTCGACATTCGCATCCGTTATCCGGTGTCAAAAAACTGGCGCCTGCTGGGACGCTTGAATTACTCGATTCGTGACGATACAACATTGGAAACCGTGCTCGGCTTTGAATATGAAAGTTGCTGCTGGGCGTTGCAACTCATTGGCCGTCAGTTTGTCAATGCACGTGATGGTGGTGATCAGACCGGTGTTTTTCTCGAGCTGCACCTGAAAGGTCTAGGCAGCATTGGGCGCAATCCATATGATTTGTTCGGCATCAACCAGCGCCGGTTCTAGG
>CAZHRH010000181.1:0-4198 GCA_964534475.1 uncultured Wenzhouxiangellaceae bacterium
TTGGCACTCTTTCAGGTGCAACAGTGACAATTGGATTAGTGTAAACAGGCCCTAATTCGTCCAGTTGTGCTATATTTGTCAGCAACTATCTGACAAACATGGTTCTTTTATGTCAGTTCAATTCCAGAACAACGCTGTTCGGCACAAGCTGAATCACGGTCTACCGCGCCGTTTACTTAAACTCGGGCTGCTCGACAGCAGCACGCTGGAGAGCATTTGTCTGGAGATCGACAACAGCAAGCAATCGCTGGTCAACTATCTGCAGCGCAGCCCGGATAAAATCAGTGCCGAAGATCTGGCGCTGGCAATGAGCTATGAATACGGTCTGCCGATGGTGGATTTGACCGCGATGGAGCTGAGCCAGGCGCCGGTTAACGAGATCAAGGAGCAGTTGCTGCGCAAGCATGCCGCAGTACCACTGATGAAGCGCGACAAGCAGTTGTTTGTGGCCCTGGCAGACCCCACCCACGAAGCCGCCATCAACGAAATTGCCTTTAATGCCAATGCTGTGGTGCATGCTCTAATCGCGCCGGCGAACCAGATCGAAAAGGCGATGGATCAGGCCTTTGAACAATCCGCCAGCTTGATGGATGATCTGGAAGGCGATGAAGGGCTGGATGAACTGAGCTTTAAAAGCGACGAAGATGATCAGGGCAAGGTCGGAGCGCAGGCCAACGATGCACTCAGCGATGATGCGCCGGTGGTCAAGTTTATCAACAAGGTATTGCTGGACGCCATTCGCCGCGGCGCCTCGGACATCCATTTCGAACCCTATGAAGACAAATACCGCGTGCGCTTGCGCATGGACGGTGTGCTTAAAACCGTGCTGCGACCGCCCTCTGGAATGGCACCGAAGCTGTCTTCACGCTTGAAAGTCATGGCCAGTCTGGACATCGCCGAGAAGCGCATCCCCCAGGACGGCCGCATCAAGCTGAATCTGGGGCGTGGCGCGATTGACTTTCGTGTCAGCACCTGTCCCACCTTGTTCGGAGAGAAGATCGTACTGCGTATTCTGGACAGCTCGGTGACCAAGATCGGGGTGGAAAGCCTGGGCTTCGAGCATGACCAGATGGAAATGTTTGTCGACGCCATCAGCAAACCCTATGGCATGATTCTAGTTACCGGTCCCACCGGGTCCGGTAAAACCGTGACGTTGTACACCGGCTTGAACATGCTCAATGAGGATGGCCGCAACATTTCCACGGTTGAGGATCCGGTGGAAATCCGCATGCCCGGCATCAATCAGGTGCAGCAAAACGTCAAGCAGGGCATGACTTTCGCCCGCGCCCTGCGCGCTTTTCTGCGTCAAGACCCGGATGTCATCATGGTTGGCGAAATTCGCGATCTGGAAACCGCCGAGATTGCCATCAAGGCAGCGCAGACCGGTCACCTGGTGTTGTCCACACTACATACCAACGATGCGCCGCAAAGCATCACCCGACTGGTCAACATGGGCGTGCCGTCCTACAACATCACCTCGGCACTGCACCTGGTCATCGCCCAGCGCTTGTCACGACGCTTGCACAGCTGCAAGAAGCAAGCCGATATCCCCAATGAAGCGCTCGCCGAGATTGGCTTTACTGCCGAGGAAATCGAGCAGGGGCTGCAGATTTACGAACCGAACGGCTGCAGCCAGTGCAACGAGGGCTACAAGGGTCGCGCCGGTGTGTTTCAGGTCATGCCGATCACCGAATCCATCGAGCGGATGATCCTGGAGGGCGGTTCATCCATAGACATCGCCAAATTATCGCTGGAGCTGGGTTTCAATGACCTGCGCCGCTCGGCATTGAACAAAGTCAAATCAGGCATGACCAGCCTGATGGAAATCAACCGCATCACCAAGGAATGATGAGCATGCAGCAGTGGGGAACCTTCAAGCCATCAGTATGGATTGGCTGGTCAGACATTAATTATGGATTGTTAGAATTGAAGGATCACTAGCATGGCTGTTACCAAAGAAGACGTCATTTTCCAATGGGAAGGCACCGACAAGCGCGGTGTGCGGCTGAAAGGTGAAAAACCCGGACGTGACCAGAGTTTTATCCGTGCCGAACTGCGGCGTCAGGGCATCACGCCGCAGCGCGTGCGCCGCAAGCCGAAATCCTTCAAGCTCGGCGAGCGCGTCAAGTCCAAGGACATTTCCATATTCAGTCGCCAGATTTCCACCATGCTCAATGCCGGTGTGCCACTGGTGCAGGCGCTGGAAATCATCAGCACCGCCAGTGAAAACGAGAAGTTCCAGAAACTCATCAGCAAGATTCGTACCGACGTTGAATCCGGCAGCAACTTCGCCGACACCCTGCGGCAGCATCCGGTGCATTTTGACGAGCTGTACTGCAACCTGGTCGAGGCTGGTGAGGAAGCCGGTGTGCTCGACACGGTGCTGGATACCATCGCCACTTACAAGGAGCGTATCGAGGAAATCAAGGGCAAAGTCAACAAGGCCCTGTACTACCCGACTGCCGTGGTGGCGGTGGCCATCGGTGTATCCGCCTTGCTGCTGATCAAGGTGATCCCGCAGTTTGAGTCCATTTTTGAGGGCTTTGGCGCTGAACTCCCGGCGTTCACTCAGTTGATCGTAAGCCTGTCGAACTCGCTGGTGGAATATGGCTATTTGTATATTCTTGCTATCATCGGCGGCGTCATCGCCATCGTCATGGCGAAAAAGCGCTCAACGCGATTCCAGCATTTTCTTGATCGCATGGCGCTGAAAATTCCAGTGGTGGGTGGTATTCTGCGCAAGGCGGCGCTGGCCCGCTTTGCGCGTACGCTGGGCATTACCTTTGCCGCTGGTGTGCCGCTGGTGGAAGCACTGCGCACGGTTTCCGGCGCCACCGGCAACGAAGTCTATCGCGAAGCCGTCATGCGCGTGCGTGAGGACGTCGCCGCCGGACATCAGTTACAACTGGCCATGCAACAAACCAATGTGTTTCCGTCGATGGTAGTGCAAATGACCGCGATCGGCGAAGAAGCCGGTTCACTTGACCAGATGCTGCAAAAAGTTGCCGAATTCTACGAAGAAGAAGTCAACAACGCCGTGGATGCTTTGAGCAGCCTGCTGGAGCCGGTCATCATCCTCATCGTTGGCGGGCTCATAGGCAGCATGGTCATTGCCATGTATCTGCCCATCTTCAAAATGGCTGCGGTGGTCTGATCAGGCCAGAATACTTGCACCAGTAACAGCGTGTACTGACCACAATAGTTTGCTCCTGTCTCTATAAGATCGGATTGCGTTAATGATCGACAGTATTGTTCAGCAACCCTGGTTGCTGTATACCGCACTGAGCCTGTTCGGCCTGATTATCGGCAGTTTTCTGAATGTCGTGATCTATCGCTATCCGCTGGTGATGCTGCATGGCTGGCGGCAGGAATGCCGCGCGCTGCTGGCCGAGCATGCCGGTAAAGATGTCGAAGCTGCGCTCGCAGATGCCAATGATCCGGCACCACCCGGCCTGGTTTGGCCGGCATCACATTGTCCGCACTGCAAGGCGCGCATTCGTCCCTGGCACAATATACCGCTGCTGGGTTTTGTGCTGTTACGCGGCAAATGCCGTGATTGCGGCACCGCGATCAGTTGGCGATATCCGCTGATCGAGGCAGTCACAGCGGTGCTGACCGTGCTGCTGGTCTGGCAGTTTGGATTGAGCTGGTTCACGCTGGTGTGGATCGTCGCCAGTTACCTGCTCATCGTCATGACCATGATTGATCTGCAGCATCAGTTGCTGCCCGATCCGATGACCTACCTGCTGCTGTGGCTGGGCTTGCTCGGCAGCGTCGCCGGCGTCACCGGTATCAACCCGGCCGATGCCGTCATTGGTGCAGCCGCAGGCTATCTGCTGTTGTGGGGTTTCTATCACCTGTTTCGTCTGCTCACCGGCAAGCACGGCATGGGTTATGGCGATTTCAAACTGCTGGCAGCACTGGGCGCACTGCTGGGCTGGAGCATGCTGCCGGCGCTGATTCTGCTTGCCTCGATCAGCGGTGCCGTGGTGGGCATACTATGGCTGGTGATTCAGGGCCAGGGGCGGCAGACCAGAATACCCTTCGGACCGTTTCTGGCAGCCGCCGGCTGGATGGCATTGCTGTTCGGGCCGCAGTTGCAGTCGATCTATTTCTGATCGATCCTGAGCATGGCGATTGTGGTGATCACCGGCGGCGTCGCCAGCGGCAAATCCACGGTAGCGCGGCTGTTCCGGGA
>CAZHRH010000182.1:0-4190 GCA_964534475.1 uncultured Wenzhouxiangellaceae bacterium
GCATGAGCAGTCGGGCGGCGGCGTCGGCGCTGATCCAGCCGGCGACCTGCAGCTCCTGGTGTGCTACGCTGTCGGCTTGCTGCAGATGAAACTGTGGTCCCGACCAACTGTTTTGCACCACCGCCCAGGGATAGCTGGCGGCGTCGGTATTGTGCACGATCAACGCCCCGGCCGCACCCTGCCGCGCGGCTTCCTCGAACTTGTAGGTCCAGCGGCCGTAGTAGGTCATGCTGCGGCCATCAAACAGGTTTTTGTCACCGCTGGCGAAGCCGGGATCATTGACCAGCACGACTACGATCTTGTCGGTCACATCCAGTCCGGCGTAGTCGTTCCACTGATATTCCGGCGCGACGATGCCGTAGCCGGCGAAAATCAGTTCAGCGTCATGCAGGCTGATTTCAGTCTCGGTGCGCGTTGACCACAGCATCACTTCATCACCATAGCTGAAGTTGTGCTGCTGATCCGCTGCGGTGACGCTGAAGCTGGCGTCCGGGCTGGTGGTGATCTCGGCCAGCGGTACCTGCTGCCGATAGCCATCGGCAAACAATGGCGCCAAGCCCAGTTCGACAAAACGCTGCTCGATAAAGTCCAGCGTGCGCGTTTCGCCCTCGCTCATCGGCGCGCGGCCGCCGAAGGCATCCGACGCAAGCGTTTCGATATCGGCCAGCAGTTGTTCCTGCTCACCAACGTGGGTGCTGACGGCTTGCTGGCGTTCAGCCTGCACTTCACCACTGTCATCGGCGGGCTGGCAGGCAGCCAGCCAGACAATAAAAAACAATGACAGCAAGATCAGCAATGCTGAAGTCTTGCCCTGGTTCGATGTGTGCATTAGCGCTCCTTGCTGTTTGTTGAGAGTCATTCCTGTGCCGGGATGATAACCGGTTCCGGCTCCAATACCAGGCCAAATCGCTGATTGACGCTGTCGCGGATAGCGCAGGCCAGACGCCAGATGTCAGCACCGCTGGCACCGCCATGATTGACCAGCACCAGCGCGTGTCGTTCATGCACGCCGGCGGCACCTTGTCGATGGCCCTTCCAGCCGCATTGCTCGATCAGCCAGGCCGCGCTCAGTTTGTGCTGCAGACGGTTGTCATCGGTGACCGTCCAGTGCGGTATGTCGGCATGTTTGGACTGCAGGTGTTGCAACTGTGCCTGGTTGACCAGCGGGTTCTTGAAGAAACTGCCGCAGTTGCCGAGGATGGCTGGATCGGGCAATTTGCGCTGGCGGATGCGTGTTACCGCGGCGGCGATGGTGGCAGAACCGAGCAGTCTGTCGCTTGCTGCGGCTGCTTGCGAGGACTCTAATTCCTCGCGCAAACCGGGATAATCAAGCACCGGCTCGGCGTGGTGCTGCAAGCGCAGCGTGATAGCGGTCACCAGCCAGTTGCGGGCACGCGTGGTTTTGAAGATGCTGTGGCGATAGGCGAATGCGCAGTCATCACGCGCCAGCACAAAGCGCTCGCCGCTGGCCAGATCACACACTTCGACCTGGTCACAAACGTCGCTGAATTCCGCGCCGTAGGCGCCGATGTTCTGTATCGGTGCGGCACCGCAAAGCCCCGGTATCAGCGCCAGGTTTTCCAGGCCATACAAACCGCGCGCCACGCTCCACTGCACCAGTTCGTGCCAGTCGCAGCCGGCGCCGACGCGGATCAGCAGCTCATTGTCGGTATCTGCCAGTATGGTAATGCGGCGGTCGCCGGGATGAATCACCAAACCGGGGAAATCTTCCAGTAACACGACGTTGCTGCCGCCGCCGAGAATCAGCCGCGGTGCTGCGCGCCAGGCACCGTACAGCGCATCCAGCAGCGGGTTCAGGTCGTCGTCGTCATGCAGGGTGACAAAGCCGGCGGCTCGACCCGGCAGCGCCATGGTATTGCATGCCTGCAGTGGATGATCAGCGAGTATCTGCATCGCCTGAATGCAGAATCGCTGTCACCGCCGCGTGGATCAGTTCCGGCCCGGTATAAATCAGACCGGTGTAGAACTGCACCAGGCTGGCACCGAGCCGGATTTTTTCGGCGGCATCGATGCCGGTGCAGATACCACCGGTGCCGATGATCGGCAGATCAGCGCGCAGACGCTGACGAAACTCGCGCAGGCAGGCATCGGCCAGTGGCCGCAATGGCGCGCCGGACAGGCCGCCGCTCTCATTGGCATGTGGCAGCTCAACAATGGCTGTCGGCCGGCTAATGGTGGTATTGGAGCAGATCACGCCGCTGATTTCGGCGCTGTTCAGGCGTTTTGCGACCTGATCCATTGCCTCTGTGCTCATGTCCGGGGCCAGCTTGATCAGCAGCGGCACATCACGCTGGTGGCGTGCGATCATGCGTTCGCGCTCGGACGCAATCTGCCGCAGCAGATCGAGAAATGAGTCGCCGTGCTGCAAGTCACGCAGGCCGCTGGTGTTGGGCGAGGAGATGTTCACGGTAATGTAGGAAGCCAGTGGCCAGGCCTTGCGCAGGCAGATCAGGTAATCCTCGCTGGCCTGTTTTTGTGGCGTGTCCTTGTTCTTGCCGATGTTGATGCCGAGGATACCGCCGTCGGCGACCCAGCGGCTGCGGCGCACCTGGCCACACAGGTGGTCGATGCCCTTGTTATTGAAGCCGAGCCGGTTGATCACTGCCTGCTGCTGCGGCAGACGAAACATGCGTGGTTTGGGGTTGCCCGGCTGCGCCCGCGGGGTGACGGTGCCGATTTCGATGAAGCCGAAGCCCAGGCGTCCCAATGCATCGATGTGGTCGCCGTTTTTGTCCAGCCCGGCGGCCAGTCCCACCGGGTTGGGGAAGGTGAGACCGAAACAGTCAACCGGGCAGGCGGGCACAGGTTCGGCCAGCCAGCCGCCAGCCAGATCCAGTCCGAGCAAGCCGAGATCGTGCGCAGTCTCGGCCGGCAGCCGGAACAGGCCCTGGCGCAGCAGGCGATACATCAGGGGCTGGTTAAAGCTCGAACTTGATGCCCTGGGCCAGCGGCATTTCGCTGCTCCAGTTGATCGTGTTGGTCTGCCGGCGCATGTAGTTCTGCCAGGCATCGGAGCCGGACTCGCGACCACCGCCGGTTTCCTTTTCGCCACCGAAAGCACCACCGATTTCGGCGCCGGAGGTGCCGATGTTAACGTTGGCAATGCCGCAATCGCTGCCGTTGGCGGACAGGAACAGCTCGGCGTTCTGCAGGTCGCGGGTGAAGATCGCGGATGATAGGCCCTGACGCACATCGTTTTGCATGGCAATGGCATCCTCCAGATCATCGAAGCCGATCACGTACAGAATCGGAGCGAAGGTCTCCTGCTGCACGATGTCCCAGTCGTTTTCAGCACGGATCAATGCCGGGGTGACGTAGAAGCCGTCAGCATCCAGCCGTTCGCCGCCGGTGAGCAGTTTGCCGCCGGCCTGTTGAGCTTGTGCAATGGCAGCCAGATAGCGCTCGACGGCAGCTTCATCGGTCATCGGACCCATCAGCGTGTTGGCGTCCAGCGGGTCGCCGATGCGCACCTGCTGATAGGCGTCGGTCAGGGTGCTGCTGACCTCGTCAATGATGCTGTTGTGCACAAACAGGCGCCGGGTTGATGTACAGCGCTGGCCGGCCGTGCCCACGGCACCGAACACCACGGCCGGCACCGCCAGCTTCAGATCGGCAGTGGCATCAATGATCATGGCGTTATTGCCGCCCAGCTCCAGCAGGCTTTTGCCGGCGCGCGCCGCGACCTTGGCGCCCACCTGCAGACCAACCTCAGAGGAACCGGTGAACGAGATCAGGTTGATACGGCGATCATCGACCATGGCTTTGGCATGCGTGTTGCCGGCTTCCATGATCGAGCTGAAGATCGGCGGATAACTGTCGCCCAGCGCTTCATTGACGATGTTTTGTACCGCGACACAGCACAGCACGCCCTTGGGCGACGGCTTCCAGATGGTGGCATTGCCGCAGATCGCGGACAGCATGGCGTTCCACGCCCATACCGCGACCGGAAAATTGAACGCGGTGATGACACCAACCACACCCAGCGGATGCCACTGCTCGTACATGCGATGCACCGGGCGCTCGGAATGCATGGTCTTGCCATACATCATGCGTGACTGACCCAGTGCAAGATCGCCGATGTCGATCATCTCCTGCACTTCGCCGTCGCCTTCGGGCTTGATCTTGCCCATTTCCAGGCTCACCAGGCTGCCCAGTGCATCTTTGTAATC
>CAZHRH010000183.1:0-4054 GCA_964534475.1 uncultured Wenzhouxiangellaceae bacterium
TCTGCTCAATCTGAATGGCTATCAGATCCAGCAATTCACCGACTCGCTGAATCTGCTTGGCCACGACGCCGATACCAAGGAAGCTGTCGCCGAGTCGATCCGCACGGTGAAAATCGAGCGCGCCGATGCGCCCGAGGATCGATCGATTGAATTGAGCGCTGGCGTGCTTTCGATCAGGACATCTCCGTCTGCTGGTTGGGAAGGCGCGTTCAATGGCCGTGAGATTGCCGATTACCTGCTTGACAACTTGTAACCCATGTTGTCACGGGCTCTAAAAAAGCGGCTTGGTCGACCGCACCCTAAATTGAGCGGCCGAATATAAGCATGCGCTCACTAATCGGCAGACGGTTTTATGGACGTCAGAACCTGCTTCAGAAGTTCAATCGCCCGCTGCTTGTTGTCGTGTCGATGCAGGACATAAACCGAGGCCACGCATTGTTTGTCCTGGGTCATACCGGCGGCAATCCATGCTGGCTGGTTCCTGACCACCGTTTTGGCGACGAACACGTCGCCTACCGGATCAAGCGTGCCGGCGTCTTCCTGGATTCCCGCTTTCCAATCATAATCACGCAGGGCATTGCCGGAAGCTGCGATCAACGTCTTGGGCGAAGCGAGCCATTTACGGTTGGCAACCGTGACCGCCGCTTTAAAGCGCGCATAGCCGCCGATGGTGGCTCGGTAGCCGCGAACAAACACGACCATATCGTCCGGCCTGGTCAGTTTCGGGCCAGTGTCATCGAAATGAAAACCTTCCGGTGCCGTGATCGTCCCGCCGCCTGGTATAGCCAAAACGGGCGCATTCTCGGCCGTAGTGGACCTAGATGAATACCACCAGAACCATAGACCGGAACCAAGGAGTACCACACAAATGATTAATTTCATTGAAATATTCATTTTCCAGCATCGCATCGTGAAGGTTATATTGCTGATCGCTGCCGCCAATGCGATTGCTGCGCAGCCGGTGTCGTTTCCACTAGTGCATTTCGAAGTCGGCCAGGACGGTGAAGACGCCTCCGAGGGCATATATGACTATTACGCCCATGCCGAAGCCTACATTATGACATTCTCCCACGCTAAGGACAAAGAGGATGCGCGGGGTCGCGCCCTGGGTTCGCAGGTTCACATCAGCTTTGACGCGGCCCTGCAGGCAGAAATGTACAACCTGCATGTCGAAGAGCCAGAGCTGGAAATGCGCGAATATGCTCCGATCGAGGCCCCCGGCGAGGGATGGATTATCGAGCGTACGTTTCAGTTTCCCCACTCCAACGTGATCATTTTGACCGCCAGCCTTGCACCGGACAGGCATCGCCTTGTGTTCTATCGTATAGCCATCGGTGATGACCTGAAAAAGCTTGCTGAAATCGACACGCGCCGGAAATCGGGTCCACACCAGCTTGCCGACGGATGGTGGAATCTGGAGATGCGGCCGGCGGCGGTCGGCTGGCGTCAGTCGCCGGACCGGGACAAGCATTACGGCCCGCGGATCTTCTTCGAGAACGTGCCGACCGCGCTGCGCGAAATTTTTCCTCCCGGACAGGGGTTCTCGCATGAGGATGGCTGGTGGCGCGACGGTGCGCGCGATGAACACGCCTACTATCTGGACCACATGTATCTGCCGATCAGCAATGCGCTGTCGACACTGGACTTCAATGATGCCGAAGCCGCGCTAACGCTGATGCAGCGTTATGTCGAGGGTCAATACGCCACCCCAGACGCCGAGGTTATTTTGGGTGACTGGAAGGTCCGCGTCATGCAGCCCGACGCGTTCGGCGGGATTGTTGTCCATCCCTGGTACGAGGCGCGCATCGAGGAAGACTACGGCCTGGTGTTTCAAAAGCTGACCGGCTCGCAGCGGCGCAGTGGGCGTCTGTATCGCGATTTCGGCGTCCTCGGCCCAAGCCAGGGTCTGGTTTTTCTGGGTTCCAAAACGGTCCATGACGAACCGGCGCCGGTCTACAGCGGCTGGTTGCTGTATGCCTTGCCGGCACCCGACAGCGACACCTTCGGGCGCATGTTCGCGCTGGCCGAAGACCATCTGCTGATGATCCTTGATCCGATCGAGCCCGACGATTGGGAAATGTACGAACTCAGACGCTCCAATGTTTCCAGCGCAAGCGTCCCTGACACAAACGCGGATTTGAAAATGGACGATTCGAAAATGAATAACAATGCGGCTCGGGGATCGTTTATCGAACAGCAGTTTTCCTGGATGCTTGACGTCGCCCATGACTACCTCGATCTGGGCTTGTATTTTCACCCGTTGTGGAACCAGGAGGCACGAACCCGGTTTCAGCGTTGCATGAATACCCCGGGCGATGCAGATTCCTGGCGGGTGCGCGCCCAGACCTGTCTCGGCCAACTGCAACGGATCGACTCGAACTCGAACTGGCATGAAGATCTGGCGCGTGAATTTGCCCAGCGGATACGAATCGTCGAGCTGGTCATGGACGGCGCTTCGCAACCAGCCCCAGGCGACCCCTGGCTCGAACTGCTTGTCGAAGCTGACAGTTATCTGGACAAGGGCCTGTTTGAGGCGGGCGGCATCCCGGGACTCGATGCGTTCATTTCCTGCGTCGGCCGGTTGCCGTCACCCGAGTCCTATACACCTGAGCTGGCGGTGGAATGTCTTGGCCATATTGGCATTGTCGACAGCGATTCTGAATGGCGCAGGACCGTCGCGAAGCGCGTGGACGGGCGTATAAAAGCCAATGCACTGATCCAACAGGCGATCCCGGCAAACCTTGATCCCGCACGTCAAGCCTTCTGGCGAGAACTGCTGCGCGCCGCCGATAATTACCTGGATCACGGACTGGCCGGTGCTGACGATACCGCCTGGACCGAGGCGTTTGCTCAATGCGTAAGCGAGCATTCCGCGACCGGCGAAAGCACGAGTGCTGCTTCCAAGGTCGGCACCGATCGCGGCGACGAAGCGTTGGTTCCCAACCGAACTACCGTGATGAGTTGCATGCGCGCGTTACTGCATGAAGATTCGGATCCGCAATGGCGCGAACAGATCGTCGACCGTCATCTCGAACCGATCCTGGTGTTGGCAAGCATGCGTCGCTGGGCCCAGGCAAACGACAAACCCTTCTGGTGGAATATTCTTGAATATGCGCAAATCTATCTCGACAAGGGCCTGCCGCTTGACAACCGGGAAATGACCGCGCAATTCAATGCCTGTGCCGGAGGCATTGAGCATCCTTCCGCGAACCGGAATGCGGTCATCGATTGTCTCGAAGCGCTCGGAATCGAAGACTACGATCCCGACTGGCCGACGACGGTTGTCGACGAGGTCCTGGCGCGCTACGCGGAAACCATGAATGCCGGGCAGGGATGAAATCGATGACCCGGGCAACCCTTGATGTACATACGCGACTGACGGAACGAGTGCCGGTCATGAACCCGCAATATCAATCCAGCAGGAAAACGACCCGATGAAAACGCTCAACTCCCGCAAGATTACGAGCAGTCGTGTGCGAGCAGTCGTGGAAGCAGTCGTGTAGCAGTCGTGGAAGCAGTCGTGGACACCCACGCTCCATAGCCAATATCCTACATCATTTTCAGCCTTTTTGACATAGTAATGGGCATTGTGGCTCTGGCTAGCTGAAGTCTGTTTCCATCAGGTATCAGCATGACATTACCAAGATCAAGCCTGGTTTCGCTGGCTTCTACGCCTTACTACCACTGCGTCGGGCATTGTGTGCGACGTGCTTTGTTGTGTAGACAGGATCAGTTCTCTGGCCGCAGCTTTGAGCATCGCCGCGACTGCATGGTGGAGCGTCTGGCTTTGCTACTTGATCCGGAAAGATCAGTTCCATCATGTCATCGGTAGCAAAACATCAATCAGCGAGGCTGCCATCAAGCTGGGCAAGTGCTTTCTTCAGGGGATTTGGGTTTTGCTGCTGAATTTGGCTTTTATCGAGACTTGAGCGGCAGAATCACCCGGATTCACACAAACGCAAATGCTATGTTGGTGATTTGTTCCCTTCAGTCTGGAGTGTGGCTGTCCTATCCCTTTGCTATAAACCACTAAACCAGACTTGACCCCTATGCC
>CAZHRH010000184.1:0-4047 GCA_964534475.1 uncultured Wenzhouxiangellaceae bacterium
ACGATTGAGGACTGCTGTTGCCGCTGCATTTCCCGCAGTTCATCCATGGTTTTTTCCAGCGCCTGTTTGGCCGCAGCGGCAAAGCCTTCGGCGGCCTGCTGCAGATTGTCGCCTTGCAGCTCAAACGACAACGGCAGAGGACCCACCTGCGTCATGACCTGGGTCTGACCCCAGTATTGCACCTGGCGTTTCGTATCGCGCTTGCCATCGGCGTCAACCGGCGTCAGGCGGCGGATGCTGCCGACCTTGTGGTCGGTGAACTGTTCTTCCAGGTACAGATCCTGGCTGTCCATGTTGAAGTCGGGCAGATTCTCGGTCATCTTGAATTTCCTTTGCTTGTTTGCTGTTCATATTCAGGATGGGGTCATTGTAAACTTGAACAAGTCTCAGCTCTGACCGATCTCATGCGCATGCTGGCCAGGTAAACTGATGAAAGTGATTGTTGGCTTGACCGCAAGCTTCATGCTGCTGTTGTTTGCATTGTCGATTTATCTCCAGGGACCACTGCCGGGCGATGTCTGGCTGACGCTGACATTGCAGGCCTGGTTTGATCCCGCCAGCAAATGGCCTTTATGGCTGACAGCAACAGCCAAGCAGCCGTGGGTCTGGCTGTTGTTTGGCGTTACTCTGGCGCTGGCTTATGGCATGTCAAACGGGCGTCTGTGGCTGCTGCCGCTGTTGGCCTGGCCGCTGGTGAAAATCGCTGATCTGGCCATGCGCGCACTCTGGTATGTACCGAAACCTGATGCAGAGCTGGTGGCGGTCGCTGCTGCCAGCCATGCTTCCGGATTGCCGTCCAGCTTTGTGCTGACCTACACCGCGTTGATGGGCAGTCTGTTGCTGCTGCCGCGCAGATCGAGCTGGCATCTGGCGGTGCAGATACTGGCAGCAGCGCTGTTATTGTCGGGATGTTTGGCGCGCATCATCCTCGCCGGACACTGGCCCAGCCAGGTGTTGGCTTCATTGCTGTTTGCCGGTTATCTGCTCTGGCTGTTACGCCACTATCTTATGCGCAGCGCTGAGCCTGTTTAAACATGGGCCGAAGGTGATTGACAGCGTTACCAGCGAATTCATATAATAATGATTCTCATTCATATTAGGATTCGTTTATGTGCCATTTCGCTTGTTGCGGTCGCTTGCTCATGATCTGTAGCCTGCTGTTGTCGGGCACTGCCCTGGCACAGACAGAACGAGAACAACGGGACGAAAATGCAGTCACTGAAGTATCAGAATCATCTGCTGACGAGAGCAAGGCCGAACTTGAGACCATCACCGTAAAAGGGGAAAAAGTCGGCCGCTCACTGCAGGACACGCAGACCTCTGCTGTGGTCTTTGACCAGCAGCGCATAGAGCGTCAACTGACGTTTGACCTGGACGACCTGCTGTTGCGAGTGCCCAATGTCAGCTCCAGCGCATTCACCTCCAATGTTGCCATCCGTGGCATCAATCGCAACGGTGTTGGCGCAGCCGGTACCGGCGTGACTTCCAATATCTTTGTCGATGGTGCGCCACTGGCGGGTTTGGGGCTGTCATTCGGACTGCAGTCGCTGTGGGACATCGAGCGGGTAGAAATACTGCGCGGACCGCAGTCCACAGTACAGGGGCGCAATTCACTGGCCGGTGCCATCTACATTGAAACCAATGACCCCACCTTCTACTGGGAGACCGCCGGCCGGATCAGGGTGGCCGAGCTTGGCAATCGACAGTATTCGGCGGTGGTCTCCGGACCGCTGATCGATGATAATCTGGCGTTTCGACTGGCGGCAGATTACCAACAGAGTGATGGTCAGTTTGACAACGCCATCACCGGACGTGATGCAGACTTTGAAGATGCACTGACAGTCACCGGCAAGTTGTTGTTCAACCCGGCCAGCTTGCCGGATTTGCGTGCGGAACTGACGGTTAACCTGGCGGAAAGCGATCGTGGCGATTTTTCACTCAACCCGCCTGACGTGTTTGGCACGCCCGGATTTGCTGCCTGGGATCCATTTAACAGCCCTGATTTTGGTGCCACCCAGGACAACGAAACTGATGTGCTGAGGCTGGTCAGCGACATCAGCTATACCCTGAATGACACTTTCACCTTGAGCAATATCACCACCTTCGAAGATGTTGACAACGATCGAGTACTTGGCAGGCCGGAAGATCCCAGCATTTTTCCAGACAATGGTATTGCCGATGACACGGTGGAAACCTTCTCCAGCGAGCTGCGCCTGAACTTCACAAGCGATCGCTGGAGTGGTGTGGCAGGACTGTATTATTTTGATGAGCAACTGGATACTGATTTCAATGTTCTCACCAATCTGCAACGCGTGGTAACGTTCCCCATCAATCCGCCCGAGAGTCTGGTCGATGCTTTGCTGCTCACCAGCACAGATACCGAGAACTATGCAGTATTTGCAGAAGCACAATTCGATATCAACCGTCACTGGTCAATATCATTCGGGGCGCGCTATGATCATGAAGAATTCGTCACCAGTGGGACGCAAAGCGAATTGTCAGTAGACCCGGCAAGCTGTCTGGCAACGATACCGCAACCGACACCCGATGGCGTCATCTTTATTGATGTGCCATGTCAGGCATTGTTGCCATCGTCGAATGAACCAACCCAATCCAACAATTTCGATGTATTTGCGCCGCGTGGATCGGTGATTTACAGATTTGACGAAGACCGCTCGCTGGCATTTTCCGTACAGCGAGGCTTCCGCGCCGGCGGAACTTTCGTGTCGGCCTCAGCCGATACTGGTGAAGTCAGTGTCGGCGAATTCGATCCGGAATTTTTACTCAACTATGAACTGGCGTTTAGATCGCAGTGGTTTGACCGCCGTCTAACCCTCAATGCCAATGTTTTTTACAGTGACTGGAGTGATCAACAGGTGAGCATTCCCGGCCCTTCTGGAACGACGTTTGATGCGCGCATTGTCAATGCCGGGCAGTCTGAACTGTATGGTGCGGAACTGAATATCGATGCGATTCTGGATGATGGCTTGACCGCATTTCTCAGCCTGGGTTACCTGCAGACCGAATTCAACGATTTTCCTTTCGGCGTTATCAATCTGAGTGGCAACAGCTTCCCCAATGCACCGGAGTTTTCACTTAGCACGGGGTTCTCTTACGAGTTCGGCGAGCGCTGGTTTGTTGACAGCAACCTCAATCACAGTGATGGCCAGTTTTCTGCTATCGAAAACTTGCCGGCCAACCAGACTGGCTCATACACCATAGTCAATGCCCGTCTTGGCTACCGCCATGATCATTTTACTATCTACGCCTTTGCCAACAACCTGTTCGATGAAAACTATCTGACCCGGGCCAATTTCCAATCCATCATTCCCGACAGCGGTGAGTTGAACACACTGAATCCCGGCAGCGTCAACCTGGGCACGCCGCGTGTTGCCGGTGTGGCGCTGGAATTTGGCTTCTGAACGGCGCCGGCTGAGACGATCAAATGTTACTGTTTGCTGCCATTATGCTGCAGATCTCAGCGATGACGCTGCTGATCATGTACATAGCCCCGCGCGATGACATTGCTGCTGATCAGTGGCTGCACCATTCAAGGCTCGCCAAAGCCTGCATTGGTCTGATAGTGATCGCGCTGCTGTTGCTGTCGATGCTGGTGTGCATGCATTCTTTTGGCAACGAGATCGGCATTGTGGTAACGCTGATTGCGCTGGGCTTTTGCGGCATGCTGGTCACGCTGGTGGCCAACCTGTGGCCGGACTGGCTGGATGTCTGCATGCCGATCAGTCTCACCGCGACGCTTTTGGTCATGCTGTTGTCTGCACCCATGCTGCAATGGTTATGACGATTTTTTCCGCTGACAGTGTAAACCGCGAAGCCGGCTGGAGCGGACGCATCAGTGCGGCAATGCTCGGCGGCACCATCAATGCCTTGCTGGTGGCCATGTTACACAGCATCTGGCTGCCAGGGCGCACAGGTCTGGACAGTTCATTCGGTGCCGGTGCCCTGCTGCCTGCCATCTGGGTGGCGGTGACCCTGCCGGTATTTTTCTGTCGTCGCGGACTCAGCGCATGGCTATGGATGTTGACC
>CAZHRH010000185.1:0-4000 GCA_964534475.1 uncultured Wenzhouxiangellaceae bacterium
ACTGCGTACTGGACGGAGAAATCGTCGCCTGGCGCGACGGCCAGCCACTGCCGTTCAATGTGTTGCAGACGCGCATCGGGCGCAAAAAACCGGGTGCCGTCACGCTGCGCAAGGCGCCGGTGTGCTTTCTCGCCTACGATCTGCTCGAGCTGGACAACGAGGACTGCCGCCAGCGGCCCTGGCACTGGCGACGACAACGACTGCAACAGTTACTCCAGCGCAGCGAACAGTGCAGATTGATCACCTCGGCGCTGGTCGCAGCCGGCAGTTGGTCGGAGCTGCAGCAACGCCACGGCGAATCGCGCGATCGCGGCGTGGAAGGTTTTGTCCTCAAGCAGCGCGAATCGGTGTATGAAGTCGGCCGCAAACGCGGCGGCTGGTGGAAATGGAAGATCGATCCTTACACCATCGATGCGGTACTGATCTACGCCCAGCCGGGCCACGGGCGGCGCTCCAACCTGATGACCGACTACACCTTCGCGGTGTGGGATGACGACCAGCTGGTGCCGTTTGCCAAAGCCTATTCGGGCTTGAGCGACAAGGAGTTCCGCCAGCTTGATCGCTGGATCCGACAGCACACGCTGGAGCGCTTCGGGCCGGTGCGCTCGGTGCAGGCCGAGCAGGTGTTCGAGCTGGCATTTGAAGGTCTGAACCCGTCCAAACGGCACAAATCCGGCGTTGCCGTGCGCTTTCCGCGCATGCTGCGCTGGCGCCAGGATCTGTCCATCCGCGATGCCGACTCGCTGGACGACATCCGCCGCTTGCTGCCGGCAACGCCTGCATGAACACAGCCGCCAGAGCCGTCAAAAGCAAACACCGCACCGACGCCAACAGCGTTGTTGAACCCTCATCACATGCCAGCATCGAGCGCTGGTTTGCCCAGCGCGGCTGGGACTGTTTCGATTTTCAACGCCGCGCCTGGCGCGCCTGGCAGCGTGGTCACAGCGGCGTCATACATTCACCCACCGGCAGCGGCAAGACCATGGCCGCCTGGGGCGGCCCGCTGCAGCATCTGATTGACCATCCCGCCCTGCCGGGCCTGCGCCTGTTGTGGATCACGCCGCTGCGCGCGCTGGCTGCGGATACTGAGCGCAATCTGAACCAGCCTTTGCAGGATCTGGACATCGACTGGCGCGTGGCCAGTCGCAGCGGCGACAGCAGCAGCTATCAGAAGCAGAAACTGCGGCGCAAACCGCCGCGCGCGCTGGTCACCACGCCGGAAAGCCTGGCGCTGATGCTCAGCTATGCCGACGCCCATGATCTGTTCCGGCATGTGGACGGCATCGTCGTCGATGAATGGCACGAGCTGATGGATCAAAAGCGCGGCGTGCTGCTGCAACTGGCTCTGGCGCGCCTGCGCCGCTGGCGCCCCCAACTGCGCATCTGGGGCGTGTCGGCAACGCTGGCCAATGTCGAGCTTGCCGCACGCATGCTCATCGGCGAGCGATCGCGACAGCAGGCCAAACTGATCCAGGGCGTGGCGCCGCGCCGGGTGCTCATCGACACGCTGCTGCCGGACGACATCAACAAGTTTCCGTGGTGCGGACATCTGGGTCTGCAGCAGCTGCGTGGCGTGCTGCAAAAAATCCAGCAGGCGCGCAGCACGCTGTTGTTCACCAACACCCGCTCCCAGGCCGAGCTGTGGCATCAGGCCATTGACGCAGTCATGCCCGGCGCGGCGGAAACACTGGGGCTGCATCACGGCTCGCTGGATCGCGCCGTGCGCGAAGACATCGAACGACGACTGGCGCAGGGTGAGTTGCGCTGCGTGGTGGCCACCTCCAGCCTGGACCTGGGCGTGGATTTTTCCAGCATCGATCAGGTCATGCAGATCGGCAGCCCGAAAGGCGCGGCGCGGCTTTTACAGCGCGCCGGGCGCAGCGGCCATCAGCCTGGTGGCACGTCACGCATCATCTGCGTACCCACCCACGCCATGGAGGTACTGGAAATGGCCGCCGCGCGCCAGGCCATCGCCCAGCAACGACTGGAAGCACGCCAGCCGCCGACAATGTGCCTGGATGTGCTGGCCCAGCATCTGGTCAGTTGCGCACTCAGCGGCGCTGCCTGCGGCAAGGGTTTTGCTGCCGCCGACATGCTCGCCGAAGTGCGCGACAGCCACGCCTATCGTGAACTCAGCGATGCCGACTGGGACTGGACGCTGCAGTTCATCACCCGCGGCGGCAGCGTGCTGGATGCCTATCCGGACTATCACAAGGTCAGTACCGAACGCGACAGCGACGGTACCTTGCGCTATCTCGTCAAGCAGCGCCGCATCGGCAACCAGCACCGCATGAACATCGGCACCATCAGCGCCGATGGTGTCATGCAGGTGCGCTTGCTTAAGGGTGGAAAACTGGGCACGGTGGAAGAATCGTTTATCGCCCGACTGCGGCCCGGTGACCATTTTTTGTTTGCCGGTCGCAACCTGCAACTGCAGCGCGTACGTGACATGACCGCCTGGGTGCGTCCGGGTCAACGCCGCGACAAGCAGACCCCGCGCTGGGCCGGTGGCCGCATGCCGCTGTCGTCGCTGCTCGCCGATGAACTGCTGCAGTTGATCGAGCAGTTTGAACAGGGCGCACGAGAGGAGCCGACAGAACTGGCCTGTCTGGCACCGATACTGAGCCTGCAGCAACAGCGCTCGGGGTTGCCGGCGCGCGATCGACTGGTGATTGAGACCTGCCGCAGTCGTGAAGGTCAGCATGTGTTTTTGTATCCGTTTGCCGGCCGCCTGGCGCACGAAGGTCTGGCCATGCTGTTGGCCTGGCGCATGGCGCAATCTTGCCCGCTGAGCTTCAGCTTCGCCGCCAACGATTACGGCCTGGAGCTGCTCACCGATGCCGACGCGCTGGCGGATTTATCCGCGCACAACTGGCGCCGCTGGCTCAGCGCTGACAATCTGCAGGCAGACATCGAGCACAGCCTGAACGCGACCGAACTGGCGCGTCGGCATTTTCGCGACATTGCCCGCATCGCCGGGCTGGTGTTCCCCGGCCGCCCCGGCCAGCACAAATCCATGCGCCAGATTCATGCCTCAGCCAGTCTGATCTACACCGTGTTGTGTGATTACGACAGCGACCACCGCCTGCTGCAACAGGCGAGACTGGAAGCGCGGCAAAAGGAACTGGACTGGCAGCGCCTGCAAGCCTGCCTGCAGCATCTGGCCGACAGCGAAATCAGCCTGCAGCACTGTGAACGACTCACGCCAATGGCGTTTCCACTGTGGGCCGAACGTCAGCGCGGGCAGTTGTCCAGCGAGGACTGGCAACTGCGGGTGCAGCGCATGCTGGGCCGGATCACAGCATGAGCCGGCAGTTTGCCGCACATAAAGCCAGCAAGACTACCGCAGCAGGATCTGTGCCGCTGACCCTGTCCGGACAGTCGCTGCAGCTGCTGCCGCAGCGCGCGCTGTGGTGGCAGGCAGAGCAAAGATTGCTGGTCGCTGACGTGCACCTGGGCAAGGATCAGGTATTTCGCCAGCGCGGCGTGCCGGTGCCCGATGGTGTTGTTCAACGCGATTTGCAGCGACTCAAGGCGCTGCTGCAGAATTATCCCGCCGCCAGCCTCACCGTGCTCGGTGATCTGGTGCACGCCAAACCCCAAGCCAGCGATGGCTGGGTCAACACGCTGCAGGACTGGATGGACGAAATCGGCCGCGACCGGGTACAGGTCATCCTCGGCAACCACGATCGCCACATGGCGAGACTGCTGGATGCCTGGCAGATCAGCCATCACCAGCAGCTTGACCTGGCTGGTTTGCAACTGCGCCACGCCCCGGAGGAAATCAGCAGCAGCGGCATTGCCGGTCACCTGCATCCTGGCATACGGCTACGCGCTGCAGGACAAAGCCTGCGCCTGCCGGTGTTCTGGCTGCGTGATGAACGCCTGGTGCTGCCCGCCTTCGGCCGTTTTACCGGCCTCATGGACGTTCGCCGGGAAGCCGGTGACCGGCTATTTGGAGTGCAGGATGATGTTGCTGTGCTGGCGCTGCCCTGATGGC
>CAZHRH010000186.1:0-3999 GCA_964534475.1 uncultured Wenzhouxiangellaceae bacterium
TCCATATAACCCCAGCGCATAAGCATCCGCATGTAAAGTCTTTCCCACTGTGTGGCCAGCGCAGTAGTCTTGCACGCATGAAAACCGATCAGATTCCTGCGGCCGGGCCATGGCTGCCGCTGTTCCTGCAGCTACAGGGCCAGCATGTGCTGGTGGTGGGTGGTGGCATCGAGGCACAGCGCAAGATCAACCGCTTGCGCAAGCATGGCGCGGTAATTGATGTTGTCGCCACCAGCCTGAACGACGCCCTGCAGACGCTGCATGAGCAGCAGGTACTACGCTGGCTGGGCGCTAGCCTGCCAGATGGCCAGCAACACTATCAGTTGATGATCGTTGCCGAAAGCGATGCCATGCGCAAACAGCAAGCGCTGGCTTATGCCCGCAGCCGGGGCATATTGATCAATGCGGTGGACGATCCCGGCAACTGCACGGCCATACTGCCGGCCATTGTTGATCGCTATCCGATCACCATTGCCATTGGCTCCGGCGGGAAAGCACCGGAGCTGGCGCGCAAGCTGCGCAGCCAGTTGGAGTCATTACTGCCGCACTGGATCGGGCCGCTGGCGCAATTGTCGGCCGAGCTGAAACAGCAGATTCGTGAACGCTTTCCGCAGGCAGCGAAACGCCGCCAGTTGCTGCACTGGCTGTTCACCGGCACACCGGCCCGACACATGGGCCAGGGTCAGCCGGAACTGGCTCGCACGGCGCTGCAACGGGCGCTGGATAATCCCGGTTGGTATAACAGCGGCTCGGTAGCGCTGGTTGGTGCCGGTCCCGGTGATCCGGAACTGCTCACCGTGAAGGCTTTGCGGCTGATCCAGGAAGCCGATGTCATCGTGCACGATGCGCTGGTGGATGAGCGCATACTGGATTTTGCCCGCCGTGATGCCGAGCTGCATGATGTCAGCAAGCGCGGCGGACGCTGTGCGTTTCCGCAGGTGGACATTCATCAATTACTGTTACAGTCGGCACAGTCCGTCAAGCGCGTGGTGCGGCTGAAAGGTGGTGATCCGATGGTGTTCGGGCGCGGTGGCGAGGAGCTTGAGTTTCTGCGCCGGCATGACATTGACTATGAAGTGGTGCCGGGCATCACTGCGGCCGCCGGCTGTGCCGCCTATGCCGGCATGCCGCTGACCCACCGCCAGCATGCGCAATCGCTGCGCCTGATTACCGCCCACGGTCAGCACTCTGTGGACAGACTCGACTGGCGTGCACTGGCGCAGGACCGACAGACATTGGCGTTCTACATGGCGGTGGCACGCATTGATCAGGTGCAACAGCAACTGCTGATGCATGGGCGGGCGCCGTCCACCGCGGTGGCCATGGTGGAAAACGGCACCCGGCCAGAGCAGCGGGTGCTTGTTGGGCGGCTTGAGCAACTGGCAGATCTGGCCAGTGAGCATGCGCTGCAAAGCCCGGCGATGGTGTATGTCGGCGAAGTGGCGGCGCTGGCGGCGCAACTGGGCTGGTATGGTGACGCGCCGCTTGGACGAGGACAGATTGAAGCTGGAATCAGCGCGAAGGTTGTTGCAGCTTAGGCAGCGCAATGGGTCCGCGCCACTGGCGCACAATGGCTGTGGCGAAATCAGGATCGGACAATTCCAGTTCTGCCATCTGCGGCAGCGCCGTCCATGGTGCACGCACATCACGATGGTGTGCACGATGCAGGTTGAAGTGCAGGATCAATCGACTCAGCCACAGTGGCAGACGCAGGTTCAAGGCATAAAACTTGTCGTCCAGCGGCGTGGCGTAATGAAATGCATTATCGACCAGGGAAATCGCCAGCGCGCGCCAGATCAGCAGCATTAAAACACACCACCACAGGCCGCCCCACAACCACAATGCAGTCGCATACAACGCCAGCACCAGCGCCGCATCCATGCGCAGTTCACGCAGCTGCTGCGCACTGAACAATTCCGCTCTGGCACGCTGCAGATCTGCGGCCTGATCGGCACCGGGATGGGCTGCTTGCAGCATGCTTTCAAGTCGCCGGCGCGGCAGCATGATGACCAAATTGAACAGTAACTCGGCCACATACAAACCGCCGCCGATGCGCAGGAAATGCGCCATCGTCGCGATCCATCTGTTTTGCTGTTGCGGGTCATAAACCTCGGAGCGATCGGCCGGGCCGCGCGAGTTGCGATGGTGGTGCAGATGGCCATGCCGCAGCATGCGCAGCGGACAGCCGTGGGCAATCGCCAGCGCGCGACCCCAACTCATGTTGCGCTTGTTCTCGGCGCTGAACAGCCCGTGTATGGACTCATGGATCAGCGCCCACAGGGTGCTGCTGCACAACGCAGCCAGTGCAAGCAATACCAGCGCCAGCGGCAGCAGCACAGGTTTTGCTCCGGGCCAGAGCAGCCATAACAGCGGCATTAGCAACAGTGCAATGAGATGCAAGCCCAGCAGAATGACCGCCAGCAGCAGATTAACGCGTGATGGGATGCAGTAGCGATTGGATGAATGACTCAAACTCTAACCTAATATAATTTGCTTTTTTATAGCCGAAATTCAGTGGTTTGGCAAGCTTATCTGCTGGCGTGAGCTTGGGCAATGGCTGCCATTGGCGCAGTCAGATGCTGCGCTGCTGCACGACGCCAGAATTCATTGGCGAGCTGACGAGCTTGATCCCAGACATCGATGGTATTGACGGCAGCATGCGGCTGATGGATCGCTGAGTTTCTCATATTGCCGCTTGCCGGAGGTGCGTATGCCATTGGCAACTGATCGAAGGCTGGAGCGACGACGTAACCATCACCTGACGGGTATAACAGTAGATTGTATTGGTGGCGATCGGTGTTGGCGATCAACGCGCCGTAGGCATCCAATAACGCAACCCGACGCAAACCTGCATCGCTCAACTCACCCCTGCTGTGAATTTTCTCTGCGCTTTCCGTCCAACTGTCAGCAACGATCTGACCAGCCGCCGCCAGTGTCATAACCGCGCGCCGCCCGTCTGCTCTGAGCCGATCAAACCTGTCGACAAGCAGACATCTAAGGCCCGGCAGATCCACGATCTCGGTGTGCGCTGCAGCAACGCCAGCGTCATGCAATGTTTGCAGTGCGATGTGCTCAAGCAACAGCAGATCCTGCCAGCGGCGGGCATTGTCACTGGCATCGGTGGCGAATTTCACGATGCGATGTTGACCGTCAACGAAAGCGGTAAACTTTGGCTGATCGCCACCCACAGACGAGCCTATATGCTCCCCGGCGAGCGCCGCCGCGGCGAGCATTTGGAAGTCTTCCGGCGTGATTACTGCATGTTGCAGATTTTGCCAACGATCAAACGATGCTCTGCCCACCAGCAGATTGCCCGGAAGGTCTTCACCGCGACGGCTGAGCGCGATCAGCACATGGCGGTCAGACCAATCAGCAAAGTCATCGGGCAGACCAAGATCGGCATGCTCACGGGCATATGATCGCCCAAGAAATCCTTGCGGTGCCATGTCATGCATTTCAGGAGGTAGTAGCCCGTCGATCACGGTATCGTCTGGCAGCCAGACCGATTCTGCTGCTTCCAGCGTCACCAGTTCGCCGGCGCGATGCAGTGACCCGTTCTCATCAATCCTGAACACGGGAAAGGTGTCCGTATCCAGACCGGTGTAAATTCTCCTGGCAGCGTAGCGGGTTCTGCGTGCCCGGCCAAACCTGAGGACCCCCTCGGCTTCACGTTGATAAGCGTTCATCAAGGTCACCCGGCTGACGCCAAGTGACTGTAAAAGCTCGCCGGCGCGCCGGGAACCTTGCATTAGATGTGGCCGTAACTCAATCATGTCTTAACGATTACATCAGCTTTAAGACCTTTATCATCGGCCTTTAGAACTAAATAGTCAACGATTTAGTTAACGATAATATTTGCCACATCAGCCAAGCAAAAGCCATCAGAGGCTATCTTGGCCGCCAGTCGCAGTTGTCTAATGAACGTTTTTGGACAAGCGTTTTTCGCACAGCCATAGGCTGGTGGGCAGGGTACCAGCCCAAGGAACATGGCCATGGATG
>CAZHRH010000187.1:0-3983 GCA_964534475.1 uncultured Wenzhouxiangellaceae bacterium
GGCACTCTTTCAGGTGCAACAGTGACAATTGGATTAGTGTAAACAGGCCCTAGTTGAACATGGACTGCATAATCATGGAAAACAATATGACTACTGCGAGCATCAGACTTGACGCCGAAGTGGAAGCGCTGCTCAGCGCTGCAGGACTGCCAAGCTCGGACATTCCCGGGCATCCAAGCCTGGATCTACTGGGGGTCAAGGACGGCGACAATCGGCTGGCCGGTGTGATCGGCATAGAGCAGTATGGTGAGATCGGGATGCTGCGCTCACTGGCGGTTGCCGCGTCGCAGCGTGGTTCCGGGATTGGCCAGCAACTGGTGCACGATGCCGAAGCATGGGCTGCAAGCCAGGGCATTAATACCATCTATCTGCTCACGCCGACCGCCAGCGCATACTTTGCCCGGTTTGGCTATCAGACGATGGCGCGCAGTGAGGCCCCTGCGGTGATCGCCGCAACCGCGCAGTTCACCGGCCTGTGCAAGGCCTCGGCCCAGTTGATGCGCAAGGCATTAAATACCCTTGATTGAGAACGCGCTCCGCGCCGTATTGATCGGTTCTCTGTCAGGTACTGGGTATCACCAGCACGGTGCCAACATGAATATTATCGCTGCGTAAACCATTGGCCTGGCGCAGCCGGTTGACGCTGGTGTGGTAGTGGTTGGCAATCGCACCCAGCGTATCACCGCGCGAGACAATGTGGCGGCTGGGTCGGCGATGGTTGGCGATCCAGGTGCCGGGCGGTGGCTGATTGTGAAAATGCTGCTCGATGCCGACCGCCATGGCCTTGGCCAGTTTGGCCTGATGTGCCGGATCTCTCAGTCTCGCCTCTTCGGCAGGATTGCTGATGAAAGCGGTTTCCACCAGCACACTGGGCACGTCCGGCGAGCGCAGCACGGCAAAGTTGGCGCGCTCAACATGGTTTTTGTGCACTTTGCCGACCGTTTTAAGCGAACCCAGCAGGCTGTCGGCGGCCAGATCGCTGGCTTGTAAGGTGCCGGATTGCGACAGCTCCAGTATCACTGTGCGCACGGTGTCGTCCTTGTCGCCAAGATAGACGCCACCAATGTCGTCGGCACGGTTTTCACTTCTGGCGAGCAGGCGCGCAGCTTCACTGCTGGCACCATTGCGCGACAGAATATACACCGAGCTGCCGCTGGGCCTGGGGGTTTTAAAAGCGTCGGCATGGATGGAGACAAACAAATCCGCACGCTGCTTGCGCGCCAGCTCATAGCGCTGGCGCAATTCCACATAATAATCGCCGTCGCGCACGAGAAAGCTGCTGATACCGGGCAATGCATTCAGCTCGTCGTGCAGGCGACGGGCGATCTGCAGGGTAACCACTTTTTCATACAAGCCATGCGGACCGATGGCACCGGGATCCTCACCGCCGTGACCGGCATCAATAGCGACGATCACCTCGCGTTCAGGATTGGGATTCCATTCCACCGGTGCAATCTCTTCACCTTCCTGCAGCGGAAACAGATCAATCACCAGACGGTGACCGTGCCCGGCAACCGGATTGAGCAGGAAACTCTTGGGCTTGACGTCATCGTTCAGGTCAAACACCACGCGCAATGTTTCCTGCGCGCGAACGCCATGACGAATGCGGCTGAGTGGCCCGGATGAGCGGCTTTCCGGCAAGACAAACTCGGTATTGAGACCAGCTCGCGGAATGTCGATAACCACCCGCGGCGGGTTTTGCAGCGTGAACAATTCATGCTCAACCGGACCGCCCAGATCCAGTACGGCACGGGTCTTGTCCGGGCCAGACCAGATGCGAAAATCCTCTATGTCAACCGCCAGCGCCGGGAAAAAGGACAGCGACAGCATAAATAAGCCGCTGATTTTTATCAGGATTTTGGTCATGACCAGCTCTGATAGCGAAGATACATGTCGTATGTTGCCGCAAATCGACCAGGTAATCAAGCATTACAGCAAATTTTTTACAAGTAAATCCGCTATCTACAGCACTTATCTAATAAAGGTGCTAAAGTTTTTGCAGTTGCTGCATCACAGCCTGTGCCAGTGGCGGTGGCTGCATCCGGGCATGACGCTGGTTGCCGCTTTGCACCAGTTCGACCACAATATCTGCCGCTGGCAACACACCAAGCCCGAACTCAGGCCACTCCACCAGCAGCAGTGTGTCAGCATCCAGCAGATCACGTAAGCCCACATATTCAAGTTCTTCTGCATCCTGCAGCCGGTACAGATCCAGATGCAGGATTTTCAGCCCCGGCACTAATCCCGGTGTCGGCAGATAGCATTCCATCAACCCGTAAGTGGGGCTTTTGACCGGCCCGGTCTCGCCCAATGCACGCAGCAAATAGCGCACCAGCGTGGTCTTGCCGGCACCCAGATCACCGCGCAGGTAGAGCGTCTGGCCGCGCAGATGACCCGCCTGCAATGCCAGTGCCTGCGCCAGCCGTTGAGAGTCTTCCAGCGCCGAGATATCAACCCAAGAGCCGGTTTTTTCCACCCCGATGTCACTGCTGTTGTTGTTGCTGACAGTCATGGTAATACCTGCGGCAAGGCATTTACTATATCAGCAGCCAGCATACCGGATTGACCATGCCGGAATGGCGCAGCGACCGACAGCGCCTGCTCCGCGGCCAGCGCGTGAATCAGCACAGCAGCGGCGAGCAAGTGCAGCGGCGATAATGGCTCAAGCGTTGTTTGCGGCTTCGTCCTGGCAGCACGCAAAGCGGCACAGATACCGCTGAGCACGTCACCGCTGCCGGCGGTGGCCATGCCGGGATGACCGGCAGCGCAGAGTGCCAGATGACCATCGGCGTCGGCAATAATACTGCCATTGCCCTTCAACACCACCAGCGCTTGCCAGCGCCTGGCCAGCGCCTGTGCCTGAACAAAACGTTGCTGCTCGATATCTTCAGCGCTAGCAGCGAGCAAGCGTGCCGCCTCACCAGCATGCGGGGTGAGGATAAGCCGGTCACGCATGGCGGCGACGTGCGCATCTGCCAGCGGCATCTGCTGCAGCCAGTACAAGCCGTCGGCATCAACCACCAGCGGCACTGTACCGGCGCGTCTGGCAACTTCATTCTGTACCGCCTGCCAGCACTGCCGCGCCCAGTCACTGCGGCCTATGCCCGGTCCGAACACGACACAGTCAGCAACCGACAACTGTTCTGCCAGAGCTGCCGCGACTTGTTCGGCTTGCTGCGGGATGGCACAGATCATCAACTCCGGCTGCGCTGCATGCAGGGAGGGCGCATGCAGCGCACTGGTCGCCAGCACCACCAGACCGGCGCCGCTGCGCAAGGCAGCACTGGCACTGAGCAGACCGGCCCCGGCCATGCCCGGTTGACCGGCAATCACCAGCACCCGCCCGTAATCATGCTTGTGGCTGTTGCTTTGTCGCGCCGGCAGCCGCTGCAACAAGTCATCATCGACCAGCGCGACGCTGTCTGCCCGTGACTGGGTGGCTGATGCAAGCATCTTTGCGCTGTGCTCGGCGCAGCCCAGATCATCCAGCAGCAGATGACCACAGTGATCCGGGCCGTCTGCGGTGAACTGGCCACGTTTGGCAGCGACGAAAGTGATGGTGATGGCTGCACGCACTGCGACGCCGGCAACGACACCGGTATCGGCCTGCAGCCCGCTGGGGATATCCATCGCCAGCACCGGTTTGCCGGTGCGGTTGATCTGACTGATCAAAGACAGCAACGGTTCGCGCAGACTGCCGCTGAGACCGGTTCCGAGCAAGGCATCGACAATCACATCGGCGGCCGCAAGCTGTGTCGCCATGGCCTTGGCCGCATACGGCTGCCAGGTCACATTGGCCTGCTCAGCACGGGCAAACGCCTGCGCGGCATCACCGCGCAATTGCTGCGGATCGCTGCTGGCGACCACCATCACCTCGGCATCGCTGGCCTGCAACAACGCCGCCAGCATCCAGCCATCGCCGCCGTTGTTGCCGCCGCCCGCCAATATCAGCACCCGCAGCGCCTGCGGCCAGTTGGCACGCA
>CAZHRH010000188.1:0-3900 GCA_964534475.1 uncultured Wenzhouxiangellaceae bacterium
CTTACCCTGTTTGCGCAGGTTGGCCAGAATGTCCTGATCCGTAGCCTGCAAACCGGCCCTGGCATCGACCACGAATAAAATCAGATGCGCCTCTTCCAGCGCCATTTCCACCTGGTCCAGTGTCTGCACATCGATGCCCTGCGCTTGTGCCACAATGCCGCCGGTATCCACCAGCAGATAGCTGGCCTGTGAATCTGTTTTGCAGATACCATACTGGCGGTCACGTGTCACACCCGGCTGATCGGCGACAATGGCATCACGGGAGCGCGTAAGCGCATTGAACAAGGTGGATTTGCCCACATTGGGGCGACCGGCAATGGTAACGACAGGTAACTGGGACATGCAGTCGTTACCCTGCCAGTTGCCGGTCGTATTCCGCCCAGGGCAGCCATAGCATCGTCACTACGCCTGCGGTGCTAGGCTGAGCATAGCTGCAACATTCACTATCTGGCATTTCAAATGGCTGCCCCGGCACGATACAGATACAGGTTGCCGTCGTTGGTATAAATGAACATATCGGCACCGACAACCAGTGGTGCTCGAGAGATGCCATCACTGTCCAGCCGGTCGCGGGCGGCGAATTCACCAGATTCAACATCGATAAGATGCAGATAACCATCGGCATCGCCAACCACGACATAGTTGAGATAAAACGCGGGCAATGTGACCTCACGATTAAGCAGTTTATCCTGCTTCCACAAGGTGGCAGAATTGGTCCGATCAACCAGCCAAACCTGACTGTTACTGTCGGACAAGGCCAAACGCGTGCGCGCCACCGTCAGTCCCTTGCCGGAACCAGTGTCCTTGACCCATTGTATCTGACCGGACTGCAGCGACAGTGAAGCCAATCTGCCCTTGCTGCTGGTCACATACAGATCGCTGGCCACGATCGCCATTGGTCCGTCGATATCAGCAACCCGCTCCAGATCGGTCTTGCCCTCGCGTGTGCTTACCGGCTGCTCCCAAATCAGCGAACCATCATTGGCGCGCAGGGCGATCACCTCGCCACCATCATAGCCAATATAAATGATGCCGCCGCGGGCCAGTGGCGGACTGTTGCCGCGCAAGGTCAGCAGCGGCACATTGCGGTCGTACAGCCAGCGCCGCACGCCGGTGATGGCATCAAATCCGAAAATGCGTCCATCTATGCAGCGCACAATTACCACACCATCATGCAGTATCGGTTTGCTCAGCACTTCCGATGACACCGGCGCACGCCAGCGTACCTGACCGGAGTCGGCAGAAAAAGCAAACACTTCACCATCCACGGTGCCGACCAGAATCAGGCCGCCGCTGACAGCCGGGCCGGCAGAGATGCGCAACTTGCTCTCGATGCGCTCGCTAACTTTACCACTGTCAGCGTCGACGATGTAAATCTCGCCCTTGCGATCAGCAATATAAACTTTACCGGCGTTGTATACCGGCGCGTTATACAGCGGCACATCGCCGCTGCCGGCACCGACTGAAGTACGCCAGATGCGCTTGAGCTGGGTGCTGCTTTCGAATTCGACCAGTTCTGCAGGTGCGTTGGCATCAATCTTGTCGCCACCAAAAATGCCACAGCCGGTCAGACTGCACAGCAGCAGCAAGCCAGCCAGCAAAGGCCGGGCAGATGCACACACACCGACCACTCGATGGCAGTCGCTGCGTCGTGCCGTTAGATTGACAGAACCGTGGGTCATGAATTGTCGTCGTCAGCGTCAGCCGATGCGGTGTCAGCCGGAGCGGCTTGCAGTTGCTGCAACATTTCCGGTGGTATGTTGGCGGGCATGTTCGACATGCTGCCGCCAGCCTGCTCCAGCAAGGCATCAATCTCGGGTTCCTGCAGTGCTTGCAGGCGCAACGCCACCAGCCGGTCCGGGGTACCGCCCAACTCGTTTTCTACCTGATTGAAGGCCGCCAGCGCCTGCTCGGTCTGGCCCTTGGCCAGGAAGGCTTCACCACGCACACGCGCTATCAGGGCAGCATAGTGCTGTGGCTCTGCGATCGTATCCAGCAACTGCAGGGCAGCATCGGCCTGTTCCAGATCGATCAGCACCCTGGCCTTGCGCAATTTCGCGATGTTGGTGATGTAGCCCGTCGCTGCAGCATTGATGACAAAATCAAATTCTGCGACAGCGCTTTCCAGCTCGCCCTGCTGCAGATGCTGATCGGCCAACTGCAAACTGCTCAAAGACGCATACAGATTATCGGCATAGTCCTGTTTGAGCTTGGACGCCGCCTGCTCTACCGCCACTTTCGCGCTTTCATCGTCATCCTCGGCTGCCGTTATTTGCGGTAACTGCTGCTGGATGATGTTGTAGTAGGCTGCGGCATCAAGCTTCTCCTGCATCTGGTATTGTTGCCAGTAGCGGAAGCCGAAGATACCGCCAAATGCCAGCAGCAGGCCGATGACAATACCGCTGCCATTGTCACGCAACCATTGTTTGACGCGTTCTGCCTGCTCAATATCGTCGTATAGCTCAACGGCCATGCCCTATCTCCAATTTGTTATGTATGCTAAGTGAATTGTCATTTCGACATTATCGTGGAATTGCAAACCAAGTCCAAGTCCCCTGAGAATCTGTGTATCATCAACAGGACAGTTCGCTGCCATATTGACTGGCCAGCCAGGAGGGTAGTTCAGCGACCGCTAGAGTCTGCTGCTGTTGATCTGCCGTCATCGGCCGCAGCACGACTTCGCCACGCTGATGTTCAGCCTCGGCAACGATCACAGCCAGCCTGGCCTGGCTGCGATTGGCGCGTTTCATTTGCGCACGCATGCTGCCGCCAAGATGATCCAGCAGCATGATGGCGTCCGGGAGAGCGTCGCGACAGCGCTCAAGCAACTGCACCGCAGCGATGCGCAATGCCTGATCCTGGACCACAATATAAAGCAATGGCGTGGCTTGACGTGTTGGTTGCTGCTGCAGTAAATCGACCAGACGTTCCAGCCCCATGGCGAAACCGATGCCAGGCGTGGCTCTGGCACCATGTAACGCCACCAGATCATCATAACGACCGCCGGCACAGACGGTCCCCTGCGCACCCAGCGCCTCGGTCTGCCATTCAAACACCGTGTGCGAGTAATAATCCAGACCACGCACCAGACGATCGTCATGCACAAAGTCAATATCATTGGCTGCAAGTAATGCACGCAGCTGGTCATAATGCGCTTGGCTGTCCGGCCCCAGATGCTGCAACAGTGTGGGTGCCTGCTTGAGCAGATCCTGCATGGCGGGATTTTTGCTGTCCAACACGCGCAGTGGATTGGTCTGCATACGTCTGCGGCAATCATCGTCCAGTTGCTCCTGATGCTGGCGCAACCAGTCCTGCAGCAGCTTGCGATAGGCTTGACGCTCATCACGATTGCCCAGGCTATTGATTTTCAGGCTGAGCTGATCGGCCAGCCCGAGCCGTTGCCACAGCCGTCGGCTCATGATGATCAGTTCAGCATCAATGCTGGCGTCGGCAATACCGAAGGCCTCGACACCAATCTGGCTGAATTGCCGCTGCCGCCCGCGCTGCGGTCGCTCATGTCGGAACATTGGCCCCTGGTACCAGATTTTGGCACCGGGAGTGTGCAGCAGACCGTGTTGAATCATGCAGCGCACCGCCCCGGCAGTGCCCTCCGGTCGCAGACTCAGGCTGTCGCCATTGCGATCGGCAAAAGTATACATCTCTTTTTCGACGATATCGGTGACAGCACCAATTGAGCGTGTAAACAGCTCAGTGCTTTCAAGCAGCGGCAGACGCAGCTCAGCATAGCCATAGCTGTGCAGCAGAGCCATCGCGGTCTGTTCAATATGCTGCCAGTATGGCGTTTGCTCTGGCAGCACATCAGGCATGCCGCGCACGTTGCGAATTATTTCGGTCATGAGATTTACTGCCGGGGCTTATGCCGATGCTGTATCACGGTCA
>CAZHRH010000189.1:0-3875 GCA_964534475.1 uncultured Wenzhouxiangellaceae bacterium
CGCCGACATCCTCCGCGCATGCGCATCAACAACACTGGCTGCGGCAAATGTGCTGGCTGCTGGAATGGCCGGCGGACAGATTGATGATTGGCCTGATCGCCATCTCCGGCGATTTTGATCTGGTGCAGGCTGCCTGGCGCGCGCATGGCGATGAGCAGGATCAAGGCAAACTGCAGCACCACCTGCTGCTGGCCATTGCCGGCCGCCAGCTTGACCAGAGCGTGCGCAGCAGCAGAAGCGGAAATGCTGCTGCTACGGTGGCAATAGCCAGCACCGGCCATGCTCTTTTGCAGCGCATGTTGATACTACTCAGCAGCTTGCTGCTCGCGCTGGCAATACTGGCCTGGGTATTGTAGTGGTCCTGCAACCTAAGGAGCCAAGACAACAACTGATCAGCACCGCCGCTGCACTGGCGCTGGCGGTATTTCTCGCCCTGGTTATCGCGCTGCGCATCAGCAGCGGCAGCCAGCCACTGCAGATCGTCAGCCCGCTGGGCGTGATGACCGCGCTGGTGGCCATCGCCGCCTTTTATTTCTGGCTGGAACAGGCCAGCGGCTGGCGCATCTTCGCTTACCTGCCGCCGCTGCTGTGGATCTATGCCACCCCAATCATTCTCAGCAACACCGGCGTGATCCCGTTCAGCAGCCCGGCCTACGACGGCCTGCGCACTTATGGTCTGCCCTTGTTCATCGCGCTGATGCTGCTGAAAGTCGATGTCGCTGGTGCCGTGCGCATCATGGGCAAGGGTGTGTTCGTCATGCTGATTGGCAGCGTCGGGGTGATGGTTGGTGCCGTGGTGGCCTACACCCTGGGCATTTCCATCGGCGTGCTGGATGCTTCGGTATGGCCGGCTTTCGGCACCTTGAGCGGTAGCTGGATCGGCGGTACCGGCAACATGAACGCGGCCTGGGCCGGCCTGGAAGGTAAGCCCGAGCACATGACCATGGCGGCCATCGCCGACAACATGGTCTACATCATCTGGCTGCCTTTGCTGCTGGGCTCGCGCGCTTTTGCCGAGCGCTTCAACCGCTGGGCGAATGTACCAGCAGGCCGGATCGAGCAGATGGAAAGCGCTGCGCTGGCTGCGGCCGAGACCGACCATGCGCCGAGCATGCAGCAAATACTGTATCTCGCAGTTATAGCGCTGAGCACCACCTGGGTCAGCGTGTTGCTGGCAGCCACACTGCCGGAAATCAGCCTCGGAGGTCAGCGTGTGATCACCGAAAGCACCTGGGTGATCCTGCTGGTGACCAGCATCAGCCTGCTGTTGTCGACCACGCGCGCCAGCAAACTGCCCGGTGCGCAACCGCTCGCCATGGCCATCATCTACGTGTTTGTGGCCAGCGTTGGTGCCCACGCCAATCTGGCCGACAGCGACCTCGGCACGATCGGCTGGTTTGTCGCCGCCGCCTATGTCTGGATTTTCATCCATGGCCTGTTCATTCTGGCCGGCGCGAAGATTTTCCGCGTCGATGTGCACACGCTGGCGATCGCTTCGGCCGCCAACATCGGCGGTGCCGCCTCGGCGCCGGTGGTGGCGGCACATCACCGCCAGTCACTGGTGCCGGCCTCGATCCTGATGGCGTTGATCGGTTATGCTGTGGGTAATTATCTGGCCATACTCACGGGTCGCCTGTGCCAGTTGATCGGAGCCAGCTAGCGAAGCAAAATAACCTATTTTTTTGGAGAAACTGATATGCCCAAATCACCTGCAACTTTACCCGGCCTCACACTCGCCATACTGCTGCTGTCGATAACGGCGCAGGCAGAGCATCATCAAAAGGTGTTGCACTGCGGTCAGGTGTTTGACGCCGCCAGCGGCAAACTGCTCAGCGAGCGCTTTGTCAGCGTGGAAGACGGCCGCATCAGCGCCGTCGCCAGTGAGCGCCCCGCGGTTGTCGATGTCATTGACCTGAGCACACAAACCTGTCTGCCCGGTCTGATCGATCTGCATGTGCATTTGTCTGATGAACTCAGTCCCAGTTCCTACATTCACCGCTTTACCTGGAGCGAAGCCGACTATGCCTACAATGCCGCCAGCAACGCCAGCAAGACATTGGCCGCCGGCTTCACCACGGTGCGCGATCTCGGCGACAATCGACTGGTGACGATTGCGCTGCGCGATGCCATCCGCAGCGGCAAAATCACCGGTCCGCGTATTTTTGCTGCCGGCAACACCATTGCCAGCACCGGTGGTCACGGCGATAGCAGCAATGGCATGCCGTGGAACGACTACAAGACACCCGGCCCGCGCGATGGTGTCGTCAACAGCCCGGCCGATGCCCGCGAAGCCGTGCGCCAGCGCTACAAGGATGGCTCGGACCTGATCAAGATCACCGCCACAGGCGGCGTGTTAAGCCTGGCCAGCAGCGGCCAGAACGCTCAATTCACCGACGCAGAGCTGACCGCAATCATCGCCACCGCGAATGACTACGGCATGCACGTGGCCGCGCATGCGCATGGTGCCGAGGGTATGTTACGCGCCGTGCGCGCCGGCATCACCACGGTTGAGCACGGCACCTTCATGACCGATGAAATCATGCGCGAAATGAAGCAGCGCGGCACCTGGTATGTTCCAACCATCAGTGCCGGCATGTTTGTCGGCACCAAGGCCGAAGAAGACGGCTACTTTCCGCCCGTGGTGCGCGACAAGGCGGCACGCATCGGCCCGGTGATAACCGAGACCTTCAGCAATGCCTACAAGAATGGTGTCAAGATCGCTTTTGGCACCGATACCGGCGTGTCTGCGCATGGTAACAATGCCCAGGAGTTCGTATATATGGTCGAAGCCGGCATGCCGGCCGCAGAAGCGCTGCAAAGCGCCACCATCCATGCTGCCACGGTGCTGAATCAAAGTGAGACACTGGGTCAGATCGCACCCGGCTTTGCCGCCGACATCATTGCTGTCAGCGCTGATCCGCTGCAGGACGTCAGCGTGTTGCAGACGGTTGATTTCGTTATGGCCGATGGCAATGTTATTGATTAAAGATAACTATTCAGCCCACGCGCGCCCAAATCTAAAGAGGTGAAGGTGGCTCCTGCCGGGGGCATCTGTGGCCAGGGATGGCCGCAGTCGAGCTTACCAGGACGTACTCGCAGCGTCCCTCGGCAGGACCCGCCTGCAGCAACAAGGATAAAACATGATTGATCTGTTTACCGCCGCCACCCCCAACGGCCACAAGGTCTCCATCATGCTGGAGGAACTGGGCCTGGACTACCAGGTGCATGCGCTGAACCTCGGCGCGATGGAGCAAAAGACACCTGAGTATCTCGCGATCAATCCGAATGGCCGCATTCCGGCCATCGTGGATCGCGATGCGGGTGATTTCGCCGTGTTCGAATCCGGCGCGATTCTGATTTATCTGGCCGAGAAAACCGGCCGCCTGCTGCCCAGCGAATGCAAGGCGCGCTCACGCGTGATGCAGTGGCTGATGTTCCAGATGGGCGGGGTCGGGCCGATGCAGGGCCAGGCGAATGTGTTCACGCGCTATTTTCCGCAGACTATTCCGGCAGCGATCCAGCGCTACCAGCGCGAAACCCGGCGCCTGTATGAGGTCATGAACGGTCATCTGCGCCAGCACGATTATCTGGCCGGTGACTACAGCATCGCCGATATCGCCACCTGGCCGTGGGTGCGCATCCACAACTGGAGCGGCGTCAGCCTGGACGGGCTGCAGTTTCTGTCGAGCTGGCTGCAGCGAGTTGGTCAGCGCCCGGCGGTGCAGCGCGGTGTTGCCGTGCCAGAGCGTCCCGACGATGCCAGCGCGCTGAAGGCGGCGAAAAGCATTCTGGGTCGTTAAGCGTCTCTGCTTTGACAGCTGTTAGGGCCTGTTTACACTAATCCAATGGCCTCTGCTGGAACTGATTTTTCGTCC
>CAZHRH010000190.1:0-3855 GCA_964534475.1 uncultured Wenzhouxiangellaceae bacterium
TCAATCATGACCAATGGCATAGACTACTTGATGCAAAAACCTGAACAGGTGTTATAGTGTTGTAAAACACTAGAGGATAAAATCATGATGAAAATCTACACAACCACTCTTTGCGTTTGTCTTCTGCTGCTGTCCGGCTGCGGCAAGGATAAGGCCGAAACCGATAAGGCCGATGCAGACATCTACGCCCGCGTGCCGGCAGATACCGCCTTTTTCTACAGCAACACTGAAAACATCGACCCGGAACTGCAGCAAATCGCCTGGCAACAGGTCATTGTGCCAATGAGAGCCGGCCTGGAATCCATCATCAATGAGCCACCGTTTCCCGAGGATGTCGATCAGGCCGATGTAGAACAATTCATGGGCATGCAAAAGACATTGCTGGCTTATTTGAATGATGTAGAAACACCTGAGCAATGGGAAGATAAAACCGGCCTGTCCAGGCAGGGGCAAATACTGATTTATGCGCAGGAACTGTTTCCGGTGATCAGCCTGCCGGTGGCCGATCAGGCCAAGCTGGAGGCGCTGGTTCTCGATGCTGTGGATGCGGTAAATCTGACTGCTGAAGTGCTGGAAGTCGACAGCTCAACGGTCAATACCATCCATGCCGGTGATGACGACATCCCGGTGAAAATCTACTGGCATGTTGCTGCTGACCGCTTCACCATGAGTACACTGCCCGACGCCCACGCAGCAGCCTATCTTGGACAGATTTTCGGCGCCGATTACCCGGCCCTGCCGATGACGGCAGCCGCAGTGGAACAAATGAACCAGCAGTACGGTTTCGCCAATACGGGCAGCGGCTTTATCAAGCCCGCCGCAATATACGACGTGCTTGCCGATGAAACCACGCAAACCCACGCCATGCTGGCAGAGCTCGCCGCCAACACTGACGATGATGAGGACCTGCAGCAGATGCTGGATTTTGTTAACGATCCGGTCTGCTCGGCGGAAATGAATGACCTGCTCAGCCGCGTGCCGCAGATCAGTCTGGGTTTGACTGAATTCACCAGGCAGGCCTACAACACGCGTGTCGTGACCGCTCTTGATCAGCGCAGCAAAGAACTGATGCAGGCCATGCTCGGCGATGCCCCGATCGGCAACGATCCGCGCGGCATATTCAACATGGCAGTCAACATCAATGTAGGCAATACCATCAAGGCAATGCGTACACTGGCTGAAAACAGCCTGGCTGATCCTTTTCAGTGCCGGCAACTGCATGGACTCAACGACACTGCCCAACAAATTGTGGATGCTGCCAACACACCGCTGCCGCCTTTTGTCGGCAACATGACCGGTTTTGCCATGCAGGTTGCCGAAATCGGCAATATCAGCTTTGCCGAGGACAATTTTGATGCCGCTGCCATGCTCGACGAACTGGATACCAGCTTCGCGCTGTACACCGGCAATGCGCAGATGCTGCTGGGCATGGGGCAGATGTTTCTACCGCAGCTCAATGGCGTCGATCTGCAACCCGGCGCCGAGCCGCAGCCGATTGATGTGCCGGACATGGGCATGCTCAAGCGCCCGGTGTATGCGGCGCTGACCGAAAAAGCCATCGGCATCAGCTACGGTGAGAGCAGTACGGCGGGTCTGGCAGAAATGCTGCAAGGCAGTGATGCGGGCAGCAAAACCATGCTGACAGCCGGCATCGACGTGCGCCGATATAACCAACTCTACCAGGACTTTATACAGCAAACCATGGCATCAGCCGCGGCCGAAGAAGATGATCCGGAAGCCTATCAGCAAGCTCAGTCCATGCAAAAACTGTTAGAAGACAGCAGTAGTTATACGCGGCAATTTGGACAAAGCTTTAATACGCTGCGTATCACTGAGGATGGACTGACACTGGACAGCAGCCAGGAGCTCAAGCTGGACTGAACATGTTTCTTGGCGCATGCGCTCGGCACTGCCGTTACGCATGACTGCGTTCAGGGTCTGGATTTAACCGCCTGCATCTGCATCCATGCCAACGTCAATCCGGCAGCGGATATTTCAGACCGGTGGCGCAGTTGAACAGCAGCACGTCTGCATCCGCTTCAATCCAGCCGGAGGCAGACAACTGCTGCGCCGCCGCCAGCGTCGCAGCACCCTCCGGGCACAGCAGCAGACCTTCGTCGCGGGCCAGTTGCTTCCAGGCTGCAACGATATCGTCATCGCTGACAGCAATCGCGGTGCCGGCGGAGTCACGCAGCGTCTGCAACATGAGCCGATCGCCTACCGCAGCCGGCACGCGGATACCCGCCGCCAGCGTAGCGGCATTGTCCCAACGGGTAGCTTCCTCGGCACCTTCGTCGAAGGCACGCACGATCGGCGCGCAGCCAGTGGCCTGTACCGCCACCATGCGCGGTAGCTGTGACTGCTCCAGCCAGCCCAGCGCGATCAATTCCTGAAACGCTTTCCACATGCCGATCAGGCCGGTGCCGCCACCGGTGGGATAGACGATGACATCAGGCAGCTTCCAGCCGTATTGCTCGGCCAGTTCCAGACCCATGGTTTTCTTGCCTTCCAGCCGATACGGTTCTTTCAGCGTGGAAACATCAAACCAGTCGCTGCCGGCGATCAACTCGCGCACGCGTTTGCCGCAGTCGTCGATCATGCCGTCGAGCAGTTCCAGCTCGGCGCCCTGCAGGCGGATTTCGTCAATGTTCATCTGCGGCGTGTTGTCGGCCGGGCACACCACCAGCGAGCGCATGCCACAGCGGCTGGCATAAGCCGCCAGCGCGGCGCCGGCATTGCCGTTGCTGGGCATGGCCAGCTTGTTCAGACCCAACTCGCGCGCTCTGGCCACCGCCAGCGCCAGCCCGCGCGCCTTGAACGAGCCGGTGGGCAGACGGCCTTCATCCTTGATGGTCAAACGCATGCGCGCATGCCGAACCGGAATCAATGGTGTTTTGATTTCTCCCAGGCGCGGCACTGCGGCATAATCCCGGCACGGCAGCAGCTCCTCATAACACCAGAAACCGCCGGCACGGGTGGCAAACACATCGCGATCGACCTCGCTGCGCATGCGCGCCAGATCGTAGCGGCACAGCAGGGGCCGGCCGGCCGGGGACAACTGCTGCAGCTGATCAGCCGGATAAAATGCATCGCTGATGCTGCATTGCAGTTGTTGCAGATAAGACATCAGGGACGCACTCCGCTAATGCGTGTGCCGGTCAGTGGCTCAAGCAGCTTTCCACCTGACTGCAGAAAGCGAAATGGAATCGACTCCAGCCGCATGCCGGCATTGACCTGAATGGCAAAATGCAGATGCGGGCCGGAGGAAAAACCGGTGTTGCCGGAACGGGCGATGGTCTCGCCTGCCAGCACCACGTCACCGGGCTGCACTAGCGCGCTCTCCACATCCAGATGCGCATAGATGGCCATGCTGCCATCGGCGTGGTGAATGCGGATGGCATTGGCGCGGGCACCAAAGCGCTCGCGGTCCTGGCCGGCACCATAGTAATCCTGGTGCACTTCCATCACCACGCCTTCGCGGCTGGCCACGATGGGCGTACCCACCGGCATCGGAAAGTCCACGGCATAGATCGCATCCGGGCTGTTGTGCGTGGTCTTGCCGTGAAACCCCTGGCTGACAATGAACTGTTGACCCGCAGGCCACGGCGGCAGATAACGATGTTCACGATCAGGACGCACTCCGGGCATGCCGGGGACATAGCGCGAGGTGACCTGATAACGCCAGCTGCGATCCTTGCGCTGCGGCAGATAGCGCACCAGCTCGCCGCTGTAGCCACGCTTCAGCACAAAAGTGCGCGGCAGTGGCGGCTCGGTGCGCACATTGGTCGACTCGGTCAGGCGCAGCTCGATCTGCACCGGCCCGTGCATCAGGTTGTCGATGATCTGCTGGCGGCG
>CAZHRH010000191.1:0-3852 GCA_964534475.1 uncultured Wenzhouxiangellaceae bacterium
CATGGCAGAAAACTCGCCACCATCAGGCGTACCACCATGACATTTATTGGTTGACAATTGGGAGGCGTCTATATATGGCGACGATATCCGAAGTCGCGAAGCGGCTTGATCTGGGCTGGTCGGCCGTTGCTGGCGTACAGGAACGCGCGGTTCGCCGCGGACTGGCGCGGCGAGAGCAGGCCTTCCCGGAGGCTATCGGGATCGACGAGACCTCGTTTCAGCGCCGACATGAGTACGTGACGGTCATCAGTGCGGGCAACCGCGTGCTGCACGTGGCCGATGGCCGCGGCCGGGAGGTCCTTGATACATGGTACGGCGCTCAGCCTGCCGAGATGCTGGCCAAGCTCAAGACGGTGGCGATGGACATGTGGCCGGCCTACGTTCGCTCTACAGCAGCGCACGTTCCAGATGCCTGGACCAAGATCGCGTTCGACAAGTTTCATGTCGCCAAGCACCTGGGCGATGCGGTCGACCAAGTACGCCGGGCCGAGCACAAGGCGTTGCAGGCCACGCTGGATGAGTCGCCGCTGACCAAGACTCGATACCTTTGGCTGCAGCATCCTGACCGCATGACCGACAAGGCATGGGAACACTTCAGCGGCCTGAAGTCGGCCAACCTGAAAACGGCGCGAGCCTGGGCGATCAAGACGCATGCGATGTGCCTTTGGGACTATCAATCTCGCGGCTGGGCCAGACGCGGCTGGCAGGAATGGTACAGCTGGGCGATCCGGTCTCGCCTGGAGCCGATCAAGAAGGTGGCCCGGATGATCAAAAAGCATCTCGACGGGATCGTTACCGCCGTGGTGACCGGGGCAACCAACGCCCGAGCCGAGGGCTTCAACACCATGATCCAGAAGCTCAAGCGGGATGCGAGAGGCTTTCGAAACCGAGAACGATTCAGGGCCGCTATTTACTTCCAACTCGGAGGCCTCGACTTATATCCGGATGCAGTCTCCAAATGACGCTACCCACACGATTTAGTGAAGAGCCAACATTATCATCGTCAACAAGATAACAAAGAAGAGCTGAGCGAAATTAGAAGATTTGTCAGGTCATATTGTCGATAGAATATTATTATTTATTTGTTAGGGCCAAGGGATACAGGACTTGAAACCTGCAAAGGACACAGGAACGGGAAGCCGGGACTACACGCTCATGCCAAGCAGAAGATTGGTTTGCAGTAACGCACAAATCTTGCCGAGCTGGGCTCGGCGTTCCCGGGAAGGCTTGTACGCATCCAATTGCTACTGCTTATCGGGCATCTACAGGGCATTGCAAATTAGCATCATTGGGTATGCGGCAACAATGTAAGCACCGCCATTGACATTTGTCACGTGACGCACTACATTAAAGCATGATCAAGACTTTTGCGGACAAACGCACAGCCGATCTGTTCGTAAAAGGCACCGCTCGCGGCTTTCCACCTGATGTGGCTCGTCGCGCGGTACGCAAGCTGGAGTATGTGCATCTGGCAATACGGCTGGACGACCTGCGGACGCCACCCGGAAACCGCCTTCACTCCTTGCGGGGGAACCGTGCCGGGCAGCACTCAATCGCGATAAACAGAGAAACAGGACACCCACACCCCTGAAAGTAAAGAACCAATCAGCATCAGAGCATTCGCGCTTGCATGAATTCGCTTGATTCTACCAGGCAATATGTGTAACAGCCAAATCCAGCAGCAAAACCCAAATCACAGGCACGCCAAACACGGCATATGCCGATCAAGGTGATTGAATGGGGATTCAGCTAAATCCGCTGCGGAAACAATCGCTCCGCAGCAGCAATGCCCTGCAGAAAGCGTTTGCGCAGCTTGATGGCAGACTCGCGGATCGATCTTTTTCTACCAATGACCTAATGGAACCAATCTTTCCGGATCAAGCAGCAAAGCCAGACGCTCCAAGATCCAGCCACGACGATGCTCGAAGCTGCGGCCAGAGAAGTGATCCCCTGTCCGCAGAGAAAAGCCCGGCGCACACAGCGCCCGACGCAGTGATAGTAGGGCATTGAAGCCATCGAAACCAGGCTTGATCTTGGTAATGTCATGCTAAAAACTGATGAAACGAGACTTCAGCAAGCCCGAATACCAAGGCCAATGACTATGGCAAAAGGCTGAAAATGCTGTAGGATATTGGCTACGGAGTGTGGATGTCTCAAACTGGCTCGGATGTCTCAAACTGGCTCGTGTCCCAAACTGGCTCCAAACTGGCTTGCACGAGATCGCCACGCAAGCTTAGGTGAATGGAGGATTTATGTCCCACTACATTGATGGTTTTGCTTTCCCAATCGCTACTGGTCATCTTGATCAATACAAGGCACTTGCTGAATCCGTTGCCGAGATTTGGAGAGAACATGGTGCGCTCGCCTACTACGAATACACTGGTGACGACATGACGCTGGAAGGAACGCGCTCTTTCGATAATCTCCTTGCGGCAAGTGAGGACGAAACCATCATATTTGGCTGGGTTGTTTTTGCATCACGTGCAGCACGTGATGCGGCGAACGCAAAAGTTGCGGTTGATTCCAGAATGGCAGAGTTGTTTGCTTCCCTTGACTCAGGTTTCGATGCTGAAAGGATGGCGTATGGTGGGTTCAAGGCCTTTATTCAAGCTGCCAATGGAAGCGCCGTATAACTTCCTGTTAGACCGCACTGCGAATATCAATCCCACGGAGATGACGACCATTATCCATGCAGATCAGTCCAACGGCTACGAGAGCGTCTCCGAAGATTTCATGTCGATCCGGAGCAGATCAGCGATCGGTGTCGCCACCGCACGCAACTGGGCCAAATCGCTGCCGCAGAACGCCTCTGTTCTGGATTTGGGTTGCGGCCATGGTCTGCCTATATCAAAAGCTCTTATCGACGAAGGGTTAGATGTTTACGGCATTGATGCATCGAGAAGTCTTATCGCGGCGTTTCGTACCCGCTTCCCCAATACAACGGTAGAGTGCTGCGCAATCGAAGAGTCTTATTTTTTCGGGCGCAGGTTCGAGGGTGTAATTGCGTGGGGCTTGATGTTCCTGCTTGCACCGGATGTTCAGGTAACTCTGCTCCACAAGGTCGCATTGGCATTGATGCCAGGTGGAAAGTTTTTGTTCACTGCACCGCATCAAGCATGTGAGTGGCTAGACAATCTCACTGGGCGGAGGTCTGTTTCGCTAGGGTCTGATGTATATCGCAAGATAGTAGAGTCGGAAGGATTGGTTCTGGTTGACGAAAGCGAGGATGAAGGCCAGAACCACTATTACTTTGTTTGCAAACCTGACGGCACGCGCGGTGCGCTGTAGCAGCTCAATCCAGCGGACGCTTGGTCCGTCGCCCATTTCGCGGAATGAGTCATAACCTTTATTGCAAATCTACCAAACTCATTGGTTGGGTCAGCAACTAGGTGCACAGTATCATTGGGACGTAAGCGACGAACGATATCTTGACGAGATGAACCATCATCATTGTTTTGGCTCTCACCTCGCACACCAACCAGAAATATTCGACTCATAGTTTAGTTTCAGATACAGTATCACAGAACACCCATGCCCATCATCACATCCTCAAGCCAACCTTACAATCTGGTTAAGCAGAGCAAGCACCTCGGCAAAGCGGGCATCGGTCAATTTTTTCAGCGGATGCGGTGCGCCGCTGCGCAGTCGCCAGTCGAAGGATTTGGGCTGATGGCAAAGCACATAACTGGTCTGGCCGGCTTTGCGCCCTTTGGCCACGCCGACGGCTACGGCGAAGGGGTTGTCTGCGTTGTAGTCTGCTGTTGTCATGGGCAGGCCAATCACCAGTGAGGTGCGTTGGTTGAAGGCTTTGGGCGAGAGCACCAGAAACGGGTGCACATCGCGCATTTCACG
>CAZHRH010000192.1:0-2376 GCA_964534475.1 uncultured Wenzhouxiangellaceae bacterium
AACGGCAGTGGCTGGCCGTCGCGCCAGGCGACGATTTCTCCGTCCAGTACGCAGTTCTCCGGCAACGAGGTGGCAGCGTCTTCCAGTTCCGGAAAACGCCCGCTGAGCAATTCCTCGCCGCGTGACCAGATGTGACAGGCATCCGCGCGCCGGATCAGTTGGGCGCGGATGCCGTCCCATTTCCACTCGGCAACCCAATCATCAATTGCACCCAGTTCGCTGGCTGCACCCGGCAATGGCGAGGCCAGATAAAACGGATACGGTGCGGCGCGATCAAACGCCTGCGGTTCGGGGTCGATTAAAGCCGTGAACGAGGCTGCTGTGGGTTGCCAGTCACCCATCAATCGATGTGCGATCAATGTACTGTCGACACCTGCGACCGCGGCCAGCGCGCGCGTCACCAGGCGTCGGGACACGCCCACGCGAAAAGCCCCGGTGAGGAGCTTGTTCAGCACCAGGCGCTGGTTCGCGGGTATTGCCTGCCACATGGCCATTACAGCCTGTTGACGTTCGTTGTCATCGCGCAGGGACTTGAGCGGCAGCAGGCGCTGCTCCACCCAGTGCTGCAATGCGTCTGGTTGTCTGTTCGGCTGCGCATGCTGATTAGGCTGATCGGGCGCGTCCTCCGGCAGCAGCAGGGCCATGGTTTCGGCCAGATCCCCGACATGTTCGTAACTTTCTTCCACCAGCCACAAGGGCAGGCCGCTGGCGCTTGCCGTCCACTCGCGCAACTCGCGGGTGTTGATCAGTCGGCGCAGACGCTTGCCGCTGAGAAAATACACCGCCCAGGCAGCATCCGCAGCCGGTGCATGCTGAAAATACGCCACCATCGCGGCCACTTTGCGGCTGGTAGCGGTGGTCTCATCGAGCTGGCGGTAGAGATCGGCGAACTGCTGCATCTCAGTCCTCTTCAGGATCGTCGTCGCTGCGATTGTTTTCAGCGCGCACGCGGGTCTGGAACTGCTCTGCCCGGCGTCCCTGTTCCTGCAGATGGCGCAGCAATGCGTCGCCGCGGCCGTGGTGAATGATGATGCGTTCAGCGCCGGTGGCGTCAATGGTGTCCAGCAGTTCCGGCCAGTCGGCATGATCGGACAGGATAAATCCGCGATCGTAGCCGCGCCGACGCCGGTTGCCGCGAATGCGCATCCAGCCGGAAGCAAAGCCGGAGACGTGGCGCGGGAAGCGGCGCATCCAGGTGTTGCCGGCCGCCGACGGCGGGGCCAGAATCAGATCCTGCTCGAAGCGATATTTTCTGTCGGCCTTGCTCACCGGCTTGGTGTCGATCATGGCCACACCGGCGTCGCGGTAGGCCTGCACCAGATGGGTCATGGCGCCATGTAACCAGACTCGCCTGTTGCTGTGCTGCAACAGATGCGCCAGCACCCGCTGCGCTTTGCCCAGGGCATAACAGAACAGCACGCTGGGCTGACCATTGGCGGCATTGTGCTGCCACCAGCGGTATATTTCTGCCACGACTTCAGCGGTGGGCTGCCAGCGATACACCGGCAGCGCAAACGTGCTTTCGGTGATGAACACATTGCATGCCTGCGCTGCGAACGGCGTGCAGGTGGGATCGCTGCCGCGCTTGTAGTCGCCGGAAACGACCCAGACCTGATCAGCATGGGCAACACGGATCTGTGCCGAGCCAAGAATGTGTCCGGCCGGATGCAGGCTGACCCGCACCGGACCAAAATCCACTGCTTCGCCATAATCCAGCGCGCTGATGTCGGCATCGGCATGCACACGCTGGCGGGTGATCGCCTCTCCCGCCCGGCTGCACCAGTATCTACCCATGCCGCCACGGGTATGGTCAGCGTGGGCATGGGTGACCACAGCGCGGGCCACCGGGCGCATGGGATCAATGTAGAAATCACCGGCCGGACAATACAAGCCGGCGGCGCTGGGTTGAATCAAATCAGCCTGCATGTGCCACCATTCCGGCCCCACGGCGGGCCGGATTCAATCAGCCTGATGCCTGTGGCTGACCACCGGTAGCAGATAGGCGATGGCGCCACCAGTGACAGCAACCAGCAACTGCAGCAGTGGCAATTGCTGCAATCTGCTGGCCAGGCTGGTGTCATCGTGGCCAGACACAATCAGGCCGATGTGCGCGCATTCCAGCAGCAGCATGGCGCTGATGGTAGCCAGCAGCACCATGTCCCGCTGGCGCTGTTCAGCGACAATGACATTGTTCAGTAGCCACATCACCGCATACGGCGACAGCGCCCAGGCCGCCGGCCCGATGGCACTGCGCCACCATTGCGCTTGCTGCGGCGCGCCGATGAGCAGGATGGTGACGATGGCGATCATCGCCGCCAGCAGGGTGAGCAGATTGGTCCATCGATCCATGGTCATGTACTGACTACTATATTGATG
>CAZHRH010000192.1:2476-3838 GCA_964534475.1 uncultured Wenzhouxiangellaceae bacterium
CATCAATCCCCGCCGAAACTCTCCAATGACTAGCAAACTTCGCAATATTGCCATTATTGCGCACGTTGATCATGGCAAAACCACGCTGGTTGATCAATTGTTGCGCCAGTCCGGCACGCTGGACGAGCGCGCCGATGCCCCCGATAGGATCATGGATTCCAATGATCTCGAGCGTGAGCGCGGCATCACCATATTGTCTAAAAACACCGCCATCACCTGGCATGACTACCACATCAATATTGTCGATACACCAGGCCACGCCGATTTTGGCGGCGAAGTGGAGCGCGTGCTGTCGATGGTGGATTCGGTGCTGCTGCTGGTCGATGCCGTGGACGGGCCGATGCCGCAGACGCGTTTCGTCACGCAGAAGGCCTTTGCCATGGGCTTCAAGCCGATTGTGGTGATCAACAAGATCGACCGCGACGGCGCGCGACCGGACTGGGTCATGGAGCAGACCTTTGATCTGTTTGACAATCTCGGGGCTTCTGACGAGCAACTGGATTTTCCGATCATCTACAGTTCGGCTTTGCAGGGCTATGCCGGGTTGGATCCGAACATTACCGAAGGCGATATGCAGCCCTTGTTCGAGATCATCACCCGCCAGGTGCCAGCGCCACAGGTGGATGCCGACGGCCCGTTTCAGATGCGCATTACCACGCTGGATTATTCCAGTTACGTCGGTGTCATCGGCATTGGCCGGGTACAGCGTGGGGTGGTGAAAACCAATATGCCGATCACGGTAATGGATCGCTATGGCAAGACGCGCAACGCTCGCGTGCTGCAGGTGCTGGGCTTTCATGGTCTGGATCGGGTCGAGGTGGCACAGGCTGAAGCCGGCAACATCATCGCCGTGACCGGGGTCGAGGGCTTGCGCATTTCCGATACGCTGTGTGCGCGTGACGCGGTCGAGCAGTTGCCGGTGCTGACCGTGGATGAGCCGACCATCAGCATGATCTTCCGCGTCAATGATTCGCCATTCGCCCGCAAGGAAGGCAAGTACCTGACCAGTCGCCAGATACAGGAGCGCCTGTTGCGCGAGGCCAGTCACAACGTGGCTTTGCGCATTGAGCAACTGGATGATCCGGAAAAATTCCGTGTCTCCGGTCGCGGTGAGCTGCATCTGTCGATCCTGCTGGAAACCATGCGTCGGGAAGGTTACGAGATCGCCGTATCGCGGCCGGAAGTGGTGCTGCGCGAGACCGATGAAGGGCAACAGGAACCCTACGAGAGCCTGGTGGTGGATCTGGAAGAAGCCTATCAGGGTGCGGTGATGGAAAAGCTCGGCGAGCGCAAAGCTGAGCTGCGTGATCTGCGCCCGGATGGCAAGGGCCGGGTGCGGCTGGACTATGTCATTCCGGCACG
>CAZHRH010000193.1:0-3673 GCA_964534475.1 uncultured Wenzhouxiangellaceae bacterium
CGATGGTGCCAACGTTGACGTGCGGCTTGGAACGTTCAAATTTTTCCTTGGACATGGTTATGAATCCTCAGTTACTGCTGTTTCGTCGTTGTGTTGAATAGTCAAAATATCTGTCACCGACTGTCGTTAATCAGCCGGCGTCCAGTGCTCAAGCGGTTTTTCTGATAATGGCCTCAGAAACGCTGGAGGGCGCTTCTGCATAGCTGTCAAATTCCATGGTGTAGGTGGCACGGCCTTGCGTCTGTGATCGCAAGTCTGTGGCATAGCCAAACATTTCTGCCAGCGGCACCTGGGCGCGGATGGTTTTGCCGGCTGCGACATCTTCCATGCCCTGCACCACGCCGCGGCGACGATTGAGATCACCCATGACATCGCCCATGTAGTCTTCCGGCGTCACTACTTCCACGTTCATGATCGGCTCCAGCAACACAGCACCGGCTTTCAGCGCAGCGTCACGAACCGCCATTGATCCGGCAATCTTGAACGCCATTTCGTTGGAGTCGACTTCGTGATAAGAGCCATCCAGCAGCTCCACCCGGCAATCCACCAGCTGGAAGCCTGCCAGCACACCATTTTGCAACTGGTCTTCGACACCCTGCTCGACCGACCCGATGTACTCACGCGGCACGGCACCACCGACAATCGAATTAACAAACTCAAAGCCGGCACTATCCGGCAGTGGCGACATGCGGATCTTGACGTGTCCATATTGACCGCGACCGCCGGATTGACGCACGAACTTGCCTTCTGCCTCGACCGTATTGCGTATCGTCTCGCGATAGGCCACCTGCGGCTGGCCGACATTGGCCTCGACCTTGAACTCGCGTTTCATGCGGTCGATGATGATATCCAGATGCAACTCACCCATGCCGGAAATGATGGTCTGCCCGGACTCATCGTCGGTACGCACCCGAAACGAGGGGTCTTCCTGCGCCAGCTTGGCCAGGGCAGTGCTCATTTTTTCCTGGTCGGCCTTGGTTTTGGGTTCCACCGCCACCGCTATAACAGGCTCCGGAAATTCCATCCGTTCAAGGATGATCGGCGCGTTAATCGCTGCCAGGGTTTCGCCGGTGGTAACATCCTTGAGCCCAACTGCCGCGGCTATATCACCGGCGCAAACCTGTTTCACCTCGTCGCGCGAGTTGGCGTGCATCTGCAGCAGTCGACCGATGCGCTCTTTCTTGTTCTTGATCGTGTTCAGCACCGTGTCGCCGGAGTTGAGCACACCGGAATAGACCCGGAAAAATGTCAGCGTGCCGACAAAGGGATCGGTTGCCACCTTGAACGCCAGCGCGGCAAACGGTTCGTCATCGACGCTGTGACGTTCATCCGGCTCGCCCTTGCTGTTTTCGCCACGGATGGCCTGCACGTCATTCGGCGCCGGCAGCAATTCGACAACTTTGTCCAGCAATGCCTGCACGCCCTTGTTTTTGAACGCACTGCCGCACAATACCGGCACGATTTCCAGGTTGATGGTGCGCTGGCGCAGACCGGTGATGATTTCATCCCGGTCCATGCCTTCGGCGCTCAAATATCTGTCCATCAACTCTTCATTGGCTTCGGCGGCGCTTTCCAGCAGCATCTCGCGAGCGCTGCTGGCAGCATCCTGCAACGCCTCGGGGATCGGGCCGGTCTGGAACGTGGCACCCATATCGTCGTTATCCCAGTAGATCGCCTGCATGCCGATCAGATCGACCACACCCTGAAAATCATCTTCGGCACCAACCGGAAGCTGCAGCGGCACAGCCTTGGCGCCGAGGCGTTTTTCCAGTTGCGCCACCACGCGGCTGAAATCAGCACCGGCGCGATCCATCTTGTTAACAAAGGCCAGGCGCGGCACATGGTATTTATTGGCCTGACGCCAGACCGTTTCTGACTGCGGCTCGACGCCACCGACCGCGCACAGCACGAACACAGCGCCATCCAGCACGCGCAGACTGCGCTCTACTTCGATGGTGAAATCAACGTGCCCCGGCGTATCAATGATGTTGATCCGGTGCTCGTCAAACTGCTTGTCCATGCCCGACCAGAAACAGGTGGTGGCAGCGGAAGTGATGGTGATACCGCGCTCCTGCTCCTGCTCCATCCAGTCCATGATCGCGTTGCCGTCATGCACTTCGCCGATCTTGTGGGAAATGCCGGTATAAAACAGCACGCGCTCGGTCGTCGTCGTCTTACCGGCATCAATGTGCGCCATGATGCCGATATTGCGATAACGTTCGATGGGAGTCCTGCGAGCCATGATCATACCTGTGCGTTCTGCCGCGCTTACCAGCGGTAGTGCGAAAACGCCTTGTTGGCCTCAGCCATGCGATGAATTTCCTCGCGCTTGCGCACGGCAGCACCACGCTCTTCGGACGCGTCCATCAATTCACCAGCAAGGCGCTTGGGCATGTTCTTCTCGCTGCGCTTGCGGGCGGCATCAATAACCCAACGCATGGCCAGCGCTGTGCGCCGTTTGGGGCGCACTTCAACCGGCACCTGATAGGTTGCACCACCAACACGGCGTGACTTGACCTCCACCAGCGGGCTAACCTTCTCCAGCGCCTGCTCAACCATCTCCAGCGGTTCACCGGCTTTCTTTGCAACGATCTCGTCAATGGCGCCGTACACGATCCTTTCCGCGACAGACTTTTTGCCGCTTTTCATGACCATATTGACAAAGCGCGTGATCATTTCGCTGTGAAACTTGGGATCCGGCAAAACGTCGCGATGAAAATTACTGTGTTTGCGTGACATAGTTGTGTCTCAGTTCAAATAAGGCTGCGGATCAGTTCTTGGGGCGCTTGGCGCCATACTTGGAACGCGCCTGTTTGCGATCATTAACGCCGGCAGTATCAAGGCTGCCACGCACTACGTGATAACGAACACCGGGCAGATCCTTGACGCGACCACCGCGGATCAATACCACCGAGTGCTCCTGCAGGTTATGTCCTTCGCCACCGATGTAGGCGGTCACTTCAAAACCATTGGTCAGCCGTGCACGGGCAACTTTTCGCAGCGCCGAATTCGGCTTCTTCGGTGTCGTGGTGTAGACACGCGTGCACACGCCACGCTTCTGCGGGCAGCTTTCCAGCGCCGGCACATTACTCTTGTATACTTTCGGCTTGCGTGCCTTGCGTACCAATTGGTTGACTGTTGCCATATCTGTCTCAATTCATCGTCTGGGTTGATGTATAGCAGCATCCCCGAATGCCAGACCATGATCAAGCACAGGCTGCCGATAACGGCTGCTGGCTCAAATCCGAAAACAGCTGGTCTTCAGGAACGGCAAAACCCGAAAACCATTGAATGCTCAAGGTTTCCGGGTCAGAGTTTATTCCGGTCCACGCACCGGCAGCATAGGTCTCACCAGCCACTAGACTGGTTGTCAGTCACACTCTACTCGACTGAGCAGACCATTATAGTACAGATGATCCGCAAAAGCCAAGGCCTTCCGCAGATTTTCTTTACCCGATCGAGCACGCTGCCACTCAGTAGCCTTCGACATCTGCGGCTATGATGAAATGCTGCCGTTGCATAAGTGCATTATCAGCAGTCAGCGCCTGCAAGCTTTATGCCTCACTGTCGGCAGACTGGATTGTCCGGCGGCGTCATTCGCGCAGCGTCGCCGACACCCTAGCCTGGATTATTCATGAGCGACGTAGCGAGAGGCCGTCAGGGTATGAAAATG
>CAZHRH010000194.1:0-3655 GCA_964534475.1 uncultured Wenzhouxiangellaceae bacterium
GTGCAAAGCCAGTTCCTCTGGCTGTTGCAGCAATTCGCTGGCAACCATCTGTGTTTCGGCGTTGTCATCTGCAGCTGACTTGGCCATCAGGTTGACCACACGTTTGTTGGCAGCGGCCAGGCTGGCGGCGGCATCAGGTTCGGCATCAGCGAACGACTGCAATGCAGTCATGCGGCGCTGCATGTCCAGCAGGTCGTGATTGCTGATGGCAGCAACTGCGCGGAAAGTCAGCACGCCAATGCCCTGCTGCTCCAGCCACGACTGCAGCCGATCGAGGATGAATTGTTTGACATCGGCGATACAGTCGTCGCTGACGGCAATTTGCGCTGCCAGCACCGTGGCTGACTGACTGAGTAAATCATCCAGATTCAGTCGCAGTTGCCCTTCTATGATGGTGCGCACCAGTCCCAGCGCGGCACGGCGCAGAGCAAACGGGTCCTTGCTGCCGTCGGGTTTCTTGCCGGCGGCGAAAATGCCCAGCAGACGATCGCATTTTTCGGCGATGGCCAGGCACTGCCCGGGCCGGCTGGCGGCGATGCTGTCGCCGGCAGCCCGTGGCTGATAATGCTGTTCAATGGCATCGGCCACAGCTTCGCTCTCAGCGGATGCCAGTGCGTAATAACGCCCCATGGTGCCTTGCAGCTCGGGAAACTCGCCGACCATGTCGGTGCTCAGATCACACAGCGCCAGTTCCGCCGCGCGCTGACAGCAGGTCTTGTCGGCAGCCAGTTGCTCGGCGACCCAGCCCACCAGGGCGCGCATGCGCCGGGCCTTGTCGCCAACGCTGCCAAGCTGCTGCTGGAAGCTGATGTTGTCCAGAGCGTTGGCATAAGCTGCCAATGGTTGCTGGCGATCCTTGTCCCAGAAGAAAGCGGCGTCACTGAGTCGGGGCTCTATCACACGCTGGTAGCCGGCGATCACCTGCGCTGGGTCTTTACTGTCCAGATTGGCCACGGCGATAAACTGTGCGCTCAAGGCACCGCTTTCGTCATACAGCGGAAAAAACTTCTGCTGTGTGCGCATGCTCAGGCTGAGCACTTCATCCGGCAGCTGCAGATATTGCGGGTCAAACGCGCACAACAATGCCACCGGCCACTCGTTGAGCGCGCACACCTCGCGCAGCAAAGCCTCATAGTCAGCTTTAGAATTATCGTCATTATTGAAGACATTGAGGTTATTTTCGCTGCAGATAGATGCAATTTTATGTTCAATGGTGGTTTTTCTCTGGGCCGGATCGACCATCACATGGGCCTGCTGCAACGGCTTGACATAGGCATCGGCGCTGGCAATGCGCAGCGCTGCAGGCGCGTGCACGCGGTGGCCGTAGCTTGTGTTTCCGGCGTGCAGATGGGCCAGTTGCAGCGCTATCACTTGCTCGCCATGCAGCGCCAGCAGCCAGTGCACGGGACGCAGAAAACGCAGCTCGTGATCACCCCAACGCATGGTTTTTGGCATCGGCAAGCTCTTGAGTATGGGCGCCAGCTCATCCTGCAGTAGCTCACACAGGCTGCGACCGGGTTGATGTTGCTCATACATCAGCCATTCTCCCTGATCGGTTTGCAGGCGCAGCAGTTGCTCCACGCTGGCTCCCACCGAGCGGGCAAAACCCTCGGCCGCTTTGGTCGGCTTGCCGTCATCGTCGAAGGCGGCACTGACGGCCGGACCGCGGCGGGTGATCTGCTGCTCCGGTTGCTGGTCGCGCACAGCAGTGATCTGCAGCGCCAGGCGCCTGGGGCTGTGAAAGGTCTGCATGACTGCTGTTGATTCCAGCATCGCGGATGCATCCAGCAGGTCATGGACAGCACTGGCCAGGCCCTGGGCTATGGCTGCAACGCTGCCGGCCGGTAGCTCCTCACAACCCAGTTCGATCAGCAGCGTCTGTGTTGTTGTCTGGTTCATGCCGCGTTCTGCCGGGTCTGGCTGTGGTCATCGAGTTCGGGAAAGCCCAGTGCTTCGCGACGCTCATAATACTGCCGTGCACAGACCTGGGCCAGCTTGCGAATGCGCAGAATGTATGCTTGGCGTTCGGTGACGGAAATGGCGTGGCGGGCATCCAGCAAATTGAACGCATGCGAGGCCAGTAACACCTGCTCATAGGCTGGCAGCGGCAATTGCTGCTCGATCATGGCGTTGCATTCGCTCTCGGCGTCCTGAAAATGCCGGAACAGCGCTTCGCAGTTGGCGTGCTCGAAATTATAGGTCGATTGTTCGACTTCGTTCTGGTGAAACACATCGCCATAGCTGACGCGCCGGTGTGGCGTGGTGGCCCATTCAAGATCGTAGACGTTATCGACATTTTGCAGGTACATTGCCAGACGTTCAAGACCATAGGTAATTTCACCGAGCACCGGCTTGCATTCCAGCCCGCCGGCCTGCTGGAAATAGGTGAACTGGGTCACCTCCATGCCGTTGAGCCACACTTCCCAGCCCAGCCCCCAGGCACCCAGCGTCGGTGATTCCCAGTTGTCTTCGACAAAGCGGATGTCATGAATGGCCTGATCAATGCCGACCGTCGCCAGTGAATGCAGATACAGTTGCTGAATGTTGTCCGGTGACGGCTTCAGCGCCACCTGAAACTGGTAATAATGCTGCAAGCGGTTGGGATTGTTCCCGTAGCGACCATCGGTGGGACGGCGGCACGGCTGCACATAGGCCGCCGACCACGGCTCCGGACCGATCGAGCGCAGAAAAGTGGCCGGATGAAAGGTACCGGCGCCCATGGGCAGGTCCAGCGGCTGGATGATAACGCAACCCTGGTCGCTCCAGAATTGCTGCAGTCGAAAGATCAGTTGCTGGAAGTTCAGCATGGTCAGACTCGATGTTTAGGTCAACGCCATATTATAAAGCCATACGTTGCTTTAACGATCGCAGCAGCAGGGCAACACCATGATGGCATACAATAGCGCGCATGATCTGCGCTAGAAAAAAACAACGGCAATCATGTCACAGTCGCATAACACTTTTGCAAGCTGCCGGCCTGCTGCTGCTGGGCTGGTGCAGCCTGAACGCGAGCATGGCGCAAACACACACCAATGCAAGCGCGCTGCCGGATCGGGCCATGATCGTGGATGTGTTTACCAGCGATCCTGAAGTGATCAGCCTGCTGCACCGTGAACTGGATGTCTGGGGGCTGGATCGCATTAAAAACAGCGTTGTGGTGTATCTGCCGCAGGGCAATACCATGCTGCTGGATGATCTCGGTTTGCGCTGGCAGCTCAGTAACCAGCGCATACAGCGCGCGCAGAGTTCCAGAGCAGCGATTGGCGGACCCGGCAGCATTGCCGGTTTTCCCTGCTATCGCACCGTGGAGCAGACCTATGCCGATCTTGCCGCGCTGGCGGCAGCCAACCCACAAATTACCGACTGGATTGATATCGGCGACAGTTGGGAAAAACAGCAGGGTCTCGGTGGCTTTGACATTCACGCGCTGGTACTGGGTAATCAGCAAGTCACGCCGCTGGCAGACTTGGTCATTATTGCCGCCATGCACGCGCGCGAATACGCCACCGCCGAGCTGGCCACCCGCTTTGCCGAGCAACTTGTGGCCGGTTATGGAGTGGATGCCGACAGCACCTGGTTGCTGGATCACTACCGTGTGCACATCATCCCGCAGCTTAATCCGGACGGCCGCAAGATCGCGGAGCAGCCGGCAACA
>CAZHRH010000195.1:0-3635 GCA_964534475.1 uncultured Wenzhouxiangellaceae bacterium
GGGATGGGGGCAAAGAGTACAATACGCAACTTGCTCCGAACCCGGGGCGGTTGAATACTCAGGTCAATCTTCTGGCGGCAGCACCAAAAGCACTTCCTCTCCACCCAGCCCATGCACGCTGTCATGGGCGCGGACAATCAGTTCGCTGACACCGGCAGGTATGGAAAAAGCCTGCGTGGAGCGGGTAAATGGCTGTTCAGTGACATGCGGATGAAGTAGTTCTCTACTCACCAGCACTTCGCCATCTGTGGTCAGAACCTGAAAGCCGTCAGCGTAATGCTCCCAGCCCTGATCGGCATGCTGAATGGTAGCCTGCACCCGCCATTGCTCCTCACCTGCTGGCAGCAGCTTCGCCTCCAGCACATCGGCTTCGCCAGCAAGGACAAAAGATGATTGAAATATAATTAATAAAATCAGTATTTTATTAAGCATAATTAATGTCATTTCGATTATCCCGGATTATTCTTGACCCGACCGTCGCGAGAGGTTTCCGGGCCGTGAAGATGGAGCGTTTCGCGACCGAGTGCACCGGAATCGCACCCGTACGGTGAAGATGCGCGACCGAGTGAAACGTCGTAGATTCGGGGTCTGGGAGCATCGCAGCAGGCTGGGTCATGAATAATCCGGGATAAGAATAACAGCAGTTTACCAGCCGCCACAACGTTCCCAGTAGCGCGTCTGATGATTACCGACAGCAACATGATAGCCACCATACTGAGCCGCCGTGGCACAGGCATGGTTGGGCAGGATGCGCAATCTGCTGCCCACCGGATAAGCCGATACATTGATCGGTTTGCCCGCGCGATGCGCAATGACACCGTGCTCCTGATTTACATGCCTGACCAGCAACCCGTCCAGCAGTTTGCCGGCATCATCACAAACCAGACCATAGCCACAATCCAGACCATGGTCCTGACTGCCCAGATCGCGCGACAACGCCATCCAGCCGGCATCGACGATCAACTCACCCTGACCGATGCGATGGCCAATCACCTCACACAATACGCTAATCGCAATGTCATCCAGAGCGCATACGCCCAGTCCGGCCATAACCAGATCCTGGAACACATAAGTACCGGGACGCACTTCGGTGACGCCAGTGAGGTCACGCGCAAACGCCGCAGTTGGTGTGGAGCCGACACTGACCGCCGGCGCGGCAAAACCATGCGCACGCAGAAACCTGGCCGCCGCCACCGTCATGTCGCGTTCGTTGTCAGCAGCCTGGCGCAGGCATTCGCTGCCCTGACAATGATAAGAGCCACCAGCGTGTGTCATGACACCGGCCACCTCGCAGTCGGCCTGATCAAGCACCTGCGCGGCCTCAATCAGCGCCTTTGTATCCGGCGTAAAGCCGGCCCGTTCGCCATCACAGTCAATTTCCAGCAGCACCCGGTAGCACACAGCGAAGCGGCGAGCCGCAGCAGCAACCGCCTGTGCCGCAACAACATTGTCCAGCGTAATCGTCAACACACATCCGTCCCGCATCAACTCAGCACAGTTCTCAAGTTTGCCCGGCGCGATGCCGACGGCATAGAACAGATCATGGATGCCATGGGCATGAAAATACCGCGCCTCAGCCAGCGTGGAGACGGTAAAACATCGCGCCCCGGCGTCCTGCATCAGCCTGGCCACATCGATACTTTTGCAGGTTTTCAGGTGCGGTCTGAGAGTCACACCCAGCCCGAGCAGATGCTCGTGCATGCGCCGGATATTGGCTGCAACACGATTCTGATCCAGCCACAGAGAGGGTGTCGGCGCTTGCTGCATTAGATGCTCCGGATGATCACGATTTTGTTGTCGGAGAATTGATTCTATCTTGTATAACGGATGAACGATAGCTTGACCTGAGTTTATGAGATGGTTAGCATGAGCATATGAGTCACCGTCTACAAGTTCTGATACCGGAAAGCCTTGACCGCGCCATCGCCAAGGCAGCACAGCGGCGTGGATCATCGAAGGGCGAATGGGTGCGGAATGTGCTGAAGCAAGCCTTGCAGCAGGCCCAAACTGACGAAGATCCGCTCCAGCGGCTTAGCATTCTCGATGCCCCTACGGCAAACATCGAACAGATGTTGGCAGAGATTGATGCGGGGCGGCGTTGAAACTGTTTCTCGACTCGAATATCCCGATGTATGTGGCTGGTCGCGAGCATCCCCACCGAGAGCCTGCTCTGCAACTGCTGCAACGAGTCCGTAACGGTGAATTCGAAGGGGTAACCAGCACAGAAGTACTGCAGGAAATTCTCTACCGTTATTGTGCACTCAATCGTCCTGACCTCGCCTTCGCCGTGTACGACAGCATGGTAGAAATCTGTGTCTCAATCTTGCCCGTAACTTTGGTGGATACCGATCGCGCGCGGCGACTGATCGAACAATATTCTCTAACAGGCGTACGCGATGCCATACATGCCGCCGTCATGCTCGGCAACGATATGCAGGTCATAGCCAGCTTCGATAGCGGCTTCGATGTCATTCCAGGTGTCCGGCGCATGGATCTGCAATCCGGGGATTGAGGGCTTCTGACACTCGATCAAATACACCAAATAAACGTCGATCTGATATCTTTAGATAGCGTAACTCAGCGTAACTAACTATAGTATTTAAGACCGGTGGCTCAGCCAACCAGGTATGGGCCCAGATATCCAAAGAGGATGAGCGTTGATAAGCTACGTGCTGCATTTGACTGTTCCGACCTTTTTTGCATATAATTTCCTTAACTTATATGCATCGGAATCCGGCATGCGTACTACCCTCAATATCGACGATGTCTTGATGAGCAATGCTCAGACTTACCTCGGCATCAAACAGAAGACTGCGGTTGTCCACGAAGCACTGAAGGCGCTGATTCAGCGCGAGGCAGCGCGCGCCCTGATTCGAGCCGGCGGCAGTGATCCGGCAGCGACAGCCGGTCGCCGCCGCCGCACAGCATGATTCTTGTTGATAGCTCCGTCTGGATCGATCACCTTCGCTTATCCAATTCCCGCTTGTGCGTGTTACTTGAAAACCGCGAGGTCCTAATGCACATAATGATCCTTGGCGAGTTGGCTTGCGGCAGTCTCCAGCATCGCAATCAACGCCTCAGGCAATGGCAAGACCTGCCCCGCCTGCCATCAGTTCCCGATGACGAAGCTATACAATTTATTGACCATCACAGCATTATGAGCCGCGGGCTAGGATTTATAGACGTGCACTTGCTGGCTTCGGTAGCGGCCACGCCTGCAACGCGATTATGGACAAGGGACCGAACTCTGGGTGAGATCGCAGCAGATCTTGATCTCTCCGCATAACTGCCTTCCGGACCTAGCAGCCTGTCGAACTTAACCGATCGTCGCGAGGGAAAGCCGGTTGGAGGCAGCTTTTTCAATCTTTTGAGGCGAATAGTTGGGGCGCGCTCTTATAAACATTCGTCTCTCGTCATTCGTCATCCCCAATATTGCGGATATTGACACTGCCACTACCATCACTCAGCAATTCGAAATCGGCAGCGCCATCGACACTGATGCTGCCGGAGCCATCATGGATGCGAACGACACCGACGATGTCCTCTACAGTGATGCTGCCACTGCCGTCAAGAATATCCAGATTGCCGCCGGCATCGCGCACCGAAATGCTGCCAGAGCCGTCATTGATCGTGAT
>CAZHRH010000196.1:0-3630 GCA_964534475.1 uncultured Wenzhouxiangellaceae bacterium
GTCTGCAGCACAGTGGTTGCCAGCAATTGTGCCGGCTTTATGCGCATGATGTCGCGATCGAGCCAGACAAAATCGGCCTGTTTGCCCACGCTGAGTGAGCCGACGCTGGCTTCCATAAAAGCGGCATAGGCAGCGCCCAACGTGAAGCCATGCAAGGCCTGTTCGCGGCTCAGCCGTTGCTCGGGGTACCAGCCATCATCCGGCCACTGTGCGCCATCCTGGCGGCTGATGGCGGCATACAGTCCGGGTAATGGAGCGGCCGATTCCACCGGGAAATCCGAGCCCAGTGCCAGCGGCACGCCGGCGTCGTCGAAATTCTGCCAGGCATAACCGTGCCGTATACGTTCGGGTCCGACCCGTTGTTCGGCCCAGTACATGTCGCTGGTGGCATGGGTGGGTTGCATGGAGGCAATCAAGCCAAGCTCTGCGGCCCGCTGGTAATGATCGGCGCGGGCAATCTGCGCATGCTCGATGCGGTGTCTGCCGCTGTGTTCATCGACCTGTTTTATGGCCGTGGCGTAAGCTTCCAGCAGCACTTCATTGGCGCGATCACCAATGGCATGGGTGTTCACCTGCAGACCACAGCGAATGGCAGCAGTGACCTGGCGGGTGAAGGTCTCGGCGTCGGCAAACAGCAGGCCGCGATGGCCGGGCTGGTCGCTGTAATCCTCGACCATGGCGGCGCCGCGACTGCCCAGCGCGCCATCCAGATACAGTTTCACGGCACGCGCCTGCAGCAGGCCGTCGGGGTCGATCATGGGGCCATTGGCACACAACTGTTCCAGCGCAGCACGCTGACCATCGGCCATGGCATACACGCGTAGCGTCATTTTGCCCTGATCGATGAATTGCTGATACAGCTCTAAATCCTGCAGGCTGCTGCCGGCATCGTGCACGCCGGTGAGTCCCAGACTGCGCAATTGCTGCAGCGCCAGCGCCAGCGCCTGTTCGCGCAATGCAGGCGAAGGCTTGGGAATCAAGGCTTCCATCAGTCCCTGGGCTTTGTCGATAAACACCCCGGTAGGCTGGCCCCGGGCATCGTGAATGATCTGCCCGCCGTCGGGATCGGCAGCCAGTTGTGCGGTATTGACCAGCGCCAGCGCGGCGGAGTTGGCCCAGCCGGCATGGCCGTCAATGCGCTCCAGCCACACCGGGCGCTGGGGAAAGGCCTGATCCAGATCAGCACGACTGGGAAACTCGGCCTCGGCGGTGTTTTCGACCCAGTCGTTCTGATCCCAGCCGCGTCCAATCAACCAGGCGTCGTCCGGCAACTGGCGGGCGTGTTGCTGCAGTCGGGTTATGATGTCATCGATGCTGCCGCTGCCGACCAGGTCGGCATTGAGCAGGGCAAAGCCCAGATTCATGATGTGGCCGTGGGCATCGATCAGCCCGGGAACAACCAGCCCGACATGATTCAAGTCAAGTTGTCTGGCCTCCGGATACTGCACCAGCACCTCGTCGTTGCTGCCCACGGCAAGAATTTCACCAGCAGCAGAGAACGCCATAGCCTGGGCGCGCGGTCGTGCGGCTTCCATGGTTTCAATGCGGGCGTTGATGATGGCTGTGACTGGGTGCTCAGTGCCTTCATTGTTGCCAGTCGCCGCATTCTCTGCTGCGCGTTGCTCGGCCGGCGGCTCGGCCTGCTGGCATGCGCTCAGGATGCAGAGCAAAACAGTAGTGATGAGGAGCAGGCGAAAGCTGAGTTTCATGGTGTTATTCCGATGTATGCAGAGGCAGCTACGGCAATTTGCCATTGCTTAAACCTGGACACGGGTATTGCGCAAAGTGTGGCGCAATCGATCCAGCGTTTTGTGCAGGTTCTTGCTCACCGAAGCATGCTGGCGACCACCGACATTAAGACTTTGCTCCAGCGTGCGTGATGCATCGGCCAGCAGATCCATATTCAGCGCCAAATCGTATGGTTGCAGGAATGCGTTGAGGTCCTCGCCGAGCATTCGCAACTCGGCGCGCGTGGTTTGATAGGCGTGTTCACATAAGTGCTTGCGATCACTGTAGCTGAAAATGTTGGTGAAAAAGATATGGTCATCGTCGGCGTTGGGTTCGATCAACATGATCGCCGATGACGGGTAGGCGTCGACATATTTTTTCACGCCAATCTGCATGCGCGAATGAATCAGCGCGCGAAACGTCTGTGACAGCACCATCGGCAGGCCGCCATGGCTAAGCCTGCGGGTATCGTCCAGCAGTTCCGCTTCGGATTCAGTGTTGTAGGGCACCAGCGGATTGATGCCGATGAGCAGATCCACACCGTGATCCAGCGCCACCGAGGCATTCAGCGTGCGACGCAAGGCGCCATCAACATAATCCACGCCCTTGATCGACACCGACGGATACAGCGCCGGCAGTGCAGTGCTGGCCTGCACTGCTTTGGAGATGGGCACATCCTCCAGGCCGGACTGGCCAAAGCGCACGGCGGCACCGCTGTCCAGTTCCACCGCGACGATGTAGAGTCTGGCCGCGAGATCACGAAAATCGTTGCTGCGCCCGGGCACATCGAACACGCGCTGGATAAAATCAGCGATCGAGTTGTTGTCAAACAGCCCGGTGGGGATCAATTTGCTCATGGCTTCGAACAGCTCTGAAGAGCCGAAGCGCAATGGGTTTTGCACCAGTTCATTCAGCGTATGCAACGATACCGCCGGCAAACGGCGCAACTGGCGCAGGTATTCACGGTAGGCCGGGCGCAGAAACGCCTCCGGCTTGAACGCGAATTCGGCGTCAGAACGACCCATGAAGATGCGGCACATCTGCGCCGTGCTCATCTGGTTGGCCAGACTGGCAGCCAGCAGCGCGCCGGCGCTGACACCGACGTAAACGTCAAGATGGTGCAGGGCGAGTCCGTCGATGCTTTCATCCAGCGCCTGCAGCGCGCCGAGTTCATAGATGGCGCCCAGAGGTCCGCCACCGGCCGCAGCCAGGCCAATGCGCGGGCGGCGTTTGCGCAGCTGATCGAAATCAGGCGCTTTGGCGGCTTGCAGGGTAAGCATGGAGATCGTTTGCGAGGAGACAGTTCATGCGGGATATTTTACACCTTTGCGTTAGACTGTTCACTGGACAATGCGGCAGGATACGAGCATGCAAACCGGTGAACAAGCCCCAGATTTCAGCCTGATCGATGATCAGGGCAACACTTTTCATCTCCAGGACGAGCTTGGCCAGCGCCTGCTGCTGGTATTCTACCCGGGCGACAACACCCCGGTATGCACGGCGCAGTTGTGCGATTACCGCGATGGCATCGAGGCGTTTGCCGACCTCGGCGTGCGCGTGGTCGGTATCAGCGCTGACGACCAGGCCAGTCATCAAGGCTTCAAGGAAAAACATCAGCTACCATTCACACTGCTCAGTGATCCCGGACTGAAAGTGGCTGCCACTTATGATTGCAAAGGCATGCTGGGCATGAAGCGCGGTGTTTTTCTGCTCGATGAGCAGGGTATCGTGCGATATCGACATATCGAATCGGTAGCCGTGTTCCGGCGCCAGCGTGATGAGTTGCTTAAGGTCATTAAAGATCTGAAGTAGCGATTGCAAGTATTTTTTATCTCTAACGCTCAACCAGGGCCTGTTTACACTAATCCAATTGCCTCTGCTGGAACTGATTTTTCGTCCAGC
>CAZHRH010000197.1:0-3627 GCA_964534475.1 uncultured Wenzhouxiangellaceae bacterium
GAGGCGGCGGAGGCGGTGGCGGCGGTGGCGGTGGTGGTGGCGGTGGTGGCGGTATTTCTACCTGCTCGGGTGGCGGCTGATCGCCGCGATCCTGACAGGCCGACAGGCCCAGCGCCAGGAACAGTATCATGGCAAGCAGTTGCAAGCCCCGGTATAAACTGAACGCAGTTGTTTTCATGGCTGTTTGCTCTCGTTGTGGTTGGTGGTGTTATCGGTCATGGAAGTGGGTTGATCGTTGATCAGTGCCAGGAAACGTGCATCGTCTTTCAGCGCCAGCAGACGAGGGTCGTCGGCGAGGATCCGTGTCGGCAAGCCCTTGGCGACGGCAGCTTCGAATTGATCCAGGGCCATTTCGGGCTGATCCAGATCCAGGTAAGCAAAACCAGCGGCGCGGTGGGTGAGCATGTCCGGGCTCTCGGTCTGTTCCAGCCGCTCCAGTTCGGCGCGGGCCTCGGCATGTTTGCCGATGCGAGCGAGGTAGCTGGCCACCAGACTGCGGGCACTGTCGTCGGCGGGGTTGATCTGCAGCCGTTCGTAGCCCAGGCGGATCGCAGATTGGTAATGAGAGATGATTTCATCGGGATCAGTCTCGGCTTGCATTTCAAGTGCCTCGGCCAGGAAACCGTGCCAACGGAAATCGCCTGGCGAATACAGCTCCAGCGCGCGCCTGTACATGGCTTCGGCCTGTGCGTATTCACCGGCATAGAAATAATAGCTGCCAGCGTTGGAATAGGCACGCGTGGTCGGATTGCGCTCCAGCGATTGCCGGTTGATCTCAGCGGCGCGCAGGTAGTCGCCCTCATAGTAATAGATCGCGCCCAGGCTGACGTAGGGCAGGGGATTGTCCGGAGCCAGTCGGATGGCCTGCTGGAGTTCGCTGATCGTTACGTCGACGCGCCCCTGTTCGTAGGCGACCCTTGCCAGAATAAAATGATGTTGCCAGTAGGCCGGATCCAGCGAGATGGCCCGCTGCAGGTGGTATTCGGCGGCATCCAGTTCGCCGTCCATGCGCAGCGACTGAGCCAACCCGGCGTGTGCGTTGGCGTTGTTGACCTCGGCTTCCAGCGCACGCGTCAGCAGTTTGCGCGACTCGTCCAGGCGACCGGTTTCGCGATAGACATTGCCCAGCGCCACCAGTGTTTCAGCTCGATCGCTGCTGGCCTCGGCTGCACGACAGACGGCAATGGCCTGGTCGGCCAGCTCGCTGTCGCCAGCCAATTCGTACTGTTGCCAGTAGGCGGTGCATATCCCGGCGCGCGCCTGATCGAAGTCATTGTCCAGCGCCAATGCACGCTCGAATCGCTGGATGGCTTGCTGAAAGTCTGCCACGGTGACGCCGTTTCTCAACTGGTCGCGTCCGCGCAGGTATTCCTCGTAGGCTGCCTGATCGTCAGTGGATGCTTCGACCAGTTGACGCTCGTCCAGCACTTGCACTTTGAGCACGTCCACAATGGCTTGGGAAATGCTGTCCTGGACTGCGAAAACGTCATCCAGCGTCCGATCGTAGTTTTCGCTCCAGAGCTGGTGGCCGGTGCCGCCATCGACCAGCCGGGCGGTAATACGAATGCGGTTGCCGTCCTTGCGCACGCTGCCTTCGAGCAGGTTGCCGACGCCCAGCGTGCGGGCAAGCTCGCGTATATCGGTGTCGCGATCACGGAAGGCAAATGATGAGGTGCGAGCGGCCACCTGCAGACCGGACAGTGGTGCCAGCGCGTCAAGGATGGCCTCGGCCATGCCGTCGCAGAAGTAACGGGTGTCTTGCTCCGGACTGAGGTCTGCGAATGGCAATACCGCGATCGAGCGTTCAGGTTTTCCCTGGGGCGATACGCCCAGCTTGTCCGCGAGCAGGAAAACCAGTATGACGACCAGCGCAAAAATGATGGCGAAATCCACCCAGCGCCATTTCCAGGCCCATAGGGCTGGAATGGCGTTGTCCTGACCGATGTCGGGTGTGCGGACGACGCCCTCGGCCGTGATGTCGTAAAGCCAGGCGAGCAAGGCGGTCAGCGGGAAGCCGGCAATCACCATAACCACCAGCAGTGTGATCACCCAGGGTGGGACCATCAGCGCCGGAAGAATGATGTCGGCGACTTGTAGCACTCCCCATGCCACGACGGCGTAGGCACCAAGTACGCGAAAAACGTGCCGCCTGCGCAATTCAGCCAGAGTTCGGCTTAGTCGTGAGCGATCAGTAGCCATGCATTATCCCGAGGTCGTATGCTTCGACTCAGTTCATCCGTGGCCTGAGTGGCAGATTATCCGATTCCGGTGGTAGGAGATTTGACCCGGAAGTCCAGAACAAGTGATTAGAAGTATATTGGTTTAAGCGCTGTTTCACAAATGCTCTGATGTCGATGTTGAGAGGCTGCCTGGCATGCCGGGTTGAATAGATCAGTAGCAAGCCATCGACCTCAACTTCGCGGCGCCGGCATGCGGTGGACACGACGTCGTCATCACCAACCCGGGCTATTTGCGCTTGAAGCGCCGTTCGGCTAACGTGTCTGCTGGCGCGATTGTTTATCTGTGGCAGAGGCCCGGATTGAGCACCGCGTGTGGGTTGATTCGACAGGGCAGGCCAGCATGAAATTCGTCTCTGAACTCAAACGCCGCAATGTTTTTCGCGTCGCCGCGGCCTACGTCGTCACGGGGTGGCTGGTTATCCAGGTCGCCGAAACCATACTGCCGGCCTTTGGCTTCGGCGATGTGGCTATTCGAAACATCACGATTGTGCTGGCCATAGGTCTTGTGCCGACGCTTATTCTGGCCTGGGCCTTTGAGCTGACGCCTGATGGCCTGAAGCAAGACAAGCACGTTGTCCGTGACGAATCGATCGCACCGCAGACAGGAAAAAGGCTAGATCGCATGATCATGGTCGCGCTGGCGGTCGGCGTGACCTATTTCGGCATCGACAAGTTCGTCCTGGCGCCAGCGCGCGATGCGGCCCGGGCAGACCAGATCGCCGCGCAGATCGACGAGGCGCGCGAGGCCGGACGTAGCGAAGCGCTGATCGAGTCGTTCGGCGACAAGTCCATCGCCGTGCTGCCTTTCGTCAATATGAGTCCCGATCCCGAGCAGGCGTATTTTTCCGACGGCATCTCCGAAGAGCTGCTCAACCTGCTGGCCAAGATCCCCGAGCTGCGCGTCATCTCGCGGTCGTCGGCGTTCGCCTTCAAGGGCAAGGACATCAATATTGTAGAGGTCGGCGAACAGCTCGACGTCGCGCACGTCCTCGAGGGCTCGGTGAGGAAGTCCGGAGACCGGCTCCGCGTCACAGCCCAGTTGATCGAGACGCGCACGGATTCGCACCTGTGGTCGGAGACCTACGACCGTGAAATGGGCGATATCTTCGGCATTCAGGACGATATTGCCGCGATGGTGGTTGACCAGCTCAAGCTTGAACTGCTGGGCGAGCAACCGCGATCGGCGCCGGCAGATCCCGAAGCCTACCGGCTGTTCCTGCAGGCCCGGCACATGGCCCAGCTTGGTACCCCGGAAAGCCTGGATGAAGCGATTGGCCTGTACCAGCAGGCGCTCGAAATCGATCCGATTTATGTGCCGGCCTGGGACGCGCTGGCCGTGGCCTACGACAACCAGGTTGCGATGGGCCTGCGGTCAATGCAGGAGGGC
>CAZHRH010000198.1:0-3621 GCA_964534475.1 uncultured Wenzhouxiangellaceae bacterium
GCGATATATGTTGGTACGCTGCCATCTGATGAAGCAGACATAGCTGGTTCGGTATACATGATGATTAACCCCTGGTGACGTCTTTTGCATTTAATCTATCTGTCTATACGCAATTGGCCATCTTGAACCCCGCATATGTGTCTGTCGTCCATTCGGTAATGAATCAAGCACAAGGGCAATGCCAGCTTTGCTGCCGGCTTGTATGCAGGCCAATGACAAAGCTATGTAGAAAACATGACAGGCGCAGACTTGACGCGCATGACCTGACTGCCGATACTTGATATCAGGGTCGCACTGATTGCGGTCGAGATAAAAAATCAAGATAAAAGCCAGAGTCAGATGAACGAGCCAGCCATCACCATGCTGCTTGTGCGTGCTGCACAGGGAGATGAATCCGCCAGCAATGATCTGATGGCGGCTGTGGTCGATCGGCTGGAACAGATTGCCGGTCACGAGATGGCGGCCTGCAATGGCGGTCAGATCAACGGTTTGACCATGGAGCCACGCATGCTCGCGCACGATGCGCTGCTCAAGATCATGCAGCGCCCGCTGGAATTCGACAACCGGCGCCACTTCTTCAGCTATGCCTCGCGCATGATGGCGCGCGCCATGATTGATTATCAGCGGCGTCGACATGCGCACAAACGCGGGGGTGATCAGATTCATGTCACGCTGTCGCAGATTGCCGTTGATGATGACATCGAATTTTTCGAGATGCCGGCAGCGCTGGCAGAACTGGAGCAGCTTGATGCGCGCAAGGCCGAGCTGGTCGGATTGCGTGTGTTCTGGGGCGCCAGTATGCCGGAAATTGCCGACATACTGGGCATCTCGCTGGCCACCGCAGAGCGCGACTGGCAGTTTGCCCGCCGCTGGCTGGCGGTGCGGTTGAAGCCTGCTGACATGACGGATCAAGATGCCGACGCAGCGCACGGCTGAGCAGTTTCTGCGTCTGGAGACGCTGTTCCACGAATTGCAGGCGCTGCCGCCGGCACAGCAAAAAATCAGGCTGGACCAGCTTGAGCTGGACGCGCCAGAGCTGGTTGCAGAGTTGCGCGCCATGCTTGCCAGTAATACCGATACCGCAGTGTTCAGCCAGGCGGTCGATCAGGTGCAGGATTTGCTGGGTGATGCACTGGATGGGCTCACCAGCCTGGGCCCTTATCGCATCTTGCGTGAACTGGGTCGTGGCGGCATGGGGCGGGTGTTTGAGGCTGAACAGGAGCACCCGGTCAGTCGACGCGTGGCACTCAAGGTGGCACGCTCCACGCTGGTCGCTGAAGCAGTTCAGGCGCGTTTCATCGCTGAGCGGCAGGCGCTGGCATTGCTTGATCATCCCAACATTGCCAAGCTGTTCGATGCTGGCAGTACCGAGGATGGCCTGCTCTGGTTTGCCATGGAGCTTGTTGCTGGCGAGCCGATCAACGATTGGGCCGATCGCAAACACCTGAGCCTGCGCGCGCGTATCGAGTTGATGCTGCCGGTTTGCGATGCCATCCAGCATGCACATCAGAAAGGCTTGATCCACCGCGACATCAAACCGGCCAACCTGCTGGTGTCGGAGCAGGATAAGCAGGCGCGTCCGCGCGTGATTGACTTCGGCATTGCCAAAAACCTGGCCGCAGAGATGGCGCCGCAAAACGAGCAGACACGAGTTGGTGACGTGCTGGGTACGCCTGAGTACATGAGCCCGGAGCAAGCATCGCTGGGCGAAGTTGATGTCGATATTCGCTCGGATGTGTACGCGCTTGGCCTGGTGCTGCATGTGCTGTTGCTGGGTTATCACCCGCTGGCTGTGCAAGCCCGGCAACAGATTTCCTTTGGCGCAATGTGTCGCCACATACGTGAGCAGGCCATCCAGGTGCCGCGCCAGCGCCACAGCGGCGAGACGCATGCACAGCGTGATATCGAACGCGATCTGCAGCGTGTGCTGCAAAAAGCGCTGGCCAACGATCGCGAGCAACGTTACGACTCGGTGGCGGCGCTGGCCGATGATCTGCGCCGCTATCTGGCCAATGAGCCGGTGCAGGCGGCAGCGCCGCAATTCAGCTACCGGGCCGGCAAGTTTGTGCGTCGCCATCGACTTGTTGTCGGGCTGGCAGCGGCCGCTGCCACCGGCCTGTTTTTGCTCACAGCGGTGGCCGTGTTTGAAGGCCGTCAGGCGGCGCTGGAGCGTGATCGGGCGCGTCTGCAAGCGGCGCGTGCCGAAAGCGTCATGGGCTTTCTCAGCGACATGCTGCGCTCGGCCAATCCAGCCAATGCCCAGGGTCAGGACGTCAGCGTGCGGCAGGTGCTGGACGAGGCCAATGCCACTTTGTCATCGGCGGAACTGGATCCTGTGGCCAGGGCCACGCTGGAAGAGACTCTGGGCACCACCTATCTGTCGCTGGGCGATGCAGCCAAAGGTCAACCGCTGGTTCAGGCTGCCAGCCAGCGCGTGCTGGATGCCCTTGGGCCGCTGGATCCGTTCTACCTGTATATGCGCCATGCCGAAGCCAGATTTGCGAACTATCAGGGCCGCTATGATGACGCCGTGGCCATGCTGGAGCCGTTGTTGCAGGCACGCAAGCAGGTTCTCGGTGAGCACATGGACACCGCATCAACGATGCACAATCTGGCTTATGCCTATGCCGAGCTGGGACAGATAGAAAAAGCACTGGCGCTGGACCTGCAGCAGCTTGACATGGTCACCAGCCTGTCCGGTGCTGACAGCGAAGAGGCCTTGATTACGCTTAGCAGCGTGGGCCATGGCTACACGCAGCTGGGACGTTTGGATGACGCCCATGAGGTGTTCAGCCGGGTGCTGAACGGGCATCGGAAAAATCTTGGTGAGCTGCATCCGATGACGCTCAGTGTGCAGCATAACCTCGCTTTTCTGGCCAGTCGCAGGAACGATACGGCTGCCGCTGAGCAGGACTATCTGGCAGTTATCAATGCACGCATTCGGGTGCTGGGAGAGCAGCATGCGCAAACGCTCAATTCAATGAGTAATCTCGGTGAACTCTACCTTTCCATGCAGCGCCTTGATGAGGCTGAACAGTGGCTGCAACGCGCGCTGAGAGGACGCATCGCGATGCTTGGTGAGGCACATCCAGACACGCTCTCATCGCGGCTTGCGGTGGCCAAGCTGCTGCATGCGCAGGGACACATCACGGCAGCGCTGGCAGCAGTGCGCGAAGTGCATGGCTTTGCTGAACAGGCGTTGGGAGCTGAATCAAACCCCTGCCTTATGGCCAAGGAGCTGCTGCAGCAATGGCAGCGCGGGTGACTCTGCTGTGGTTCAAGCCAGCAGCACCGAGCGCAGCAGGTACACCATATAGCCGGTATACACCGTCACCAGCAGCAGACCTTCCACCCGATTGATGCGCGCAGTCCCCGGCCCGCGAAAGCCGTAGCCGATGACAAACAGCGCCAGGGTAAGCATGGCCATCATCAGAATATCGCGATTGAAGACTTCCGGTGCCACCAGCGTGGGATGAATGGCGCCGGCGATGCCCACTACCGCCAGCGTGTTGAACAGGTTCGAGCCCAGCACATTGCCCAAGGCGATGTCGTGATCGCCATTGCGTGTGGCGAGCAGCGATGAGGCCAGCTCCGGCAGCGAGGTGCCGATGGCAATGATGG
>CAZHRH010000199.1:0-3599 GCA_964534475.1 uncultured Wenzhouxiangellaceae bacterium
CATGATTGAATGTTGCTGATCTAAACATGGTGTTAATGGCAGGTGTTCAAGTGAATGATTATACAGATGCACAGCCGGCAACATCTCCTCATGCGCAGTGCGTAGCCGGGCTGGCGTAAACGTGCATATTGGACAAGACTACCGCTGGAATTCCGTGGATAGGGTGTTTATAATTTGCAAGTGAGAAGCATCTGATATCGTCAAGATAGCGGGAAGATGCCGAAGGTAAGAGATTTTTGCTTTCTGCACGTTCGTTTGTCCAACGCGACGCGGTTGCAACAAATTTCATGTCGAAACCGGCACCATTTAATAACGATTCAGATTTCTCGTTCAAGCATAGATAAGGATTATTGCAATGCAAAAGCTGATAGTTGCCCTGCTTCTGCTCAGCGGCACCAACGCAGTCGTGAACGCCGCCGATCATTACATCAGCGACATTTGGGGACAGCACTCCTTCATCGAATTCCGGGTTACGCATCTCGAATTATCCTGGCCGTATGGGCGTTTCAACGACTTCGAGGGCGAATTCACGTTCGACTCTGAGTCTCCAGAATACTTCGGCGTCTCGGTCACGATCGATCCGGCCAGTGTGAACACCAATCACGAGCGCTGTGACCAACACCTAGTAGAGTATACTCATGTTTTGAATACGCATTGCCGATCGACATGATTTCCCTGATGAGAACGTCCGAGAAAGCCGTCAAATTAGTCACGGCGACGAATTCACCGGCCAGCGCGACGATCGCACCGCTGCATGCGGCCAGTCGTCAAGCGGTCGTTGTCATGCCGGCGCTCAACGAGGCAGCCGATATCGGTAATGTCGCAAATCGTGCCCGCAGCAACGGATTTCCGGTCATCGTGGTTGATGACTATTCGACCGATAACACTGCCTCAATTGCCCGAACAGCCGGGGCCGAGGTGCTGCGACTGCCATTCCATGCCGGCTGCTGGGCCGCGATTCAGGTCGGCATGCAGCTTGCCTTGAGGCGCGGTTACCGCTTCGTGGTCACACTGGATGCCGACGGCCAGCACGACCCGGCCGACATCGCCGGGCTGATCGCCGAAATGGATGGCCCGGACGCGCCGGACGTGATCATTGCCTCGTGCCCGAAGCGCGCCAATCAGCGCCGCCGGCTGGCCTGGCGGGTGCTGCGCCGACTCAGCGGGCTGGATATCGAGGACCTGACCTCAGGCTTCAGGGTCTATAATGTTAAGGCGTCCGAAATATTGGCTTCCGATGAATGCTCGCTGCTTGAATATCAGGATGTTGGCGTACTGCTGCACTTGCGTCGCAACGGCATGCGCATCGCGGAACGTCCGGTTTCGATGTGCCAGCGATTGCACGGACATTCACGGGTATTCAGTACGTGGCCGATGGTGTTCTACTATCTCGTCTATTCCTGCCTGATCGGCACCAGCCGACGGCTCCTACGGCGAGGGCGCAGATGATCTCACTGCGAGTATTCGCCGCGGTGCTGGCGATCGGTTTGGTCGTTTTGGTCCTGTGGCTGATCCGGCGTGACAGGTTGCCGATCAGCCATTCGATCTGGTGGCTGTCGATATCGATATTGATCGCGGTGTTCGGACTGTTACCGGAGCTGCTGAACACGCTGGCGCGCACCGTGGGCGTTGACTATCCTCCGTCACTTTTGTTTATCCTTGGAATTCTGACGCTGTTCTTCAAGGTCCTGATCGAAGATCTCGAGATCTCGACCACCCGGCGTCGACTGCTTCGACTAGCTCAGAGAACCGCGATTCTGGAACAAGAACTCAATGCATTGAAAGAGAAGAACGAACATCAGAATTCCCTGTGAACCAGTCACATTTCATTTCCCGATGCATAGTGGCTTTTGCTGTAGTCGGCGTGGCTGTAGTCGCCTATCTCCCTTCGTTCAACGCGTGGTTCTTCCTTGACGATTTCCGGACATTTCTCGAGAATCCTGCATTGCACAGCGTGTTCGACCCGGCAGCGGTATGGCAGTTTTCTCAGTATCGCTTCATTGCGTCACTGAGCCTGGCAGCCAACTACACCCTGCATGGCGAACAGGTCTTTGGCTATCACCTGGTCAATTTCCTCATTCATCTTGCGGCCGGCGCCTCGCTGGGGCTGCTTGTGCGCGCGTTGCATCGCACCCCGGCACTTGAAAATGCACCGTCTTGGATGCAGTGGACGCCCTGGATCGCGCTGGCCGTCTTTCTGTTGCACCCGCTTCAGACCCAGGCAGTGACCTATATCGTCCAGCGCTACACGTCGCTGATGGCAATGTTCTACCTGACCTCGATGGTGGCATTTGCCTGGGGCCGGCTACGCGGTGACTGGCTGCTGCTGCTGACCAGTGCGATATTCGCAGCGCTGGCGTTGTTCAGCAAGCAGACCGCGGCAACGCTGCCGCTGGCACTGGTGCTGATCGAGATTGTTTTTTTCCGCCGGCTCTCGGCACGCGCTTGGGTCACTACACTTGCCGCCGCAGCCGGGTTGGCCTTGCTAACTGTGTGCCTGGTCAGTCTGCCTGCGCTGGACGTGGTCGGGCTAACGCGCGAGTCCGACAAGCTCGGACGGCTTGATTACCTGGCCACGCAGATGGAAGTGCTGTGGCGCTACATCGGTTTGTTCTTCTTATTCGGCGAGCAGCGCTTCGAATACGCCATTGATGTCGCCGACGGGTTTTCGGCACCGCTGACTTGGCTGGCTGCGGTGGGCCATCTGGGCCTCATCGCACTGGGTGCTGCGCTCTGGCGCCGCCAGCCACTGGTCGCGTTCGGCATACTGTTCTACTACCTCGCGCATGCGGTGGAATCCAGCTTTCTGCCGATCATCGACGTGGCGTTCGAACATCGCACCTACCTGCCCAACGCCGGGCTGGCAATGGCTGTCGGCAGCGTCCTGTCAGCGCTGGCTGCACGCCTGACCCGCTGGCATGCCGGACCCTTGCTTGCACTGGCGATCCTTGCCGTGCTGGGCGCGGAGACCCGGCAGCGCAATCGGCTGTGGGCAGACCCGATTGCGTTTCTGACCCGCGATGCGGAATTGTCCCCCGAATCGCAGCGTGCCTGGACCAGTCTCGGCAAGGAATTATTGCGTGCTCAACGCTTCGAAGAGGGCCTCACAGCACTCGACCGCGCAGTGGACGTTGCGAAAACCAATGACGGCAGCGCTTTCCGGCCACCGACGCTGCTCAACATGCTGTTCGCATTGCACTACACGGGACGCAATGAAAAAGCCCTGGAATTTGCCGAAAGCTTCGACAACTCGGCGTTCAATACCAGTGAGATGGCATTCTTCCATGAGGCCCGGGGGCGGGCCCGGCTGGCGCTGGATCGCTTTCAAGGAGCGCGCGATGACCTCACCGCCGCGGCACGCTTCAATCCATCGATTGCTGTGGTCACCTATCTGGCCGCCGCCGAACTCGGCCTTGGCAACCGCGACCGTGCCGCGCAGCTCGCCCGGCAGGTCCTCCTCGCCGATCCCGACAACAGCGTGGCGCGCGATATCTACGACCGCGCCAGGTAAGCCGGCACCGTTTGCTGCGCGATGCCGCTCCTGGGAGCCTGTCGGGTTTAACCGATCGTAGCGAGGGAAAGTCCGGTTGGAGTCAGAT
>CAZHRH010000200.1:0-3558 GCA_964534475.1 uncultured Wenzhouxiangellaceae bacterium
GTGCTGGTCGAGCGGGAACCGGATGCGGCTGCGCTGCAGCAGTTGCGCCAGGGTGTTGAGCTCAATGATGGCATGACGCGACCGGCAAAGGTGCAAAGAATCGATGCGCCGGCCTGGCTGTGGCCGCGTGAACCGCCGGTGCGCTATCGCAAGTCGGTGCAGGATGTGTGGCTGGAAGTGACCATCCGCGAGGGGCGCAACCGTCAGCTCAGACGCATGACCGCGGCCATTGGCCACCCCACGCTGCGGCTGGTGCGCATGCAGATTGGCGACTGGACGCTGGGCACGCTGCAACCGGGGCAGTGGCGCCGCTTGTCTGCATGATGGTGGCTCTGGCATGGAAGCCATCATTATCGTGACGTCGAGCATGGCAATGTTATGCTGTGCTGAGTGTTGTCCATACGAGGTATGCCAATGAAACAACTCATGTTCAAATTGATGCTGCTGGCATTGGCAATGCCATTGCTGGCGGCCAGCGCACTGGCGCAAACCGCTGCGCTCGAGACAGATGACGTGCTTTATTATCCGCCCCGGCATGGCTGGGAATCCAGACCGCCCGCCGAACTTGGCTTTGATGCCGGGCGACTGCAGCAGGCGGTGGCGGCGGTACAGGCCATGGCTGTGACCGAGCCGAAGGATATTCAGCAGTTGCTGACTGAGCGTTATGTCGGGGCGGAACCGGGTTATCAGATTCTTGGCCCGACCACACCGCGTGCGGCCAGTAGCGGCATGATCATCCGGCATGGATACATTGCGGCACAGTGGGGCGATATCGATCGTGTCGACATGACCTTCAGCACGGTGAAAAGCTATCTGTCCACATTGGCCGGACTGGCTGTACATGATGGCCTGATTGCTTCGCTACAGCAGCCGGTGGCAGAGTTGGTGCGCGACGGCAAATTCGCCAGCGAGCACAATGCGCCAATCACCTGGCAGCATTTGCTGCAACAGACCTCGGACTGGCAGGGTACATTGTGGGAAACGCCGGACTGGGCCGATCGTCCGGTGGGCGAAACGCTGGAGCAGCAGCGCAATCGCGAGTTGCATGCCCCCGGCAGGTATTTCAAATACAACGATGTGCGCGTCAATCTGCTGGCCTATTCACTGCTGCAGGTGTGGCGACAGCCGCTGCCGATGGTGCTGCGCGAGCGCGTGATGGACCCGATCGGCGCATCGCCGAGCTGGCGCTGGCACGGCTATCGCAATTCCTGGGTAGAACTGGACGGCCAGAAAATGCAGTCGGTGGCCGGCGGTGGCCACTTCGGCGGCGGCATGTTCATCAGCGCGCAGGACCATGCCCGCTTCGGGCTGCTGTTTCTGCACGACGGCGTCTGGGACGGACAACAGTTGTTGCCGCCAGGCTGGACCGATGCGGTGCGCACGGCCAGCGCGGCGAAACCCGACTATGGCTATATGTGGTGGCTGAACACTGATCAGGAGGCGATTCCTGCGGCACCGGAATCGGTTTATTATGCTGCCGGCTTCGGTGGTAATTATGTTGTTATTGATGAACAGCATGATCTGGTCGTGGTGCTGCGCTGGATCCCGGCGCTGGCCGATGCGATGGCGCAAATCCTTGGCGCTCTAGAGTAATTGCCATGCCACTGCATCAAATTGCATTGCCCATATCATGTGCCTGTCATGTGCCTGATAAAAAAGCCGACGCAATGCACCGGCTTGTGGTTGCTTGTGGCCCGTGATCAGTCAGAGCTCCGGCGTCTCAAAGCCATCGCTGAAGAACACTTCATCCAGTATTGCACTAGGGCAGATATTGTCGAAAAACGCCTGCAACAGCTCTTCCCGCTGCGCCGCGCCATCGATTGCGGCCAGCGGGAAGCTGGTGAACAGCGTGTTGAAGCTGGCGTTGCCGGCAGCGGCTTCGTTGCCGTTGTTGCCTTCCAGCAGCAATTGGCCGTCACCGGCAATGGTCAGGATGTCGCTGAATTCAGTCAGTCCAGCAGCACCATAATTGAGGGTGTATGGCCCCAGTCCGCTGAGATCGCCTGCACCGGTGACGCTGCTGTAATTGCCGCTGTCGCTGACAGCATTGCTGAAGCCCAGATAGTCGGTCATGAAGTCGGTCTGGTCACGATCATAGAAGTAGTCCTGACTGCTCAACAACAGGCATTTATTGCCGCCAACAAGATAATTTGCCAGCGTGGCCTCGGAGGCAGCGCCGGGCCCGGCCGCGCCGCCGAATTCATCGCCGGTGAACCAGATTACGGCATCGTAGGCCAGTAGTTCCGCTCCGGGTTCGTTGTCGGAATTGCCGGTGTCGAACAGATCAAACTGGATGCCCAGCGTGTTCAATGCGTCAGCATAAATTGCTTGTACATCAGGGCCATTGTCGTCGTCATCGACCAGCAGCACCGGTGGCAGATCGCGTGTGGTAAAGCTGAATGCACCCGAGGCGATGCCTGTGCCACAGGGGTTGTTGGCGCTCACGCGCCAGTGATGTGTGGTCAGCAGAGCCAGTGCGTCTGTGACCTGATGCGAGGTGCTGGTTTCTGTGGCCTGGTAGACGATATTGGTAAACGTCAGGTCGGTGGCGATTTCCACCAGATAATCGGCGGCCTGGGCCACACCGTCCCAGCTCAGCAGCGGTGCCGGCGCCACGCCGGACTCGCCATCTGCTGGCACCTGCAGCAGTGGCGCATCCGCTAATGCATCGAACACTTCTGCCAGCACGGTGGTGGTGCGATCATCGGCGTCGGCAGCGGTGCCCTGCACAGTGATCAGATTGTCACCGATGGCAGCCGTGTTATCGATACTGATATTCGCCACAGAGTCGTTGCCGGGGATCACCGGATTGACGCTGAAGCTGCCGGAGATGCCGGTCGGTGGTGCCTGCAGGCTGAGTGTGACCGGGCTGACAAAGTCGCTGATGCTGCCAATGTTGACGGTAACGTCCTGCAGGTCATCGGGAATGCAGATCTGTTGCTGGGCATTGCTGGCGCTCAAGGTAAAGCCGGGCTCGCCGCAGGCCTCAAAGCGGAACGATCCAATCTGGGTGGACCACTGATTGGACTGGTTGTGCTGTGCGGTGAACCAGAACGTGCAGCCATCCACCGGGTCGACATTCAGCGAGGTATAGTCGCCATAGCGGATGCTGCCGTTGGGCGCAGAGCCTTCGATGATGCTGACTTCACCCTGCGGCATGGTGCCGGCAGGATCGGCTATCGAGCGGCCGTTGTAGCGCATGCCGGGGAACACGTCATCGGCGGTGCCGGGATCACCAACGCCAACCACGTTGTAGCCGGCGACGATGTTGCCGGCTTCGTCCTGCGCCACGCTGGCCATCCAACGGCTGATGCCGTCGTTTTCCGACACCGTGCCGTCCTGGTTCAGGCTCCAGCCAGTGCCGCTGTTGGTGAGTTCAAACCAGCGCACGCCGCCGATGTCGGTGCCGGTGACATCGGTGACCATGTTGGCGACGATGGATTGGCGATCGCCGAAATTGCGATACTGCGCGCGCCACATGATCGGCTGCAGCAGCGCGAACAGGGTGGTGCCGGAATTGGGCTGGGTGAGACAGCCGGAGAACACCAGGTTGCAGAA
>CAZHRH010000201.1:0-3544 GCA_964534475.1 uncultured Wenzhouxiangellaceae bacterium
CTGCGGCAACTGGTGGACCAGGTCGATCAGCTTATCGCCGGCGGTGGCATCGCCAATACGCTGCTGGCAGCGGCCGGCAAACCGGTGGGACAGTCACTGCATGAACCCGATATGCTGGACGCGGCCCGCGAACTGCTGGATTCCGGCAAGATTCCGCTGCCTGATGACGTTGTTGTGGCGAACGAATTCAAGGCCGATGCCAGCGCCAGCATCAAGCCCATCGACGAAGTGAATGAGGAGGACATGATTCTCGATATCGGGCCGCAAACCAGCGCCGGCTATGCCCGACTGATCGCTGCCGCCGGCACCATTTTGTGGAATGGGCCGGTGGGCGTGTTCGAGTTTCCCGCCTTCGCCAGCGGCAGCAAACAACTGGCACAAGCCGTCGCCAACAGCAAAGCCTACACGGTGGCTGGCGGCGGCGACACGCTGGCCGCGATCGCACAATTTGATATCGCCGATGGCATTGATTACCAATCCACCGGCGGCGGAGCCTTTCTCGAATTCATCGAAGGCAAAACCCTGCCTGCCATCGCTGCCTTGCGCAAGCGTTCACAAATCGCTGCCTGAAGCCAGTTATCCAGCACCGCAGCCGGCCCGTTGCTGCGCAATTGATGGGCAAAATCGCTACAATAAAACATTCTCTCCCAACTGCAGCAAACGGAGCATGCGTATCATGGATATCGCAACACTGGTCAGCAATGCACAAGCGCTGGTCGCCCCCGGCAAAGGCATTCTCGCCATCGATGAAAGCACTGGCACAATCGCCAAACGACTGGCCAGTGTCAACATGGAAAACAGCGAGAACAACCGGCGCGACTACCGCGCCACCCTGCTCTCCACGCCGGGACTGGGCGAGCATATTTCCGGCGCCATATTGTTTGATGAAACGCTGCGCCAAAAAAGCGCCGATGGCCGCAGCATGATCGAGATCATGCAGGCCGAGGGCATCCTGCCCGGCATCAAGGTCGACCGCGGCGCCAAGCCGCTGGCCGGACACAGCGACGAAAAAGTCACCGAGGGCCTGGACGGTCTACGCGAGCGACTGCAGGAATATCGCGAACTGGGCGCCAAATTCGCCAAGTGGCGCGCCGTCATCACCATCGGCGAGGACATCCCGACCTCGGCCTGCATCGAAGCCAATGCGCACGCGCTGGCCCGCTATGCCAGTCTGTGCCAGGAAAACGACATCGTGCCCATCGTCGAGCCGGAAGTGCTGATGGACGGCAGTCATGATCTGGATGATTGTTTTGACGTCAGCGAAGCCACCTTGCGCAGGCTGTACGCGCAAATGTATGAGCAGGGTGTGGTGCTGGAAGGCAGTATCCTGAAAGCATCAATGGTGATATCCGGGTCTGAATGCGAGGAACGCGCCGACCGCGATGAGGTGGCCCAGGCCACCGTCACCTGCCTGCTCAATGCCGTCCCGGCGGCGGTTGCCGGTGTGGTATTCCTGTCCGGCGGCCAGGGCGATGTTGAGGCCACCGAGCATCTGCAAGCGATGAACGCGCTGGGCGATTTTCCCTGGCCTTTGAGTTTCTCTTATGGCCGCGCGCTGCAGCAGGCTGCTCTGCAGGCCTGGGCGGCCGATCCGGCCAACCCGCAGGCGGCACAGAAAAAACTCTCGCACCGCGCACGCATGAACGGCATGGCCGCGCAGGGTGAATATGCCGCCGGGCATGAACAGGCGCATTGATTTTGCTGCATGCCCCCTCGGCAGGCCAGGGATGCAGCCACAAATCACCGAATGATGGATCACTAATCGATGGATGACAAACTGAGTCAAGACGCGCTGGACTATCACCGTTATCCAACGCCGGGCAAAATCCGCATCACGCCAACCAAGGCGCTGACCACGCAAAAAGATCTGGCCATGGCCTACTCACCGGGCGTGGCCGCAGCCTCGGAGCTGATCGCGCAGGACCCGGCCGAAGCCGCCAATCTGACCTCACGCAGCAACCTGGTGGCTGTTATCAGCAACGGCACCGCGGTGCTGGGCCTGGGCAATATAGGCCCGCTGGCGGCCAAGCCGGTGATGGAAGGCAAAGGCGTTTTGTTTCGCAAATTCGCCGGCATTGATGTGTTCGATATCGAGATCGATGAGACCGATGCGGACAAATTCATCGACATCGTTACCAGCCTGGGCCCGACTTTCGGCGGCATCAATCTGGAAGACATCAAGGCACCGGAATGCTTTCACATCGAGCAGCAGTTGCGCGAGCGCATGGACATTCCGGTGTTTCACGACGACCAGCACGGCACCGCGGTGATCACCGCCGCCGCGGTCATCAACGCATTGCACATCGTTGACAAAAACATTGCCGACGTGCGCCTGGCCGCGTCCGGTGCCGGCGCCGCCGGCATGGCCTGCCTGGATCTGCTGGTGGAGCTGGGCCTGCCGCTGGAAAACATCCTGGTGTGTGATCGCGAGGGCGTGGTGTATGCCGGGCGCACCGAGGAAATGGACCAGCGCAAACAGAAGTACGCGCGCGACACCGAGGCGCGTACGCTGGCCGATGCGGTCAACGGTGCCGACATCTTTCTTGGCGTGTCTGCACCGAACGTGCTGAAACCCGAGGTGCTCAAGACCATGGCCGAGCAGCCGATCGTTCTGGCGCTGGCCAACCCGGTGCCGGAGATCATGCCGGATGTGGCGCGCGAGGCACGTCCGGATGCCATCATCGCCACCGGCCGCTCGGATTTTCCCAATCAGGTCAACAATGTATTGTGCTTCCCGTACATTTTCCGCGGCGCCATCGATGTCGGTGCGCGTGAAATCAACGAGGCCATGAAGCTCGCCTGTGCCCATGCGCTGGCGGCATTGACCCGGCTGGAGGCCAGCGACGCCAGTGCCGCCGGCTACGGCGATGAAGCCAAACAGTTCGGTCGTGACTACCTGATCCCGCAACCGTTTGATCCGCGCCTGCTGTCGCACCTGGCGCCGGCGGTGGCGCAGGCGGCGATGGACTCAGGCGTTGCCGATCGACCGATCGAGGACATGCACGCCTACCGCGAGAAACTGAACCAGTTCGTGTTCCGCACCGGCATGATGATGAAGCCGGTGTTCGATCAGGCACGCAAGGATCCGCGCCGGGTCATATTTGCCGAAGGCGAAAACGAATCCATATTGCGTGCGGTGCAGACCATCGTCGACGACGAACTCGCCGTGCCGGTGCTGATCGGCCGGCCGGAAGTGGTCGAGATGCGCTGTCAGCGACTCGGCCTGCGGCTCAAGGCCGGCGAACATTTCGAGCTGATCAACCCGCAATCGGACCCACGCTTCAAGGACTACTGGCAGACCTATCACGAGCTGATGCAGCGTCGCGGCGTATCGCCCGATGCGGCCAAGAGCATCGTGCGCACACGTGAAACCGTGATCGCTGCGCTGGCGGTCAAACGCGGTGACGCCGACGCCATGATTTCCGGCATGGAAGGCGGCTACCAGAGCAAGCTGCGCGACGTGCTCAACGTTTTAGGCATCGGCAATCGCCTCGGCATCGTCGGCGCGCTCAGCGGCATGACCTGTGATGCCGGCATCTATTTT
>CAZHRH010000202.1:0-3537 GCA_964534475.1 uncultured Wenzhouxiangellaceae bacterium
GCTTCAGGTAAACTATATATCTCTCTATACGGATTGAAGGATATATATCCATGGCCGAGTACAACAACGGCGACTATCTGTTCACCTCCGAGTCGGTGGGTGAAGGCCATCCCGACAAGCTCGCCGATCAGATTTCCGACGCCATTCTCGATGCCATCCTGCGCGAGGACAAGCATGCACGGGTGGCTTGCGAGACCTTCGTCAAGACCGGTGTGGCCATTGTCGGCGGTGAAATATCCACCTCGGCCTGGGTCGATCTGGAAGAGTTGATCCGCAAGGTCATCGTTGATATTGGCTACGACTCATCCGATGTGGGCTTCGACGGCAACACCTGTGGCGTCATCAATATCATCGGCAAACAGTCATCGGACATTGCCCAGGGCGTGGATCGCGAGATCGCCGAGCAGCAGGGCGCCGGTGATCAGGGATTGATGTTCGGCTACGCCAACAACGAGACCCCGGTGCTGATGCCGGCACCGATCTTCTACGCCCACGAACTGGTCAAGCAGCACGCCAGGGTGCGCCGCCAAAATGACGACGGCAAGCAGTTTCTGCGCCCCGATGCCAAGAGCCAGGTGACGTTTCGTTATCAGGACGGCAAGCCGGTGGGCATCGATGCCGTGGTGCTGTCGTCGCAGCATCATCCCGACATCGAACAGGCACAACTGCATGAACTGCTGATGGAAACCGTGATCAAGAAAGTGCTGCCGGCGAAATGGCTGGATGACAACACCAAGTATCACATCAACCCGACCGGCAAGTTCGTCATCGGCGGTCCGGTCGGTGACGCCGGGCTGACCGGCCGCAAGATCATCGTCGATACTTACGGCGGCATGGCACGTCACGGCGGTGGCGCGTTTTCCGGCAAGGATCCATCCAAGGTGGATCGCTCGGCCGCTTATGCCTGTCGTTATGTGGCCAAGAACATTGTCGCTGCCGGTCTGGCCGATAAATGCGAAATCCAGGTTTCCTACGCCATCGGCGTGGCCGAGCCGACTTCAATCTCGGTGGAAACCTTCGGCACCGGCAAGGTGGCGGACAGCACCATCGTTAAACTGGTGCGCGAGCATTTTGATCTGCGCCCGTGGGGCATCATGCAGATGCTGGATCTGATCCGCCCGATTTATCAGGCTACCGCTGCCTATGGTCACATGGGCCGGGAAGATCTCGGCGTCAGTTGGGAACGCACCGACATGGTCAAGCCACTGCAGGCGGCACTGGATTGAGTCAGAGCGCATGCTTGCCTTGCTGACCTGCCTCATCGGCAGGCGCACAAGCTGCGAACAAGCACACAGCAATCATTTTATACAGACATTGAAAATCAACGGAGAAAGACATGAGTAACGCAGTACCGATAGCCAAGAACCAGCCCGACTACCACGTCGCCGACATCAGCCTGGCTGAGTTCGGTCGTCGCGAAATCGCCATCGCCGAAACCGAAATGCCGGGTCTGATGGCATTGCGCGAAGAATACGCCGAGTCGCAACCGCTCAAGGGCGCGCGCATCGCCGGCTCGCTGCACATGACCATCCAGACCGCAGTGCTGATCGAGACGCTGACGCAACTCGGAGCCGAGGTACGCTGGGCTTCCTGCAACATCTATTCCACCCAGGACCATGCCGCTGCAGCCATCGCCGACAGCGGCGTGCCGGTGTTTGCCTACAAGGGTGAAACGCTGGATGAGTACTGGGAGTTCACCCACAGCATTTTCGACTGGGACAACGACCAGACCGCCAATCTGATTCTCGACGATGGTGGTGACGCCACCCTGCTGGTCACTCTGGGTGCCCAGGCGGAACAGGACCCCAGCGTGCTGGACAACCCGGAAAGCGAAGAGCAGGTGGCCTTGTTCAACGCCATCCGCAAGCGCCTTGGCAGCCGTCACGGCTGGTACAGCAAAGTGCTGGGCAACATCCAGGGTGTCACTGAAGAAACCACCACCGGCGTGGCGCGACTCTACCAGTTGCAAAAAACCAATGAAGTGCCGTTCCCGGCCATCAACGTCAACGACTCGGTGACCAAATCCAAGTTCGACAACCTGTACGGCTGCCGCGAATCACTGGTCGATGCCATCAAGCGTGCCACCGATGTCATGGTTGCCGGCAAGATTGCCGTGGTGTGCGGTTTTGGCGATGTCGGCAAGGGCAGCGCGCAATCACTGCGCGGTCTCGGCGCCACCGTGTGGGTGACCGAAATCGATCCGATTTGCGCGCTGCAGGCGGCGATGGAAGGCTATCGCGTGGTGACGCTGGACGATGTCATCGACAAAGCCGATATCTTTGTCACCGCCACCGGCAACTACCATGTGATCAAGGCCGAGCAGGTGGCAAAGATGAAGCATCAGGCCATCGTCTGCAACATCGGCCATTTCGACAACGAAATCGATGTCGCCGGTCTGGAAGAGTATGAGTGGGAAAACATCAAGCCGCAGGTGGATCACGTGATCTTCCCCGACGGCAAGCGCGTCATCCTGCTCGCCCGCGGCCGCCTGGTCAACCTCGGCTGCGGCACCGGCCATCCCAGCTTTGTCATGTCCGCCTCGTTCACCAATCAGGTGCTGGCGCAGATGGAATTGTGGCGCAATGGCGATGAATACGACAGCAAGGTGTATGTGTTGCCGAAGCATCTGGATGAGAAAGTCGCGCATCTGCATCTGCAGAAAATCGGTGCCAAATTGACCGAGTTGAGCGACAAGCAGGCCGCCTACATCAACGTGGACAAGCATGGTCCGTTCAAGCCCGATCATTACCGCTATTGATGCTCGCGCTGTAGCGACCGTCACCAGATCAGTTTCCGCTCCACCGGGGCGGATCATTTCACACGGGTAAGCACGGGTGCAACTGTCGCTGGAAATCTTTCCGCCGCGCGACGACGCCCAGCAGGCGACGCTGGATCGCTGCCTGCAACAATTGGCATTGCTGCATCCCGATTACGTCTCGGTCACCTTTGGTGCCGGCGGTTCCACGCTGGATCGCACCCGCAGCACGGTACTGCAACTGCGCCATGAATATGGCCTGCCGGCAGTGCCGCATGTCAGTTGCATGGTGCCCGATGCCGACAGCGTCAATCGCATGCTCGATGAGTACCTGCAGCAGGGCATTGATCGACTGGTGCTGCTGCGCGGTGACCGCCCCGATGAACATGAACACACCGGCCCGTTTCAATACGCCGAAGATCTGGTAAGGCATGTGCGCCAGCGTTATGGCGACCAGTTCGCCATAGAGGTGGGTTGTTACCCGGAGATGCATCCGGAATCACCCTGCGCACAATCCGAGTTGAAATACCTCAAGCGCAAGATTGAAGCCGGAGCCTGCGCCGCCATCACGCAGTATTTCTTCAATGCCGATGCCTATTTCCAGTTGCTCGATGACTGTGCCGCAGCCGGCATCGAAGTGCCGATCATACCCGGCATCATGCCGATCACCAACTACCAGCGGCTGGCGCGTTTTTCCTCCATGTGCGGCGCCGAGATTCCGCGCTGGCTGGGCAAGAGGTTACAAAGCTTTGAGGATGACGCCTCCCTGCGCGCATTCGGCA
>CAZHRH010000203.1:0-3531 GCA_964534475.1 uncultured Wenzhouxiangellaceae bacterium
TCATCGCGCGTGTTACCAGGCTTGCGGGCAATGCTGTCGAGAGCATTGGCGCTTCGCTCCTGAGCTTTCACAAAGTGCGTGGCGAGTGTAATCAGATAGACACCGACTCCGGCCATGATGAGTAAAGTGAGCAGCTTTAAAATCGTCGATAAGTCAATCATTCAGCCTCCTGGGTGGCATTCTTTGTGGTGTGAATGCGATTCTCCCTGACTCCTTACTCTAAATCTATGTAATCTGTGTCATCTGTGGATTGTTTTTTTGCTCTGCCTACATCGCTGCAAACACTTCAGTGGCCGCAGCGATGGTCCCGGCAATGGTGTCTGCGGTGTGCGCCTGTGACACGAAGCCGGCTTCAAAAGCTGACGGCGCGAAATAGTGGCCGCGCTCGAGCATGCCGTGGAAGAACTGTTTGAAGCGCTGCAGATCGCAGGCCTGTACCTGGGCGAAGCTGGTCACCACATCCTGGTCGGTAAAAAACAGGCCGAACATGCCGCCGAGGCTGACCGTGGCCATGGCCACACCGGCTGTATCCGCCGCCTTTTGTACGCCCTGCACCAGTTGTTCGGTTTTGCTGCCGAGGTCTTCGTAAAAGCCGTCGGCGGTGATCAGATCCAGATTGGCCATGCCGGCGGCCACGGCGATGGGATTGCCGGACAGCGTGCCGGCCTGGTATATCGGCCCGGTAGGTGAGATCTGCTGCATTAGTTCGCGCTTGCCACCGAACGCGCCCATCGGCATGCCGCCACCGATGACCTTGCCGTAGGTGACCAGGTCGGCCTGCACGTCGAACACCTGCTGGGCGCCGCCGAGGGCAACGCGAAAGCCGGTCATGACTTCATCAAAGATCAAAACCGCGCCGTGTTGATCGCAGCGCACGCGCAGCGCCTGCAAAAAGTCCGGCAGCGGCTTGATCATGTTCATATTGCCGGTGACCGGCTCAACGATGATGGCGGCGACTTCATCGCCAATCTCGTCCATCAGTTCGTGCAGCGCATCGATGTCGTTGTAAGGCAGGGTCACGGTGAGATCAGCCAGCACTGCCGGTACCCCCGGTGAGCTGGGCACACCGAAGGTCAGCGCGCCGCTGCCGGCATTGACCAGAAAGCTGTCGCCGTGACCATGATAGCAGCCGGCAAATTTGATCACCTTGTCGCGTCCGGTGGCACCACGTGCCAGCCGCAACGCACTCATCGTGGCTTCGGTGCCGGAGTTGACCAGACGCACCTGATCCAGGCCCGGAATCAGTTCGCACAGACGATCAGCCATGGTCACCTCGCCCGGCGTCGGCGCGCCGTAGCTGAGGCCGCGCGTGGCGGCCTGCTGCACCGCTTCGATGACATGCGGATGGGCGTGACCGGCGATCATCGGCCCCCAGGAACCGACATAATCGATATAGCGGTTACCATCCACGTCGATCAGGCAGGCACCCTCCGAGCGTTCAATGAACACCGGCGTGCCGCCGACGGCGGCAAATGCACGTACCGGTGAGTTGACGCCGCCGGGGATGTGCTGCTGCGCCCGCTGCATCCAGATTTCGCTGTCATGGTAGCTGTAGTGTTGGCTCATTGTGTTTCCTGTGTTGATTCGATGTTTCGAAACCTGTGATCAATTATACGCAGAGCGCAGGATTAATCAGAGGCTCCTTCCGTGCTCAGTGCTGACTTGCTTTTGTGGCTGTTAAGCTGCATATGTGACGAATCGGATTGAGCATGCAGGACTGTCAACCATGCCTGTCATTTGCTATATTACCGAACTTTGAATTAGCCACCGATACTGGGAATATTTCGTGACTGAAGCACAAGACTACAAGACCTGGATGTGTGTGATCTGCGGCTGGATCTATGACGAGGCCAAAGGCTCACCGGATGAGGGCATTGCCCCTGGCACGCGCTGGGAAGATGTCCCCGATTACTGGACCTGCCCGGATTGCGGAGCCGGCAAGGAAGATTTCGAGTTGATCGAAATCTGAACAGGCCCTAACATTGCCACAGGCGCTCAGTCGCGATACCAGACATGCTGTCATCGGCGGCGTCTGTGCCGGCATTGCCAAACGCTTCGGCTGGTCACGCAATGGCACGCGCGTGGCGTATGTGATTGTATCTATCGCATCGGCAGCGTTTCCAGGTATTCTGGTGTATCTGCTGTTGTGGTTGTTGCTGCCGCGCGAATAACCCACAATGCTTTATTTCAATGACCATTAAACCAATCCAGCCTCAGTTGGTCACAGTCGCGCAAGCCAACTGTGCTATAAATACTTACTGACAGTGTCCGCAATCACGGAATGACCATGCATATGGATAACCAGCACCACGCCAGCGCGAGTTGGGACAAGCCGCCGATCAACTGGACCACGACCGGCTTTTTTATCATCAGCAACCTGGCCGTGCTGACCATTGTACCGTGGTACGGCTTCAGCCATGGCTACAGTGCCGCTGCCTGGCTTGTGGCCGGGCTGTTCTGGATCATGAACGGCGTTGGTATTACGGCCGGCTATCACCGCTTGTGGTCACATCGTACCTATAAGGCACACAAGGCGCTGCGCTGGCTGCTGCTGATCATCGGCTCGATGGCACTGCAGAACAGCGTGCTGATCTGGGCCAGCCGGCATCGCTACCATCATCGGCACACCGACGACAATGAGCGTGATCCGTACTCGGCGCGGCGTGGCGTGTGGTTTTCGCACATGGGCTGGATGATCCGCGACTGGCCGTCGAGCGATCTGGATTTCAGCAACATCAAGGATTTGCTCGACGATCCCATGCTGCAGTGGCAGCACCGGCATTACTGGAAAATCGTCTGGGCGACCAATCTGGGCCTGCCACTACTGGCCGGCGTGTTGTGCGGTGATATCTTCGGCATGCTGCTGCTGGCCGGCCTGGCGCGGCTGGTGCTTAATCATCACACCACCTTCTTCATCAACTCGTTGGCGCACTTTGTCGGCAAGCAGCCGTATTCCGATGCCACCACGGCAAAAGATTCCACGCTGCTGGCCAGTATTACCTGGGGTGAGGGCTACCACAACTTTCATCACTGCTTCCAGAACGATTACCGCAACGGCGTGCGCTGGTGGCACATTGATGTCGGCAAATGGTTTATCAACGTATGTAACTGGCTGGGACTGGCGTACGATCTCAAGCGCGTGCCGAGTTTCAAGATTCGCCGCGCACAATTGCAGATGCTGTTCAAAAAGGCCGAAGCCAGCATTGCGACCTCGCCGCTGGCGCATAGCTGGCGGGAACACCTGGAAGCCGAGTACGAAACCTTCAGCAATACCGTGCGTGACTGGCAGCAACTGCAGGTGCAGCGCATGAACGCGGCCGGACATCAACTGCGTGGTCGTTTTGCCGACAGCGTGCTGCGCACGCGTCTGCTAGAGCTGGAGTACTCATTGCGTCAGCAGCGCAAGCGTTTGCAGTTGTTGTTGCAAGAAGCTGCCATGCAGCAACGTGCGTCGATGGGTTGAGGCTAAGACTAGCCTCAACGAATCCGATAGCTGCTGTGGCAGGCGCTGCAGGCGGCGGTGATCTGACC
>CAZHRH010000204.1:0-3521 GCA_964534475.1 uncultured Wenzhouxiangellaceae bacterium
TCGGCAGCGAGCAGTTCCGGCAAGAGAAAATAGCCGATCTGTGAACTGCCGCCGGTCAGCAGGCAATGGCTCATGTCTGCGCGCGCGATAGCTGTCTGCGCTGGTGCAGCCATTGCAGCAGATAATGTCCCCAGGTCAGCAACGGCAACAGCGTCCACGTCAACGGATGCCAACGATGGTGTTTGCGCAGATAGCGCAGCAGGCCGCGATGCTTGCAGCGGCTGACCAACAGGGCCTGACCCGCCGAAGACTGACCACCCTTGTGCTTCACCGCAAGCGTTGGCAGCAGGCCGACCAGCCAGCCTTGCTGCTGCAAGCGCAGCATCAGATCCAGATCCTCAAAATGCAGAAAATAACCGCTGTCAATACCGCCGACCTGCTGCCAGGCCGATTGTCGCAACAGCATGCAGGCCCCGCTGACCGCGGGCATTGCCGTCAGCGCATCAGGCAGCGGCTGGGTGCGTAAATCCATGCAGTCAAGCTGTCCGGCAGCGTAAGCAAGCAAACGCCACGGCGTCGGCAACAGTCGCCGGCTGCCGGACTGCTCACGACCGTGATCATCCTGCACCAGCGGTGCCAGCAAGCCGTATTCCGGATGTGCCTGCATGGCCCGGGCAAGCTGATCCAGCGCACCCGGTGGCAGCAGACAATCGGGATTGAGCAACAGCAGATAGGCATGATTACTACACCGCGCTGCCTGCATGCAGGCCGCCGCGAAGCCCAGGTTTTTGCTGTTGTGAATGATGCTGTCTGCAGCGAGCAGATCGGCGACCAGCCGCATCGAGCCATCGCTGGAGGCATTGTCCACCAGCAGCAGACTGCCCGGCTGGTTTTGCTGTACAGCCATGACCGCTTCGCGCAGCAGCTCGCCGCCGTTGTGGTTGACCATGATCACGGCAACAGCATGGCCAGGCTGACTGCTGTTGGCATTGCTGACGGCGCTGTTGGCCGTGCTCTCTGTTGTCATCTGCGTGTGCGCAGCAGTCTGCCCAGGCGCTGCCAGATCGAACCGGAAGCTGACGCTGGAAGCTTGTCTTGTGCTGCTGGCGCCTGCTGTTGCAGCGCCTGCAGTCGCTGCTCCAGCTCGGCGATGCGGCCATCGCGCGCCTGCAGATCATGCCCGGCCTGGATGTTTTTGCGCACCTGCTCGTTGTAATGTGCATACACGGACTGTGCCGCGTCACTGAACAGATCGTAACTGCAGTCGATCTGTTGCAGCCTGGCGGCACTGTTGCTGCACAACGCTATCCAGTACATGGCCGGCTGGGCAATACCGTTGACAAGCTGCATCTCTGCGCTCAGATAATGATGCTGGCAGTGACCGGATGCGACCGTACCGGCGCTATCAATCTGGCTCTCGGCAGCCAGCAAAGAGGCAAACTGCAAGCGCTGGCCAAACAGGCGCACGTGCTCGAACTGTTGCTCCAGCAAGGCAACAAATTCCTGCCGATACAGTTCGCAGACATGATCCGGGTTTTGATAGCCGGTGGCATCGGTGTATTGCGCCTTGTCCGGCGAGGAGATGATCAACAGTCCATCTGCTTGCAGCACGCGATGGAACTCTCGCAACATGGTCTGCTGCTTTGCCAGATGCTCGATGGTTTCAAACGAGGTGAGCACTTCAAAGCTGTCATCGACAAACGGCAGCGCGGTGACACTGGCGCAGACAAAATGCTTGCCATAGCGTTGAATGGCGTGCTCTACCGTGGCCGCATCAATATCCACACCGACGGCATCGGCACCAGCCTGACGCAGCAGGGCGGTGCCATAGCCTTCACCACAGGCGGCATCACACAGCTTTTTACCCGCAGCCAGACGGCTGGCGAAGGCGTAGCGGTGCATGTGTTCGTACCAGATTTCACGCACGCATTCAGGCGTGAAACGCTCGCCGGTGAATTCCAGTACAGGTTGTTTGCTGCTCATGTTTGTGCCTGCTTGACCGCTGTGCAGCATTGCCTGCGACTAAGTTTTTACCCTAAGTGTTCGCAAGCATCTGCTGATATTTGCTGATAATAACATCGCGCCGTGAGCGCAGCGGGTCGGCGGCAATGAACTGCTGCACACGCTGCAGGTAATCGGGGTAAATCTCCAGCACCTGCTGCAACGCACTGGCATTGGGTTGCATGCCCAGATCAATGAACGACTGATTGCCGATATGCGCCACATAGGCATCATCACAGAGGATATTGCGCATGCCGGCGGCGCTGGCGCGACAGGAATAATCGTTTTCCTCACCGTAGCCGTGACCGAAGCGCTGCAGATCAAAATAACCCAACTGCTGTATTGCGGCTTGTGTGATGAGCATGCAAAATCCCACCGCGGTGGGCAATTCCGGATATTCCGGCGGCCCGGCTTCAACACAGGCCCGGGCCAGCAACTCGATATCCGCAGGCAGTGGATTGTTGTGGCAAAACTGCGGTAACGAGACAATTTCGCCATTGTTGCTGAACGGTGTGATGGTGGCGACATTCGGCACGCTGTCCAGTGCACGCATCAGCTTGGCCAGCAGCCTGCGCTCGCAGATGGTGTCCTGATTCAACAGCAGACAATGATTCGTGGTCCTGCGCATGGCATTGTTCACCGCAGCCACAAACCCCTGGTTGTTACTGTGCAGCAACAGCGTCCAGTACAAGTCATGCTGCTGCAGATAATGCTGCAGCCAGGGCCGCACGCGCGCGTCGCTGGAGGCGTCTTCCACCAGCAGCACCTGCGCAGGTGGCGGATCAAGTTGCAGCACTGAATCCAGCAATGCCGGCAGGCAATCGAACGCGTTATAGATCGGTATGATCAGCGTAATTTTGCTGCAGTTTTCAGCCTGGTTCGACATCGCGTGCGACTCACAGCCACTCGTGCTGCAGCCGCACACTGCCCAGCTCCAGCGAGCGACCGCTGACCGCCAGCCTGGTTTCCATGCTGTCGCACAAGCGCACACCCTCCGGATCGAGCACGTGACTGCGTATGATATAACTGCCCGGCAACAGCGGCAGTGCCGGCAACAGCACCCGGTAGCGCCATTCATGTTCGCTGCGGCGCTCACCGGCAGTAACAGCCTCCGCGCTGGACACGCCATACACCGGCAATCCACTGCGATCACCGATACCGAAGCCAGCCACCGGTTTGCGGCCGTCGGGTGAGCTGACAGCAATCACTATGCACAAGTCATCGCCGCTGCGGATTTCCTCGATATCTTGCTTTGATCCGCTGACAATCTGCATCGACAAAATCTGGTATTGATTTGGATTGCTGCTGCGCACAACGGGTTTGCTGGCGTCCTGCTTGGCTGCGTGCCAGTCCAGGTAGGCATTGATAACACGCTCGCTGTCGCCTTGCATAAGCACATGATGATCATGTATCCACACTGTTTGCGGGCACAGCCGCTTGATCTGATAGGTGCTGTGCGAAACCATCAGCAGCGTGCCGCCATCGGCCAGGTATCGATCCAGCCAGGCAATGCACTTGCGCTGGAACGACTCATCCCCCACCGCCAGCACTTCATCGGTCATCAACAGTTGCGGCCGCTG
>CAZHRH010000205.1:0-3444 GCA_964534475.1 uncultured Wenzhouxiangellaceae bacterium
GACACTGCGGACGAGACTTCGTTCTTGCCTGCGCGCAGCATTGCCAGCGGCAGCGACTGGTTTGCCAACTGGGCCGATACGCCGGCGCTGCACATTCATTCCGGTAACCTTTGGCTGGCGCACTGGCTGCAGAAATCGGCCGACTCTACATATGCATACGACATCATGCTGAGTCTGTCCACAGATCAGGGTGCGACCTGGTCACCAGCATTTTCACCGCATCAGGACAACACGCCCACCGAGCATGGCTTTGTCAGCTATTTCCCGATGGCCGAAGATCGACCGGGCATGATCTGGCTGGATGGCCGGGAAACCCAGGAAAGTCAGGCCGCACATGATCATGGCGGCAGCATGACACTGCGTGCCGCCGGGGTGGATAGTGCCGGCAACATCAACTCGTCTGCGTTACTTGACCAGCGTGTTTGTGACTGCTGCCAGACCGCCGCCGTGAGCACATCCGGCGCTACCGTGATCGCCTACCGCAATCGCACGAAAGACGAGATTCGCGACATCGCCATCATGCGCCGTGATGCGCAAGGCTGGAGTGAGCCGGCGATTGTGCATCATGACGGTTGGCGTATCTCGGCGTGCCCGGTCAACGGGCCGGCGCTCGCCGCCCGCGGCAGGCAACTGGCAGTGGCCTGGTTTACCATGGCCGAGGACAAGCCGCGCGTCCATCTGGCATTGTCGTCTGATGCTGGCGAAACATTTTCCGCGCCGCAGACTTTTGCCTCCGGCACGGCGCTGGGTCGGGTACAGTTGCTGCAGCATGCCGATGGCTGGTTGTTGAGCTGGATGGAGCAGCCAACAACAGGTGCTGGTGCAGTGATCAGGCTGGCCGGCCTGAACGCCGACAGCAGCATACGCTGGCAGCAGGAATTGCAGGGTGTCTCTGCCCGGCGCAGCAGCGGCATACCACGCATCGCCACACTGGCAGACGGTCGCATACTCATGGCATGGACCGCGGCTGACAACGGCCAAAGCGTGATCGCCACATCTGTTTTTGCTCCCGGCGGCGAATGAGACCATGCCTGATGCTGCTGCATGATTCGCTGACAGTGCCGACATTGCCGGGTTTGTGACGTTGCGATGTCAGGGCAAGGTCAAATATAATAAGTTCATTACTGGGACGTCGCCAAGTGGTTAAGGCACGGGGTTTTGATCCCCGCATTCGTAGGTTCGAATCCTACCGTCCCAGCCATTTTTCCTGATTTAAAGTAACATCTGTCGATCCTTGCGGATCGCCATCTTGCAGCTCATCAACCAGGACCATTCATCGTGCAAGACACCGGCATCATGTGTTTCACCGGTAACGCCAATCCGGATTTGGCGACATCCATTGTGCATCACCTCGGCATTCCGCTGGGCAAGGCCAATGTAGGACGCTTCAGTGACGGCGAGGTGGCGGTTGAAATCACCGAGAATGTGCGCGGTCGGGATGTTTATATAATCCAGCCGACGTGTCCGCCGACGGCAGACAACTTCATGGAGCTATTGGTCATGGCCGACGCCATGAAGCGCGCATCCTGTGCCCGCATCACCGCCATGATTCCGTATTTTGGCTATGCCCGGCAGGATCGCCGGCCGCGCTCATCGCGGGTGCCGATCACCGCCAAGGTTGCCGCCGACATGATTTCTGCGGTCGGCATCAACCGCGTGCTCACGCTGGATCTGCACGCGGAACAGATTCAGGGCTTTTTTGACGTTCCGGTGGACAATGTTTACGCCTCGCCGGTGAATCTGGCCGACATCTGGAAACGCCAGATGCGGCATGATCTGATCGTGGTGGCGCCAGATGTCGGCGGCGTGGTGCGTGCCCGTGCCATCGCCAAACGGCTGGATGTGGATCTGGCCATCATCGACAAACGCCGGCCGCGCGCGAATGAATCCACCGTTATGAACCTGATCGGTGATGTTGAGGGCAAATGCTGCGTGCTGGTCGATGACATGGTGGATACTGCAGGCACACTGTGTGCCGGCGCTGCGGCGCTGAAAGAATACGGTGCGGTCAAGGTGGTGGCCTACTGTGTGCACCCCATTTTGTCGGGCGCAGCCATTGACAACATCAACAATTCGCAGCTTGATGAACTGGTGGTGACCGACACCATTCCGCTGTCGCCCGAGGCGCAGGCCTGTGATCGCATACGCCAGCTTAGCGTGGCACAGATTCTTGCCGAAACCATCCGCCGCATGGCGGTGGGTGAGTCGGTCAGTTCGCTGTATGTGGATTGATCTGGCATAATAAAACTGCCCCCACCCCGGCCCTCCCCCGCCAACGGGGGAGGGAGAACCGAGGCGAGGTTTTAGCCAGAACTAATGCAGCTGGATTTTGCAGAGCGATTATGGAGAGATGCCAGAGTGGTCGACTAAACCGGCAGGATAGCCGGTTTGGACATGACATCACTTGATGTCATGGCCAGCAAGCGCAGCGAGGTGGTGAGGTCCATGGATGGACCGAACAATGGGCGAGAGGAGGCTGCCTGACTTAACCGATCGTAGCGAGGGAAAGCCAGTTTGAGACAGATTTATCGATCTTTTACGGCGAATAGTAGAACTATTTAACAAAAAAGATCGGAAAATGTGGCCAAATCTGGCATTTCCGCAGTAGATTAGCGTTGAGTCAGGCAGCCTCCTAAAGCCCATGATGACTTCAAGATGGTGTTTGAAGATAGCTAATAATCTTGCAAAACAGTTAATGGAGAGATGCCAGAGTGGTCGACTAAACCGGCAGGATAGCCGGTTTGGACATGACATCAGTTGATGTCATGGCCAGCAAGCGCAGCGAGGTGGTGAGGTTCATGGATGGACCGAACAATGGGCGAGCAAGAGCCCATGGTGACTTCAAGATGATGTTTGAAGATAGCTAATAATCTTGCAGACAGGTTAATGGAGAGATGCCAGAGTGGTCGACTAAACCGGCAGGATAGCCGGTTTGGACATGGCATCTCTAGATGACATGGCCACCAAGCATAGCGAGGTGGTGAGGCCCATGGATGGGCCGAACAATGGGCGAGCAAGAGCCCATGGTGACTTCAACAATAAAGTTTGTAGGCAGCGAAAGTCTTGCAGAACGATTAATGGAGAGATGCCAGAGTGGTCGAATGGGCTCGCCTGGAAAGCGAGTGTACGGCTTAAACCGTACCGAGGGTTCGAATCCCTCTCTCTCCGCCAAAACAAAAAAGGCCCGGCCAACAGCCGGGCCTTTTTGTTTTGTGGGATGGAGGGTGCAGAGAACCCTCGCCGGGGTTCGACCGGATACAATGATGATTTTGGCAGGATAGACGATCGGGACGCTGCCTGGCAGCGCTGTGCAGCAGTGCACGCCATGGAGGGCCCGCATCAATCCCTCCGTAACTCTGAGTACCATTGTCAGATCACGCTGATTGCGGGGGTTTTTTGGCAGAAAGAGAGAGTGCAGATCTCCCCCACCCCGGCCCTCCCCCG
>CAZHRH010000206.1:0-3436 GCA_964534475.1 uncultured Wenzhouxiangellaceae bacterium
GCGTGGAAAATGTATACAACAACACCAGTGCAGCGACAAACACCGCCACACTGACGAACTCCGTACTGCTGCCGCGCTGGGCAGTGGCAATCAGCAATACCGTTCCGGCCAGCAACGCCAGCACCGCGCCGGTGCCATGGGTGACGGCGTTGGCGACTTCTTCCCGGTGTTGTTGCAGTATGGCGGCTCGATTCAGCACGGTATCAATATAGGATGATGGCAAGGCTTTGAAAGAAGCAAAGCAATGTTTATAATCCAAGAAAGCATTGCGATCATTCTATACAACATGGCCGGGGAGCGGTCACCTTATGCGTTATTGGTGGGTTAACCAAAACCAAACGTTCAAACAGGAAGTTGATGGGGGGTACCTTTGGTCACCGCAAACCAAAGCCAATGGCGGAATTAACCCTTTCTATGAATTCATGCGTCTGGTTGCTCCCGGCGATCTCATTCTCTCATTTCAAGGCACATATATTAGAGCTATCGGCATTGCGAGATCAAGCTGCTATCCTGCTCCGAAACCACCTGAGTTTGGTAAAGCTGGGCCTAACTGGAAGTTGGTTGGCTGGCGAATAGATGTAAAATTTATAAAGCTACAAAATCAGATTAAACCTGCAGCACACCTAGATCTGTTACGACCATTTTTGCCAAAAAGGTATTCACCAATTCAGCATAATACAGGTCGTGGCAATCAGGGCGTTTACTTAACCGCCGTGCCCCCTGAGATGGCATGCTCCATTCTCAGACTGATTGGTGAAGAGGCAGACGCCATCAAGTACTTATCACAACATGATGAAAGTAGTGATTACGAAGATGTTGCTGTCGGTCTTGTCGAGTGGGAAGAGCATCTGATTCATGAGATTGAAAAAGACTTGAATCTGGCAGATACTGAAAAAAAATCTGTCGTATTAGCGCGTCGAGGGCAGGGAACCTTCAAACAAAATGTATTACATCATGAACATCAATGCAGAATCACCAAGGTTGCTCGAATCGAACATTTACGCGCAAGTCATATCAAGCCTTGGCGTAACTGCGATAGCCCTGAAGAACGACTTGCTGGCACAAATGGGCTATTGTTAACACCAACAGTTGATCATCTGTTTGATCGTGGCTTTATCAGCTTTGAAAACAACGGAGAACTGATTATATCGGACGTTACCCACAAAGATTCCATCAGACGAATGGGCATTAATCCAGATAAATCGATTAATGTAGGAAAATTTAGCTCCGAGCAGCGTGACTTTCTCAATTATCATAGAGATCGTGTTTTTCTACAAGCTAGGCTAAAGTAGTTAATATTCATTTTTGCTATAAGAAATATCGGATCTGTAGTTTCACGTCAGAGACTCACCAAAATCATTTCCATGTACTACTGTGCCAGTACGACAGCCCAAGCTATTCATTCTGCCGTAGCCAGAACAATTGTTCCACGCTGGCGGTAAAAGCCGCGGCAATTTTCAGTGCCACCTCCAGTGACGGCTGGTAGCGGCCGGTTTCGATGGCATTGATGGTCTGGCGGGAGACACCGACCTGCTCGGCCAGCGCCTGCTGCGTCATGCGGTTGTGCTGCTCGCGGAATTCACGCACGCGATTGCCGATTTTGCTGTTCACACACCACGCCGATAATAGTACAGCGTCAGTATCAGCTCTATGATGGTGGCGACAAACACCACCGCCATCAATGCGTTGGCGATCAGCACCGGCGATGCGGCAACTGGATCATCGACCATGCCGCCGACCAGAATCTGCAGCACCACACCGATCACACCGATGCCAAGTATGTTACCGCCGACGCTGCCGGCACGCCAGGCGACCAGCCGATCACGCTCATCATCCTGTTCCGGCTTTGCGCTCACAGCGATGATGATGTGATAGGCAATCAGCACCACCACCAGCAGGATGGTCAGTCCAATAGCAACACCAGCCATGGAGGCGACCTGCAGGGCATCGGCTTGCCATAAATCCCAGATTTGGTGGAAATAGAACACGCCGATAAACCAGGTGGCCAACAGCGTGCCGAAGGTACTTTTTTCCTGGAATGAGAATTGCGTCATGGTTGTGTCCGTTGCAAGTCAATCAATGAAAGCATAATGTAAAGTATACTTTACCTAGATGTCAAGCTTGCTTTACTTTTATTCTGTCCTCTGACTTGAATACATTGCGGTTGTTGTCCGTTAACCTGCAAACACAAGTAACAAGCAGAGGCCACGAAAACAGCGCCATGGTAAAGTTGCGTGATACATTTCCTGCAAGCGACCGCCACGAGCACCACAGCCATGAACCATCCCGAACAGCCCACTCAACAGCAACCCCCTTTCACGCTGAACTTCTCGCGTCTGTTCGAGAGCTGGTTAAACAGCTTCAACGCCAGCATTGCCTTTTCCACCTATCAGGCCGGCAAGGTGTTCATGATCGGCATGGGCGACAACGGCATCAGCATCGCCGAGCGCACCTTTGCCCGCTGCATGGGCCTGTCAGCACGTGCCGATCGCTTTTATCTGGCCAGCCAGTATCAGCTGTGGCGATTCAACAACGTGCTCGATCCCGGCGAGCAGTATCAGGGCTACGACAAGCTCTTTATCCCGCATCTGGGCTACACCACCGGCGATGTCGACGCCCACGACATCGGCATCGACGGCAATGCCGAGCCGGTATTTGTCAACACGCTGTTCAGTTGCCTGGCAAAACCGAGTGCTGCGGCCAACTTCGATGTGCTGTGGCAACCACCGTTCATCACCCGGCTGGCGCCGGAAGATCGCTGTCATCTGAACGGTTTGGCCATGTTTGAGGGCGCGCCCGGCTGGGTCAGCATGATCAGCCAAAGCGATGTCGCCGAGGGCTGGCGCGATCATCGTCATGACGGTGGCGTGGTGATGGACGTGCGCAACAACGAGGTGGTCTGTTCGGGCCTGTCGATGCCGCATTCACCACGCTGGTACAAGCGCAAGCTGTGGCTGCTCAACTCCGGTCGTGGCGAGTTGGGGCATGTGGATCTGGACAGCGGCAAGTTCGAGCCGCTGTGCTTTGTGCCCGGCTACGCCCGCGGCCTGGCGCTGCACGGCAAATATGCGCTGGTGGGTTTGTCCAAGGCCCGCAACCGCTCGTTCAGCGGGCTGGCGCTGGATGATGAACTGCAAAAGCGCAGTGCCGAAGCGCGCTGCGGCATTGTCGTGATCGATCTGGACACCGGTGATCTGCTGCACCATCTGCGCATCGAAGGCGTGGTCGAGGAGTTGTTCGATGTCAGCGTCATCCCCGGCGCCATCCGCCCCATGCTGCTGGGCTTCAAGACCGATGAGATCAAGCACATGGTGCGCTTTAATGGTGGTTGATGAATTTGTGCATGCGGGGCTGGCTTGCAATCCCCGCTGCCGGCAGCAGTCCATATAACCCCAGCGCATAAGCATCCGCATGTAAAGTCTTTCCCACTGTGTGG
>CAZHRH010000207.1:0-3418 GCA_964534475.1 uncultured Wenzhouxiangellaceae bacterium
TCCTACGGCACCTCCAGCTACGGCTACGACGTGCGCTGCGCCGATGAATTCAAGATTTTCACCAACATCAGCTCGGCCATGGTGGATCCGAAGAACTTTGACGAGCGCAGTTTTGTTGATCAACAGACCGATGTCTGCATCATTCCGCCGAACTCGTTCTGCCTCGCGCGCACGGTGGAATATCTGCGCATTCCGCCGGATGTGCTGACCATCTGTCTGGGCAAGTCCACCTATGCCCGCTGCGGCATCATCGTCAACGTCACGCCGCTGGAGCCGGAATGGGAAGGCCATGTTACTTTGGAATTCTCCAACACCACCACATTGCCAGCCAAAATCTATGCCAACGAAGGCGTGGCGCAGATGATCTTCATGCAGTCCGATGAACGTTGTGAAGTCACCTACAAGGACCGTCAGGGCAAATACATGGGCCAGCGCGGAGTCACCTTGCCAACCACCTGATCGATTCTGACAGCAAGTTTGAAATGTTGGTTACGCTATGATCAACTAGGTGCCGGCTGCTGCAGCACCTGCAATGAGGTGGTGAACACCAGGCCGTTGCGCTCGACCTGCAATTCAACATTGCTCATCGGCGCAGTGTTGGCGATCAGCAGATTCAACTGATTGCTGTTGTCTACGGCCTCCCCCTCCCAGCTCAGTATGACATCGCCGGGCTGCAGGCCGATCGACCAGGCCGGCCCGCGATTATGAATCTGCTCGACACGCGCGCCACTGAGGCTGGTGGCGGTCTGCTCGCGCCGATTGATCCAGTGATGGTCGGAAAAGCTGGCGCCGATCCAGCCGCGACGCACGCTGCCATAGGTAATGATCTGCTCCAGCACCTTGCTGGCGATGGCGATGGGGATGGCAAAGCCGATGCCCTGCGCGCCCAGGCTCTGATCCAGCATGGAACTGTTGATACCGACCACTTCACCGCGCGCATTGATCAGTGCGCCGCCGCTGTTGCCGGCGTTGATGGCGGCATCGGTCTGGATAAAATCCTCCAGCGCACTCAGGTTCAGATCATTGCGCCCCTTGGCGCTGACAATGCCCATGGTGACGGTGTTGTTGAGACCATAGGCATTGCCGATCGCCAGCACCACATCGCCCACCTTGAGCTGTTCCGGTCCGGCCAGTGCCGCCACCGGCAGATCTTCTGCGTCGATCTTGAGCACGGCGAGGTCGGTGTCCTGGTCCGAGCCGATGATTTCAGGCTGAAACACGCGACCATCAGCCAGCGCCAGGCGGATGTCATCAACGCGATCAATGACGTGGTCGCTGGTGAGAATGTAACCGTCACTGCGCACAATCACCCCCGAACCCAGCCCGCGCCGCTGGCGCTTGGGCAGGCTGTGCTGTAAAAACTGCTTGAACAAGGGATCGGTCACGCCCGGCAATTCGTTCGGTACCGCTGTGTTGGTGTAGATGCTGACCACCGCCGGTGCGGTCAGGTTGACCGCGTCGGCATAGGAAAACGGCGTGCTGGCAGGGCTGTTGCTGACAGCAGTGCTGGATGCCGCCGTGCTGCTGGCCGTGTGCATCGCCGGCAGCCACTGTGGACGCAGCCAGACGATGATAAATGCGGCCGCCAGACCGAGCACGGCAAAGCGTGCGACAAAGCGCGTTGGACCGAGCAACATGGTAAAAAAGCTGTTCATCTTGAATAGCTTAGCAGCTTATTTGCAATAATTAAGTAAAATCGTTGCTGCGCTGTGTAGGCTATAACTGGAAGGGCGACCGAAAAGATCATTTCCACTGCAATTGATACAGATCCAGCCGGCGATCGGCCAGGTTGCGCACCGAGCCCTGCGAGCGGATCTCGCGCAGATTGTCCAGATCCAGATCAGCGATGAGCATGGTTTCGGTGTTGGCGGTGGCCTCGGCGGCGACAGCATCGTGCGGAAAGGCAAAATCCGACGGCGTGAACACTGCCGCCTGGGAGTACTGCATGTCCATGTTTTCCACCTTCGGCAGGTTACCCACCGAGCCGGAGATGACGACGTAGCATTCGTTTTCGATCGCTCGCGCCTGCGCACACAGACGCACGCGCAGGTAGGCGTTCTTGGTGTCGGTCCAGTAGGGTACAAACAAGATGTTCATGCCCGCTTCGGCCAGCAGTCGTGGCAACTCGGGAAACTCGACGTCATAGCAAATCAGAATGCCGATCTTGCCGACATCGGTGTCGAATACCTGCACCTTGTCGCCGCCCTTGAGTCCCCAGCAACTGATTTCGTCGGGGGTGATATGCACCTTGTACTGCTTGTCCCAGGTGCCGTCGCGGCGCAACAGAAAGCACACGTTGTAGAGACTCTCGCCGTCGTATTCGGCCATCGAGCCGGCGATGATATTGATGTTATAGCGCACCGCCAGCCGCGACATTTCCTCGCGGATGGCCTCGGTGTAGCCAGCCAACTGGCGCACCGCCTCGGCCGGTCCCTGGTCGTTCCACGGTGCCATCATCGGGCCGTTGAAGAATTCCGGAAACAAAACCAGGTCAGCCTGATAGCCGGACACGGCGTCGACAAAGAACTCGATCTGCGCGTACAGGTCTTCCAACGAGTGTGTCGGTCGCATCTGCCACTGCACCGCGCCCACGCGCACGTCCGACGTGCGCCCGCCGATGATGCCCGCCTTGGGCTCCTCGAAATAGATATTGACCCATTCGAGCAATGTTGCGTAACCTGCTGATTTCTTGTCGTCCGGCAGGTAATTGCGCACGATCCGGCGCAACTGGAAATCGTTCGCCAGTTGAAACGTCAGGATCGGGTCGACGATCTCGCGTGCGCGCACCCTGGCCACGTATTGCTGCGGCGTCAGCTCATCTCGGTACTGGTGATAGCCGGGAATGCGCCCGCCGATAACAATGCCGCGCAGGTTGAGTTGTTCGCACAGCTCCTTGCGCGCGTCGTACAGGCGCCGGCCCAGGCGCAGGTTGCGATAGTCCGGATGCACAAACACATCGACGCCGTAGAGTACGTCGCCTTTCGGGTCATGCGTGGTGAGAAAGCCGTCGCCGACGATGTCCCAGTAGCGGTGATCCTGCCCCCAGCGGCTGTACTTGACGATCAGCGAAATCGCAGCGGCCACCACCTTGCCGTTGTCTTCAATGCACAACTGACCGGCCGGAAAACGCTGAATCTGCGATTTGAACTGGGCTTCGCTCCAGGCACCCTCCAGATCACCGGCATAGACCAGATCCATGATTTCGGCGATGTCCTGGTAGTCTTCTGCGCGCGTCTGACGCAGAATCAGACGGTGCGAATCGGTGTCCTGGCTCATATATTCAATACTGGTTGATCAATCGACTAATAGAGGGTACAGACTGTTGCGATTGGCTGCCACAGCCGCTGCGCCGAAGTGGTCAGTCATCTGTGCAGGATTTGCGGCCAGAGCTTATGCCGGATTGCAACTGCCCCCATCC
>CAZHRH010000208.1:0-3407 GCA_964534475.1 uncultured Wenzhouxiangellaceae bacterium
GCTGTCAGCGTGGCGGTGGGACGGTCAAAGAAATCCACAAACACAGAGCGCTGCGGACCGAAATCCTGATCCGGCGCCATCCACACGCCGTCACCCCGCTGCAGCGCCTTGAGGATGCTGCCGGGCGTGCGTTTTGAGATCAGCCCTTTGGCATAACGGTTGCGGCCGAGGTTTTGGAAATGCTCAAGCTGCCGGTTGCGCAGCGGCCGGTAGACGCAATGCAAGGATACCTGCTCACCGATCAGCCTGCCGGTGATCTCCATCGTGGTGTAATGGCCGCACAACAGCAACACACCGCGCGCAGCGGCCTGCGCTGCCTGTAAGTGCTCCAGCCCTTCGATCTGACAAGGTGGCAGCCTGTTGCTGTCACGCAGACACCAGCTCACAGCAATTTCATAAAAACTGTAGGCCAGCGACCTAAACATGCGCCGCTGCCACTGCATACGCTCGGCAGCCGACCAGTGGGGAAAGCAATGCTGCAGATTGGCGCTGACGATGGCTGCACGCCGGCGCATCAGCAGTGCCAGCAGCAAGCCGCCGGGATAACTCATGGCGCGCGCCAGTCTGCGCGGCAGGCGGGCGGTTAATTGCAGCCAGGCAATGACGGCACAGGCGCTGATGCGTTCAAGCATGATCGACCACGTCAGCCACGTTGAACGGCTGCTGCTTGCTGAGAGTTTGTAAACAGCGGTCGCTGGGCGATGAAGAAATCCATTGGTCGGGCAAATCAGTTATGCTGCTGCTGGCTCGGCTTTGCTCTATTCTACTTTGAACACAGCATCCACATCGCTGATATCGCGCTGGCAGCACCGCTGCTACAACCTGCTGGGTTACCTGATCTGGCCGCTGTTGTTCATGCATTTGTGGCGCAAGTCGCTGCACAATGCCGATTACCGGCAGCGCTGGCGCGAGCGTTTGGCGCTGGCACCACAACGCCAGCATTGGCGCAGCGGTGGCATATTGATTCATGCCGTTTCCGTCGGTGAGCTGAATGCAGCCAGACCGGTGATCGAGCATCTGCTGCAACAGCATCCGGATTGCCCCATCACCATCACCACCACCACGCCGACCGCCTCGGCACTGGTTCGCGACTGGTTTGTCGAGCGCTGCCAGCACAGTTATCTGCCGTTTGACCTGCAATTCTGCATGCAACGCTTCATGCAGCAATTGCAACCGCGTTTGCTGCTGCTGCTGGAAACCGAACTGTGGCCGAATCTGATTCTGCAGGCACGTCACCATGGCAGCCGTATCGGTGTCATCAACGCGCGTTTTTCCCCAGCCACGGTGGCGCTGTTCCGGCGTTTTCACAGCTTTTCCCGCGCCACCATGTGCGCGCTGGACTGGATCGCGGCACAGACCGAAATCGATGCCGAACGTTTTATCCAGGCCGGTGCTGATGCGGATGTTGTTGCGGTGGTGGGCAATCTGAAAATGGATGTGCCGATCGACCCGGAATTGCATCAGGCGGCCAGTCAGTTACGCGCCAGGCTGCAGCCGCGTCCTGTACTGGTGGCCGGCAGCACGCATGAAGGTGAGGAAGCCTTGTTGCTGCAGGCCTTTGCCAGCCTTCGGTCGAGCCATCCGGATCTGCTGCTGGTGCTGGCACCCAGACATCCGGAACGCGCCGATGTCGTCGCTCAATTGCTGTTGCAGCAACAGTTGCGCTATCTGCGCCTGAGCAGCGAGCGTGCTGTCACTGCAACGACCGACGTGGTGCTGATTGACCTGCTCGGCCAATTGCTGCTGTGGTATGGCGCGGCAGACGTGGTGTTTCTCGGCGGCACGCTGGTCAATATTGGCGGCCACAACCCGGTGGAAGCCGCGGCCATGGGCACGATGCAGGTGATTGGTCCACACCATCAGCAGATCGAAAACACTGCGACGGCATTGGCAGAAACCGGCGCCGCGGTGTTGCTGCAACATGCCGATGAATTGAGCACGGCGCTGTCTGCGGTGCTGGCCGACGGTGCCAGGCGCCGCCATGTGACTGCGGCCGCGCAGTTACTGATCAGCCGCCAGCACGGCGCGCTGGCCACGACCATCGACTGGATAGATACACAATTGCTCGCCAGCGGTGATTACGGCTGAGATTGGGTTTCGGACACGCGCGGATCCACCGGTTCACGACCACCGGGGGGCTCCTTATACAGCAAGGTGTTGATGCGCATCAGGTCTTCCGGCTCAATGACCCCGGCGGCTTCTTTCAGCCGCAGATGATCCAGTATGTAGTTGTAGCGTGCCTGGGCATAATCGCGCTGCGCCTGGAAGAACTGCTGTTCGCTGATCAGCACATCGACGATGGTGCGGGTGCCGACCTCGAAACCGGCCTGGGTCGCCTCCAGCGCGCTGCGCGCGGAAATCACTGCCTGTTCCCGCGCCTCGACTTCATTGATGTCAGCGACCACCGAGCGGAAGAAATTGTAGGCATTGCGCATCACCGTGCGTTCCTGCAGCTCGACATCCATAAACGCAGCATTAAGCTGATGGCGGGCCTGCTTGCGCTGGGAAGTCACACGTCCGCCAGAGAAAAAAGGTACTTCAACACGCAGACCAGCCTGGGTGGTGCGATTGACCGTGGTAAGAAAGCCTTGCAGCAAGAATTCATCAGTGAAGATTGGCCGCGCGTTGTCAGTTCTCTGATTATAGTCAATGACGAAATCAATGGTCGGCATGTGGCCGGCACGTTGCACACGGATGTTGGATTCTGCGGCATCCGAGGTGGCGCGCAGCGAATCCAGCACCGGGCTGTTGGCCATGGCGATGTCAATCCATTCGTCGGCGCTGTCCGGCACCGGGGTTTCCAGCGGCAGTTCGTCCTGCAGCAGATCCAGCGACGCAAAGCTTTCCCCGGTGAGCTGGCTCAAACCCTCGAAAGCATCGTCCAGCGTGTTCTGCGCGACGATGGTACGCGCACGGGCCTGATCATAGCGCGCGCGCGCATCGAGCACGTCGGTGACCGCAGTCAGGCCCACTTCGAAACGCTGCTCGGCCTGCTCGAACTGGCGCTGCAGGGCCTTTTCCTCGGCCTCGGCGAAGGTCAGATTGTCCTGGGCCGAAAGCACGCCGAAATAGCGTTCGGACACGCGCAGCAGAAACGCCTTGTAGGCGGCCTCGTAATCGGCATCGGCGGCGTCGGTCTGGGCTTTGGCCTGCTGCAACTGGCCGATATTGCGCCAGTTGAAAATAGACTGGGTAATGCTGACGCCGGCAAAGGAGTTGTTGATATTGATGTCCGGCAGCGGGTTGCCGGCTGTGCTCGCTTCACTGGTACCCCAGTTCTTGTTGTAACTGCCGCTGATCTGTGGATAAAAATTGGCCCAGGCGATGTTGGTCAGCTTGTTACCGGCTTGTTTGCGGTAATACGCCGCCTGCAGTTCGGCGTCCTGCTTTGCCGCAACGTCGTGCAG
>CAZHRH010000209.1:0-3390 GCA_964534475.1 uncultured Wenzhouxiangellaceae bacterium
GTGTTCCACACCAGCATCTTCTCGATCTGCATATCAGCGATGGTATGGGGCATGCCGCCAACGCCGTGACCGGAGCGCTTGAGCCCGGCAAACGGCATGCCGTCAACGCGGAACGCCGTATGCTGATTGACCATCACCGCCGCCGCATCAACCCCGGCATAGACCTGTTCGGCGATGTCCAGCGAGTCGGTGTACACCGCCGCCTGAAACGCATACGGCACGCTGTTGGCCTGATCAATCGCCTGCTGCAAATCACTGTAGGGATACACACACACCACCGGGCCGAAGATTTCTGCCGTGCTGACCTGGGCGTCGGCCGGCGGATCGTACAGCAACGTTGGTGTATAGCAGTTGTTGGCTAATGCCTTGCCGCCACACAACAACCTGGCGCCCTGATCATGCGCTGCCGTGACCCATTCGTGCACGCGCTCGACCTCATCCGGGCGGATCAGCGGCCCGACATCGGTGGCTTCCGCGGCCGGATCACCCACCGTTAATGCATTCGCCGCAGCGGCAATGCGCTCAGCCAGTTCCTGCGCCACCGATTGCTCGGCAAACACCCGCTGTACCGAAACACAGACCTGGCCGGCATGATAGTAACCACCCTTGGTAATCGCCGCCACGGCGGCATCCAGATTGGCATCGGCAGCGACAAACAGCGGCGCCACGCCACCGTGCTCCAGCGCGCAGCGGGTGCCCGGTGCCAGCTTCGAGCGCAGCATCCAGCCGACTTTCTCGCTGCCAATGAAGGTCAGAAAGGCGACCCGCTCATCGGTCACCATGCGCTCGGTGAGATCATTATCCGGCGGCAGTACAAACTGACACAAGGCTTCCGGCAAACCGGCTTCCTGCAGCATCTGATCAATGCTCCAAGCCGACAATGGCGTGTTCTTGGCCGGTTTCAGCAGCACCGGGCAGCCAGCAGCCACCGCCGTCGCGACCTGATGCACGATCAGGTTCAGTGGATGATTGAAGGCGCTGACCGCTGCCACCACGCCAATCGGCTCGCGCTGGGTAAACGCACGATGCCCGGCCGAGGCCGCCGTGGTGCCCATCGGAATCACCTTACCGTGATCATGGCGGATCACCTCGATGCAGATCTTCACGCCGTCGATGGCGCGATCGGTTTCCACCAGCGAATCCTTCAGCGGCTTGCCCCCCTCGCGCGCGGCCTGCAATGCCAGCTGTTCACGACGATCTGTCATCAGCGTCGCCAGTTTTTCCAGAATCGCCACGCGCTCGTGCAGGGGCAGCCAGGCCGACTTGTCGCGATAAGCGTCATGCGCTGTTTGCAGTGCATGTTCAATGCCATCGGCATCGATCAGAGGTACTTCATCGATGAGTTCATCGTTATAGGGCGAACGCACTTCCAGCATGTTCATGTCATATCTCCTGTGTGATAGGGTTCAGGCCGGCGAGCCGACCATTTCACCGAGTCGTTTTGTCAGCAAAGGATTCTCGCAATAATCCACCGGCACCACCACCAGACTGGGGCCGCTTTCGCCGAAAGCCTGTTCCAGCGTGTCCTGCAGATCGCGGCTGCGCTCGACGACATGACCGTACCAGCCGAACGCGCTGGCCAACTGCAACCAGTCCGGGTTGCCAAACGACAGATCGGTGTGGCGAGCAAATTCATTGTCCTGCTTCCAGGAGATCAGGCCATAGCCGCCGTCTTCCCACACCAGCACCACGATGTTGCTGCCCAGACGCTGGGCAGTTTCCATTTCCTGTACGTTCATCATGAAGCCGCCATCACCGCAGATGGCCAGTATGCGGCGATCCGGATGCACCAGATGGGCAGCAATGGCGCCGGGAAAAGCCTGCGCCATAGAGCAAAAGCCATTCGGTATCAGGCAGGTGTTGGGCTCGTGACACTGGTAATGACGGGCGATCCACATCTTATGCGCGCCGACATCGGACAACACAATGTCATGCGGCCCCATCACCTGACGCACATCCCAGAGGATTTTCTGCGGTCGCACCGGGCCGGTGACATCATCGTCGGCATGGGCGCTGAACTCGTCCAGCATCTGCGCGCGCAATTCACGCTGGCGAGCCAGATCAAATTGCGGCAGGCCATGTTGCCTGACACGCTCATTGAACATCCACAGGGTGTGCGCCAGATCGCCGACCAGCTCCACCTGCGGGTTGTAGTGCTCGTCGATCTCGGCGGGCAGAAAATCGGCGTGGATAATGCATTTGTCCGAATGCGGATTCCACAAATGCGGATGGTATTCGACCATGTCAAAACCCATGGTGATGACCAGATCGGCATCGTCAATCGCCAGCGTGGGAAAATCCTTGTTGCCCAGGCCGATGGTGAACAGACAGTAATCGGCATCCATATCCACACAGCCCTTGCCCATGAAAGTAGACAAAACGCCAATGCCGGTGGCCTCGCAGAACAGCCTGAGCTGTTTGCTGGCGCGTTTGCGTATGGTGCCGTTGCCGGCCAGGATCACCGGTCGTTTGGCATTGCGCAGCAGCTCGAAAGCCTGATCGGTGATCTTGTCGTCCGGGCCCGGGCGACGGAAGCGATGCACCTGCATAGGCTTGGCTTCAGTTTCGTGCTTGGCCACATCCTCGGGCAGCTCGATGTGCACCGCGCTGGGTTTTTCCGAGCGACACACGCGCACCGCCTTGCGCACGATCTCGGGAATGGTGTCGGCGTGGTAAATCGACGTGTTCCACTTGGTCACCTCCTCGAACATGCCGACTACATCCATGATCTGGTGCGATTCCTTGTGCAGGCGATTGGTGGAACCCTGCCCGGTCAGTGCGATCAGCGGCGCGCGGTCCATATTGGCATCGGCCACCCCGGTAATCAGGTTAGTGGCACCGGGCCCCAGCGTGCCCAGACAACCGGCCGGATTGCCGGTCAGACGGCCAAAGATTTCGGCCATGAACGCGGCGCCCTGCTCGTGCCGGGTGAGAATGAAGCGGATCTGAGTGGAATCTTCCAGCGACAGCATGAAATTGGCGTTTTCCTCACCGGGCACACCGAAGATGTACTCCACGCCCTCGTTTTCCAGACATTTAACCAGCAAATCGGAAGCTTTCATAATGTGTTTTCCCAAGTTATAACAGCGCATAACAGCGCATACAGACCCCATGCATCCGGCATTGATCACAACAGCGCATGTTGTATTCCTGCATACAAGATTAACACGACGCTTGGCTAAGCATGATTACCCCAATGTGGACAATGAGTGGGCCGCATTGATTACGACAGCTCAGGATAGATGCTGTTGTCAACAAACAGACTTGCCCGCACCAACAGCGCTCAGCTACAATAGTTCACTTACTTGAGCGACATGTCAGGCAAACCAGTTTCGCGGAGAGGTGGCAGAGCGGTCGAATGCGGCGGTCTTGAAAACCGTTGAAGGTTTG
>CAZHRH010000210.1:0-1276 GCA_964534475.1 uncultured Wenzhouxiangellaceae bacterium
GACGCAGCACAAACAGGTCATCCAGCAGCCAGAAGCCACGCCCCTGGGTGGCCACCACCAGCGTGTCCTGGCGAATGGCGAGGTCGGTGATCGGCACCGGGGGCAGGTTCAGCTCCAGTGAGGCCCACGAATCGCCAGCGTCATAAGAGACAAACATGCCGGCTTCGGTGCCGGCATACAGCAGCCCGGCTTGTTCGGGATCCTCGCGCACCACGCGCACAAAGGTGTCCTCCGGCAGGCCCTTATCGATGCGTTTCCAGCGCTTGCCATAATCGCTGGTGTGGTAAATGTAGGGGCTGAAGTCGTTCAGCTTGTAGCCGGTCACGGCCAGATAGGCGCTGCCGTCGGCATGCGGGCTGAGCTCGATGGCGTTGATCTGTGCCTCACCATCATGCGGTGGTGAAATCTCATCCCAGTTGTCGCCGCCGTCGTGGCTCAGATGCACCAGGCCATCGTCACTGCCGACCCAGATGTGGCCGGGTTCGCGACTTGATTCGACAATGTAGAACAAGGTGTTGTAAAACTCGGCACCGACGTTTTCCGGCGTCAGCGGGCCGCCGTTGCGGCCCTGTTTGTCCTTGTCGTTGCGGGTCAGGTCCGGGCTGATCTCGGTCCAGTGCATGCCGCGGTCGGTGCTTTTCAGTACCATCTGCGAGCCGTAGTAGATCACTTCCGGATCATGTGGTGAGACCGCCACCGGAGCATTCCAGTTGGCGCGGTAGCGCAGGTCGCGCGAGTCCTTGCCCCAGACCACTTCCGGATAGGGAATGATGATCCGCTCCAGGCCGGTGGCATGATCGTATGCGGTCAGCGTGCCGTTGATGGTGGTGGCATAGATGCGCCGCGGGTCCTGCACATCCATGGCGATGTGCGCACTCTCGCCGCCGCCGACATCAAAATAATCTTCCACGCCAATGCCGGCGTACAGGCTGCGGCTAGCAATACCGACCGTGGTGTTGTCCTGCTGGCCGCCGTAGACGCGGAACGGCAACTGATCATCGGTGCTGACGCGATAGAACTGCGCGGTGGGCTGGTTGTTCAGCGTCGACCAGGTCACACCGCCGTCGAAAGTGATGGTGGCACCGCCGTCATTGCCGTTGATCATGTTGCGCGAATTGTCCGGGTTGATCCAGTGATCGTGATGATCGCCGTGCGGTGTCTTGACAATGGACCAGTTCTCGCCGCCATCAATGGATTTCAGCAACGGCACATTGAGCACGTAGATGGTGTTGTCGTCACTGGGATCGGCGGCCATGTGGGTGTAGTACCAGGCGCG
>CAZHRH010000210.1:1376-3361 GCA_964534475.1 uncultured Wenzhouxiangellaceae bacterium
CCGTCGCTGGTCTTGAACACGCCGCGTTCTTCGTTCGGCCCCCAGATCTGACCCTGCACCGCCACCCAGGCGGTATCGGCATCTTTGGGGTGAATCTGGATGCGGGCGATCTGGCCGCTCTCGGGCAGGCCGATGTGCTGCCAGCTTTGCCCGCCATCGGTGGATTTCCACACGCCGTCGCCATGACTGGTGGTGACGCCACGGATCGGTGCCTCGCCGGTGCCGACATAAATCACATTGTGATCCGACTCGGCCACCGCCACCGCACCGATGGTACCGACCTTGAAGTCATCATCGGAGATGTTCTGCCAACTGGCACCGGCGTTGTGCGTCTTCCACACGCCGCCACCGGCAGCGCCCATGTAATACAGTTGCGGCTTGCCCGGCACGCCGGTAACCGCGGTCACGCGCCCACCGCGCCAGGGCCCGATGTTGCGGTACTCAAGACCTTCCAGATGACTGGTTTCGGTTGCTGCAGCCAACGCAAACGATGGCACGACAACAAATTGTGCAAGCAAGGCCAGGGGCAAAAAAATACGACAGAACATGGTTTACTCCGTGGTGGCGGGCTTTGTTTGTATGTTCGGCAAGTATAACTCAGCAGTCAAAAATGCAGCTGTTACTGATCGGGTATAGCGACGCAGGACCTGTTTTTCAGCGCTGCATATCCCGGCAGAGTCTGCTGTGCAGCAGAATTTTTTCTTGATCATTCAGAACAATGCATGCATAATACATGCACTTTGATGATATTGTTCCGTGAGCTGCCCGCATGCCCAACCTACAGATTAGAGACCTCCCACAAGACCTTTATGATGCACTCAAGGCTGATGCCAGAATTGAACAGCGCAGCCTCACACAACAGGCCATCGTGGCGTTGCGCGAAGCTCGACAAAAGCGCCGCACCGATCAGCGCGAACAAGCAGTTCAGGTCCTCATGCAGAGCGGGCGCCACTTCGAGTTTATTGATGATGCGCCAGAATCGCTGGTAGCCGAAGATCGCAAACGCTGATGAACAGCGTCGTTCTGGATGCCTCTGCCGCACTGCGCGCAGTGTTGTCGCCAGCCGAACATCTTTCTCTGCTGGCGGAGATCGAGTCGGCATCTGACGTCATTTCACCACAACTTTTTGCGGCCGAAACGGCCAATGCGCTGTGGAAATACCAGCGAGCAGGACGACTGGATGGCAAGACAATACGCCACCGGCATGCAGAAGCGCTGGCATTGGTCAGCCGCTGGATTCCGGACACAAGCCTGTTTCCCGAAGCGCTGAGCCTGGCAGCCCGACTAGGCCATCCCGTCTACGACTGTCTATACCTGGTTGCCGCACGACGCTTTGATGCCCGTCTGTTGACTTCGGATTATCGGCTGGAAGTCTTGTTTGCCGACATCGGCTGAAGCAATACACAAACACCCATACAAAGCATTCCTGGCCAGATCGTGCAGCAGCCAGATCCGCATACGGTATTGTCATAGGTGAAATAAGCTCGCCGGATCAATGTGTGAAATATCGGTCTGATTTGGATTGTGCGCAAACCGCAGGGTCTTATCCCAACCTTCATGCTGAGAGAAAGAGCGTCTATGTGACAGCACTGATTGACTTATTCACCATACTGGCAAACCGCCAGATGGGGTATGATACGAAAAGAGCCAGGCAATAGAGGTTGCCTGATAATACCAATAACACGATCAGCAGTCAGAGATCAGGAAGATCAAATCAGCTTCAGACAGTTGCCTTTGTGCCCGCCTGATTCTGAGCCATGGATGCAGTCTGTGATCATGCCATTGAACCAATGGAGACATCAGCATGAACATGCATCGACCGAGCAAGCTGGCCCACGTGGTCTACCGCACCCGCCGTTTTGCCGATATGCTGGCCTGGTACGGCGCCGTATTCGGGGCCCGGATCCAGCATCAAAATCCGGCCATGTCATTTCTGACCTTCGACGACGAACATCACCGCTTTGCGTTTCTTGATTTGTCAGTCA
>CAZHRH010000211.1:0-3348 GCA_964534475.1 uncultured Wenzhouxiangellaceae bacterium
GCTTCCAGAAAACCCACCAGCGGCTTGCCGGTGTCGATGATGTCGCCGGGCTGGCCGTAGAGCTTGCCGATGACGGCGTTTTCCGGTGATGGCACGTCGACCACCGCCTTGGCGGTTTCCATCGATACCATCGGCTGATCGACCTTGACCTCATCGCCTTCGGCGACCTGCCATTCAACAATTTCGGCGTCCGGCAGGCCTTCACCCAGGTCCGGCAGATTAAAGATTTTCATGACACCTCCAGAACTTCATTGACCGCATTGAGGATGCGCTGCACGCTGGGCATGTATTGCATTTCCATCTTGTACAGCGGCATCACCGTGTCGTAACCGGCGACGCGCTTGACCGGTGCGTGCAGATGCCACAAGCCCGCATCGGCCAGTTGCGCGGCGATTTCCGCGCCCATGCCGCCGGTGCGCGCGGCCTCGTGCACGATCACGCAGCGGCCGGTCTTGGCCACCGACTCGATGATCGTGTCGGTGTCCAGCGGTTTGATCGTGGCGACATCAATGACCTCGGCGCTGACGCCCTGTTCGGCCAGTGCATCAGCCGCCTGCAGGGTTTCCTTGACCATCGCGCCCCAGGTCACCAGGGTGATGTCAGTACCGTCGCGCAGCACGTAGCAGACATCCAGCGGCAGGTCTTCGCCGTCGTCGGGCACTTCTTCCTTGTACTGGCGATAAATGCGTTTCGGTTCCAGAAACACCACCGGATCCGGATCGCGGATCGCCGCCAGCAAAAGCCCATAGGCACGCAGCGGCGAGGACGGAATCACCACGCGCAGGCCGGGAACGTGGGCAAACAGTGTTTCCGTGCTTTCAGAATGGTGCTCGGGGGCGTGGATGCCGCCACCGAACGGCGCCCGCAGCACCATGGGGCAGTGCAGGCGGCCGCGGGTGCGATGGCGCATGCGCGCGGCGTGGCAGATCATCTGATCGAGCATGGGATAAATAAAGCCCATGAACTGTGCCTCAGCCACCGGTTTCATGCCCTGCGCGGCCATGCCGATGGACATACCGGCGATCATCACCTCGGCCAGCGGCGTGTCGATCACACGCTGGTCACCGAAGCGCTGCTGCAGGCCGTTGGTGGCACGAAACACGCCGCCGTTGATGCCCACATCCTCGCCCAGCACCACCACCGAGTCATCGTGTTGCAGTTCCCAGGCCAGCGCCTGGGTGACCGCTTCTACCAGAGTCAGATTGGCCATCAGTGCTGACCCTCCGGTTGTGCCGGCAGCTCGCGTAATGCCTGCTCCCGTTGTGCCTGCAGATCATGCGGTAACTCGGCAAACATATAATCGAACATGCCCTCATTGCCGGGATAGCCCAGCGCCAGATACTCTTCCACCGCGGTATTAACTTGCTCGGCGCAATCGGCTTCCAGCGCCTGTTGTTGCTCATCGTCCCAGACGTCGGCGTGCTCCAGCCAGGCGCGCAGACGCAGTAGCGGTTCACGCTGCAATGCTTGCTCCACTTCCTCGTTGTTGCGGTAGCGGCGGGCGTCGTCGGCGGTGGTGTGATCGGAAAGCCGGTAGGTGATCATTTCAATGACTGAAGCACCTAGCCCGTTTCTGGCCCGATCCAGCGCCTTTTCCATCGCCCAGTGGCAGGCGACGATGTCGTTGCCATCGACCTGGATGCTGGGCAGGCCGCCGGCGATGCCTTTCTGCGCCAGTGTCTGCGCCGTGTTCTGCTTGCTGCGCGGTACCGAGATGGCCCACTGGTTGTTCATGATGACCAGCACCAGCGGCAGTTTCCAGGCGCTGGCAGCGTTGATTGCTTCCAGAAAATCGCCTTTGGAGCTGCCGCCGTCGCCGACCACCGACACCGCCACGCGTTTTTCATCGCGCAGCTTGTAAGCCATGGCCGCGCCAGCGGCGTGCAGGCACTGGGTGGCAATCGGCACGCTCCAGGCAAAGTCATGCTTGGGGCCGGAAAAATCGTTGCCGCGTTCGTCGCCGCCCCAGTAGGCGAGGATCTCGGACATCTTCACGCCGCGATAAAGCTGCGCACCATATTCGCGATACATCGGCGCAAAGCAGTCTTCTGTGTGCATGGTGGCACCGATCGCCACCTGCGCGGCTTCGTGACCCAGGCACGAGGCATAGGTGCCCAGCTTGCCGGTGCGCTGCAACGCTATCGCTTTCTTGTCGAAGGTGCGCGTCAGTGTCATCAGTTTGTAGTATTCGATCAGTTTGTCGAATTCGCGGGCGATGGCCGGCTGATTGTTGCCGACCAGGGCACCGGTGGGATCAAGAAACTGGTAGTGATTGATGTTGAAAGCGGCAACGTTGGATGACATGCCTGTCCTCTGCAATGAGTGAAAAAATCTGTGTGCTGGCCGGGTAGCGGACCACAATCGCGTCGCAGGCTGCTGCAGCGCGAAAGCGCGCGCAAAACAGCGTTACGAGTGGCTACAAACAACTCCATATTATAACGGTTTCGAGTGAAGTTTTTGGCAATCCGGTCAGCGACTGAATGACCTTCAGAAATACTGGGCAAGTGGTTGCTGATCTGGATCACAGCACTGCGGACAGGCTATCATGGTGGACTATTCTGACGGAATGCAAAACATGAACATCAGACCACTTGAAGACGGCATTCATCGCAATCTCAATGATCGCCTGACCTATGACGGTTACCTGCGCCTGGATCGAATTCTGAATGCGCAGGAGCCGCTCAGCGACCCGCCGCATCACGATGAGATGCTGTTTCTGATTCAGCACCAGACCAGCGAGTTGTGGTTCAAGCTGATCATCCACGAACTGAACGCGGCGATGGGTTTTCTGGCCGCTGATGATGCCGGCCCCGCACTGAAGAATCTGGCGCGCGTCAAGCACGTGCAGAAACAGCTTTTTGAGCAGTGGAGTGTGTTGTCCACGCTGACGCCGACCGAATACGTGCAGTTCCGCAACGTGCTGGGACAGGCTTCCGGGTTTCAGTCGGTGCAGTATCGCCTGGTCGAGTTTCTGCTCGGCAACAAGAACCGTGATCTGCTCACTGTGTTCAAGCACCATCAGCAGCAATACGAGATGTTGAGCAAAGCGCTGCAGGCACGCAGTCTGTACGATGAATTTCTTGCGCTGCTGGCCCGGCACGGTCATGCCATCCCGCAGTCGCACTTGCAGCGTGATTTCAGTGAGCCTTATGCAGCCAGTACGGAAGTGGTACAGGCGCTGTATGTCATCTACAGCGAACCGGAGAAATACTGGACCGAGTATGAACTGGCCGAGCGCCTGGTGGACGTTGAGGAATCTTTCCAGTTATGGCGTTTTCGGCACATGAAAACGGTCGAGCGCATCATCGGTTACAAGCACGGCACCGGTGGTTCCAGTGGTGTCGGCTT
>CAZHRH010000212.1:0-3284 GCA_964534475.1 uncultured Wenzhouxiangellaceae bacterium
ATTAATCCAGGGCTAACTCATGAGCTTGCCTGGCTAACAAACTGATTTGGACCATCGCCAGCGGATTGGTTCGGTACCAGCGCCGCCGGTTGCAAAATTTTCTACAGATCGCGCGCAACGCGGATACCAACACGCACCCCACGGGTGGTTTCACGCGCCGACAAGCGCAGCGCGGAACGACTCAGATCCGGAGTACTGCTCCAGTCCGCCCCGCGCACTACTCTGGATTCACAGCCCTGATTGACCCAGGCACTGCCATCGTCAGGCGCTCGATTGTAGTTGACATGCCAGCAATCTGCCGCCCATTCTTTCAAATTGCCGTTAATATCATAGAGACCGTACAAATTGGGCTGCAGACTGGCCACCGGTGCCGGCCCCCAGTAACCGTCGCGATAATCATCAAAACTGTCATTCCAGCGGCGGCGATTGCTGGTGACATCGCCGTCTCCGGCAACATTCTCCACTTCATTGCTGGCGGGCGAACCATCGCCCCACCAGTACATGGTCTGGGTGTCGCCGCGAATGGCGTATTCCAGCTCGGCCTCACTGGGCAGCCGATAGTTGCGATTGGTGACCCGTGAAAGCCACTCGACATAAGCATTGGCATCTTCCCAACTGACATGCATGACCGGCATGTTGTCGCTGGCGTTGTTACCATCATAGTCACTGCGCCAGTCGACTTTGGCATCACTCATGCGCCCGCTCTCTTCGTTGTAAATAGAACTGCTAGCTTCGCGTTCAGCGGTCGTGCGATAGCCGGTAGAACGCGCGAAAACACGAAATTCGCCGACGCTAAGCTCGCGTTGAGACAGGGCAAATCCGCGCCTGAATGTCACACGATGATAGGGCGCTTCGTTGCTGCGATGGCCAACTTCAGATTCCGGTGAACCCATCATGAAACTGCCTGCAGGTAGCACTGTCATCGGTGGCCCTTCACCCGTATTCTGACCAAAACTGTCGCGAAAAACCTGTCCGGGCACAAAGCTGCCGTACACCCTGGCATCATCCAACCGTGCCCGCAGCGGTGTGATCTGCTCAGATGTTGCACCCATCGCGATCAATTCATTCAGTTGCTGCTCTGCAACTGCCAGATTACCACTGGCGATGTTATCGTCAACCGCCAGAATAAACTGATTCAATGCTGCCTGCCTGCGCTGCTGCAGCATTTGCCTTTGCGTACTGAGATCCTGCTCGCCCGGTAAATCTTCTATCGCATCCAGCCAGCTTGCTGCCTCATCAAAGCCCTGCTCATCAAGCGTTTCGTCAAACTTCTGCTGGAATACCTGCCGCAGGGTTTGTGCACTATTAGCGACCAACGGCTCTGCTGCCGGGATACTGACTGCAATGGCTTGCATGGCCTGCAGCAATCCCCGCGCACTGGTCTCGCCTGATCCGAGCAGTCTCTGATCAACTATGGCATCCTCAAAACGGGTATTCAGGTCGCGCAACTCGCGCAATTGCGCAAGTTGTTCGCGCGACGACTGCAATCCAGGCCGATCAGCCTGCAGCTCCTGCATGACGCCTATATATGCTGCGGTAGTATTCGGATCAAGCGAGGCGATTGCGTCTCCAATACGAGTTTCAACAATCTGCTTGATCTCTTCCAGTTCGGCCAGGCTATCGGCATCCTGCGGGTCGGAGGCCAAGACCGTCATCACAGCGAGCAAGCGCTCATTCAGTGCTGGATCAGGTGAAGTAATGACCGGCACATCAACTTCAGGAGCGCGCACACGCAAGTCTGATGGAATACCGAGTGACCAACCCTCACTGCTGCCAGCATCACCCAGTCGCCTGACTCTGCGAGCTTCCTGGTTCGCCTGCTGATCGTCTGCATCGACTAAATCGTCTTGTTGTTGCGTGCTTGCTGCGGTGGCTTCTTCAGCAGGTGCTTCCTGAGCCTGTGCAACAGCCAGTCCGGACGGAAGCCCGAGACAGACAAACAGGCTGAAAAAGCAGTATCCATTCAAATTCATCGTGACATCCCTGACGCGGCGCTGGTTGGTATCTGGCTCAAGAACAGAATATTAACACATCATGCGGCGATGCAACACTTGCTGCATAGACATCAATATACGAGCAATGTGAACGATTTACACGATAATTCGACAGTATTTTCATAGCTCAGAAAGCATGCATTGAAGCATCAGTTCACAATCGTGGACATGATTACCCTGCAACCGCTGAATGCATATCGCGTTATTCACAGATGCCCTTGCTGTATAGTGGCGACCGATATATGCATTGATTGTTTTATTCATGTCCAGCCCTTTTCAGACAAGCACCCATTCGGATCAGCAGCAAACAGCAAGGAGCGCTGAGATAGAGCAAGCCACACATGCTGCAGCAGCGCCGGTATGGGTCGATCAAGCCGATGCTCTGCAGCAGGCTGCGGCCATTTGGCAGCAGCAGGAGTGGTTGGCGCTGGATACCGAGTTCATTCGTGAACGCACTTTCTACGCGCAACTGGGACTGATTCAGATCTCCGATGGCAGCAGCGTCTGGCTGCTGGATGTGCCGGCACTGTGCGGGCACGATGATCCCATTCGCAACCTGCTGGACAACCGCAAAATCAACAAGATTATTCACAGTTGTTCCGAAGACCTGGAGGTACTCAGCCAACAGTATCAAGTGCAGCCGGCAGCGGTGTTCGACAGCCAGCTTGCCGCAGCGATGACCGGCAGACCACTGCAAATGCGCTATGAAAACCTGGTGCAGGAATTGCTCGGCGTGGAACTGCCTTCGGGCCCCAGCCGCAGCAACTGGCTGCAGCGCCCGCTGTCGGCGGCGCAGTTGCAGTATGCCAGCAACGATGTCGCCTATCTGCCCTTGCTGATGCGCCTGCTGGTTTCAGAGCTGCAGCGGCGCCAGCGCTGGGCTTGGCTGCAACAAGACATGCAGGCCCTGCTTGACAAGGCCAGCACAGAGATCGATCCGGATTTGCTCTACCGCAAGGTCAAGGGCTTCATGCGTTGCGATCAGGCCCAACTGAGCTGTTTGCAGCAACTGGCGGCATGGCGTGATCAGCAGGCGCGCAACCGCGATCTGCCGCGCTCGTTTGTTTTGCGCGATAGCGGCATGCTGGAACTGGCCGAAGTCGCCGCCGGGGCGGGCACTGATCATGCCGCATTGAACACCGGGCTGAATCGCTTGCGCGAGATTCCGCAGCGCATTGTGCAGCGTCATCGGCGGGACTGGCTGACGCTGTTTGCCTCCCGTCCCGAACAGCAGCCAGCGCTGGAAGCACCACTGAGCCAGCAGGAAAAAGCCCGCCTGGCCGGCATGCT
>CAZHRH010000213.1:0-1542 GCA_964534475.1 uncultured Wenzhouxiangellaceae bacterium
CTGCCTGCTATCATGTTGGTCAGTTCACGATGGCAGGTCAGTATGAGCCAGCTCAGTCTTAATAATCCATATAGCGGCGAGCAGGTATTTGCCGCCGACAGCGAGACACGCGAACAGGTATTGCAGCGCGCAAGCCGGGCGCGCAATGCCAGTAAAGCCTGGTCGCAGGTCCCGGTTAACGAGCGCGTGGAGCTGCTGCGTCAGGCGCTGCAGTATTTCGAACAGCATGCCGATGACATTGCCAGCGGGATTACCCGCGAAATGGGCAAGCCGCTGGCGGCCGCGCGCGAGGAACTGCGCTTTATGCTGGATCGGGCGCGCAAGATGTGCGATTTTGCCAGCGACGGCGCGCTGCAGCCGGTGGATCTGAGCCGCTATCACGAAGCGCAGTTTGCCGGCCGCATTGAATACCGCGCCAAAGGCGTGGTGTACATCATCACGCCGTGGAACTACCCGCTGTTTTGCGCCATCAACGGCAGCATTGCCGCCTTGCTGACCGGCAGTTCGGTGCTACTCAAACACACGACGACGCCATCGGTCGGTGACCATTTTCAGCGTGCTTTCGGCCAACTCGGCGGCATTGCCGATCTGCTCCAGCATGTGCTGGTGGATTTTGCCACCTCGGCCGAGTTGATCGAACACGGCGACATCAACCATGTCATCTTCACCGGTTCGGTGCGCGGTGGCCGCGAGATTGCGCACAGCGTGGCCCGACGCTGCCACAACGATGTGCGCAATCCATTCATCCAGTGCGCGCTGGAGTTAGGCAGCAATGATGCCGCCTACATCGCCGCCGATGCCGATCTGGCACATGCGGCGCAGTGGGCGGTCAAAATTGGCCGGCTGCACAATTCCGGCCAATCCTGCTGTGCGGTCAAACGGGTTTATTGTCATGCCGATGTACACGATGAATTTGTACAGCGTAGCCACGAGATCATGCGCAAAGAAGTCAGCGGCGACCCTTGCGCGGCCAGCACCACGCTGGGTCCACTGTTCGGTGGCGAGCAGGCCGTCAACGGTTTACAGGCGATGATTGACGATGCCGTCGGCAAAGGTGCTGAAATCGTCTGCGGTGGCGACAGCGAGCGCATCGGCCCGGCGCTGTTTCTGCAGCCGACTTTGCTCACCGGGTGCGATCACAACATGCAGGTCATGCGCGAGGAAACCTTCGGTCCGGTGCTGCCGCTGATGCAGGTCGCCGATGACGATCAGGCGATCAGGCAGGTGAGCGACACTCGCTATGGTCTGACCAGCTCGATTTTTACCCGCTCGCGGACGCGCGCCGAGCGCTACATCGCCGCCATGGGATCCGGCACCGTGTATGTCAATGCCTGCAATTTTGTCGATGCCCGGCTCGGCTGGATCGGTCACGGTCACTCCGGCAACGGCGCCATCGCCTTGTCGCCGCTGGGCCTGCAGGCGCTCAGCTCACTGCACAGTGTCAACATCAACCCGCAACAGCTCGATGACTGAAACCGCCAGCCTGCCGTTACCAGCGCACCCGGACGCTGAACGCACTGCCCGGCTGGCGCAGATTCGTCG
>CAZHRH010000213.1:1642-3261 GCA_964534475.1 uncultured Wenzhouxiangellaceae bacterium
ATAAACAGCATGCCGTGATCATCCGGCATGTGCTCGACGAACATCAGCCCGCGCGTGCGCTCGGCGGCGTCATCGGCAATGTCCACTGTGTAGCTGGCGCCGTTGATTTCCACCGTTGGCCCTTCGCTGGCGCAGGCGCTGCACAGAACAGTCAGCAGCAGACACAGCAACAGGCAGCGGCCGGGGATGATGTTTTCGGGTCGGTTCATGGTGGTGGTCTCAGCTTTCAGATCTCAGCTTTCCAGTAGCGCCTGCAGTTCCGCCAGGGCCAGTTCACGGGCCTGTTCGTGACGGGCGTTGTCGCGCTGCTCATCGCGACCGTACCAGTATATGCCGTCGGCGGGTAATTCTTCCAGAAACCGGCTTGGCGAACAACGCAGCATCTCGCCGTAGCGCTTGCGGCGCTTGGCATAGCTGCAGGTCAGGCTGAGCCGGGCACGGGTGATGCCGACATACATCAGGCGACGTTCCTCTTCGTCACTGCCTTCATCCAGGCTGTTCTGGTGCGGCAGCGTGCCATCCTCCAGCGCGATCAGATAGACGTGATCAAACTCCAGCCCCTTGGCCGCGTGCAGCGTCATCAGTTGCACTGCCTGGTCATCGCTGCTGTCGTCATCGAGCTGGCTGAGCAGATTGAGTTGTGCGCACAGGCTTTCCAGGTCCGGCTCATCAAGCTGCTCGTGAATACGCTGCAGCCAGTCCAGCCAGTCGCGCACCGCGCCGATGCGTTTTTCGCCCTGCGCCGGGTTGTCGGCCTGCTCCAGCAGCCAGGGGAGATAATGCATGTTGTCGACCAGTTCGCGCACGGCCGTGACCGCATCGCGCCTTATGGCATCGTCGCTGGCGGCGATCTGCAAGCGGGTGAAGCTTGTTACGCCCTCACGCTGACGAGGCGCCAGCCCGGCCAGGCAGGCGTCACTGACGGCAGCATCGAACAGGCTGCAATGCTGGGCGCGGGCATGATCGGCCAGATGATTGATTGTGCTGGCACCGACCTCGCGGCGCGGCGTGTTGATCACGCGCAGCAATGCCGGGTTGTCGTCCGGGTTCACCAGCAGCCGCAGCCAGGCCATCAGATCGCGGATTTCTGCACGGTCAAAAAACGACTGCCCGCCGCTGAGCCGGTAGCGGATTCCGGCAGCACGCAGCGCCTGCTCAAATGGCCTCGCCAGATGATGGCTGCGATACAGGATGGCGAACTGGCCGGCCCGGGCGCCGCGCTGGATGCGGGAGTGGATGTCGCCGACGATGCGTTCGACTTCCTGCTCGCCGTCATCGCAGGGAATGATGCGCGGATCATCGCCGTGCTGCAGATCGCTCCACAGTTTTTTCTCGAACAGATGCGGATTGTTGCCGATCAGCGCGTTCGCGACTTGCAGAATGCGGCTGCTGCAGCGGTAGTTCTGCTCCAGCTTGATCACGCGCAGATCGGTGAAATCCTGCTGCAACTGGCGCAGGTTATCCGGCTGTGCGCCGCGCCAGCCATAGATCGACTGATCGTCATCACCAACCACGGTGAGGTAGCCGCTGTCGCCAGCCAGCAGCCGCAACAACTGGTACTGGCAGGCGTTGGTGTCCTGGTATTCATCCACCAGCAGATGCCGCAGCCGCTGCTGCCA
>CAZHRH010000214.1:0-3237 GCA_964534475.1 uncultured Wenzhouxiangellaceae bacterium
GTCGATGATGCTCAGATGTGGCAACAGGCCGATGCCCTGAAATACGTAACCGATGCTGCGGCGCAGCGTCACCGGGTCATACTCCTGCAGGCGCTTGCCGTGCAGCAGAATCTCGCCGCTGTCGGGTTCCAGCAGGCGATTGATCAGTTTCAGCAGCGTGCTTTTGCCGGAGCCGGACGAACCCAGCAGCACCAGCAATTCACCACTGGCAATCTCCAGCGACAACGGCGCCAGCGCATCGTAGCGTTGCTGGTAGCTTTTACAAACCTGTTGCAGTGAAATCATCGGCTGTTGCTCAAGGCATCCTGTTCAGCATTGGCCAGTACATCCAGTTGCTGATACAGCGCGTTGACCTGCTGCTGCAGAGAAGCTGCCGTTTGCCCGTCTGCTGGCATGGTCTGGCCAAAGCGTAATCTGACTTCGCGCAGCAGTCCGCGTCGCCGCCGATTGAGTCGGGTTTTGCCTTTCGACATGCTGAAGCGGCTGCCCCACAGGCCATGCAGCGCGGCAGATATCACCGGCACCGGATTGCGCGCGAGGATGTCCTCGACGCCGCGCCGGAACGGCTGCATGCTGCCATCGCGGGTGAGTTTGCCTTCGGGAAAAATCATCACCAGCTCACCGGCAGCCAGATAGCGATCAATGCTGGCGTGGGCCTGCTCCAGCACCTCGGGGTTGCGCTCACCGCTGGCAATGGGAATGGCCCCGGCGCTGCGGAACAGCCAGTTCAATAAAGGTTGTCGCCAGATGCGGTGGTGCATGACAAAGCGCAACGGGCGACGTGTGGCACCGGCCAGAATAGGTGCATCCATGTAGCTGATGTGATTGCAGATCAGCAGCGCCGGCCCGGTGATCGGAATGTGCTCGTGGCCATCCACGCGCAGGCGATAAAATGTGTGCGTGCCAATCCAGGCCAAAAAGCGCAGAAAAAACTCCGGCACCAGCAGGTAGATGTAGATGGCGATCACCGCATTGAAGATGCCGGTGAGCAAAAACAGATCGGGAATATCGTAGCCCACGCCCAGCAGCCAGATCGCCAGCACCGAGGCCAGCACCATGAACGCTGCGTTGAGAATGCTGTTCGCCGCCATCACGCGTGCACGCCGGTTGGGTGGGCTGCGATGCTGAATGACGGCAAACAAGGGCACGGTAAAAAAGCCGCCGAAGATGCCCAGCAGGATCATGTCGATGAGAATGCGCCACACCACCGGCGTGCTGAGAAACTGCCCCAACAACACGCCTTCTCCCAGCGGCATGGCCGGACTGGCGAAGTATAAATCGATCGCGAACAGGGTCATGCCGATGGAGCCCAGCGGCACCAGGCCGATCTCGATGTCGTCGCCGGAAAGCTTGTGGCACAGCAAGGAGCCGGTGCTGATGCCGATAATGAAGGTCAGCAACAGCCCGGCGGTGATTTCCGCCGCGCCGCCGAGCACGTTGATGGTGTAGCTGGGGATCTGCACCAGTATGATGGCACCGAAAAACCAGAACCAGGACAGCCCCAGCACACTGTTGAGCAGGGTGCGGTTGCTGGCCAGGCTTTTCAGAATGCGCCAGCTTTCCGAGAGCGGGTTCCAGTTGATGCTCAGGCCGCTCTCACAGGCCGGCAGAGTGGGAATGTAGCGACTGGAAAAGTAGCCGATCAGCGCCACTGACAGGCACAGTAAAGTGATGATCTGCGTGCCGGTTTCCGGCATGGCGATGAAATAGGCTCCCAGCGCGGTACCAAGCAAAATGGCAACAAAGGTGCCGGCTTCCATCAGGCCATTGCCGGCCACCAGTTCCTTAACTTGCAGCACCTGCGGCAGCAGGCTGTACTTGATCGGTGAAAACAGCGTGCTTTGCAACCCGAGCAGAAACAGCACCGCCAGCAACACGGCCATGCTCTGCAGCCAGAAACCCAGCGCCGCCAGCAGCATGATCAGCACTTCCAGCAACTTGATGAAGCGAATCTGCTGCGAACGCTCGTACTTGTCGGCGAACTGGCCGACCATGGCCGAGAACAGAAAAAACGGCAGAATGAACAGCCCGGCGCTTAGGTTGATCAACTGATCGCTGTTCAGTCCGGCCAGTTGACTGCCCTGAAAGGCGATCAGCACCGCCAGCGCGTTCTTGAAGATGTTGTCGTTCAGCGCACCGCCGGCCTGGGTAATGAAAAACGGCAGAAAGCGGCGCGTTTTCAGCAGGGCGAATTGGGATTTACCTGACATGCCGGTTCCAGTACTAAACCAGCGCGTAGTTTAGCAGGCCGATGCAGAGACTGGATTTGTCGGTCTGAGATATATCTGCAAGCAAGAATGATCCACAGATACACGGATTACACAGAAAAGTAATAAGGAGATGTAGACCTGTTAAGCGCAGCGTATCCGGCAGAGTTTCGCAGTCAGGCCGCCGGCAAAAACTTCAACGCGACACCATTGTTGCACCAGCGCTGGCCGGTTGGGGGCGGGCCGTCGTCGAACACGTGGCCCTGATGGCCGCCGCAGCGGGCACAGTGGTATTCGGTGCGTGGCAGAAACAGCTTGAAGTCGCGTTTGGTGCCGACGTGGCCGGCAATCGCGGTGGTAAAGCTGGGCCAGCCGGTGCCGCTGTCGAACTTCATTTCCGAGGTAAACAACGGCAGGTCGCAGCCGGCGCAAACATACAGGCCGCGGCGCTTTTCATGCAGCAATGGACTGGTGGTGGCGCGCTCGGTGCCTTCCTTGCGCAGTACACGATAGGCGTCGGCGTCGAGGCGCTGGCGCCATTCGGCGTCGTCCAGCTCCAGCTTGTCGCTGGCTGCGGGGAAGTTGGCATCCGCAGGTGCAAACTCGCGCCAGTCATTGTTCAGGTTCTCGCTGTTGTCTTGATCAGCCATGCTCTGGTCTCCGCTGTAGCCGGTGGTGTCATTCTGAGGTGTGTTTTGCGCCCGCAAGAGTATACCCGAGCCGGCCAGCAGGCCAAGCCCGGCGCCGCCTTGAATCAGTCTTCTGCGCAGTTTGTTCATGCTATATACCTCGCGCTGTGCGCTTATGATGTAGTCATCTCTACGATGCCAGTTTACGATTTTGGTTCTGTGCTGGATGTTGCTGGACTGCAGGAGTCTGCTCGCAAGTGAATCTGGACTGGTGATGAAGAACTGTTTGTACTAAGATGTATTACATCCTACTACGTGAGCCCAAAAAACATGAGCATCACCAGCATCCGCATTGCCGCAGCATTGGAACAACCGCTGCAGGAGTTGAGCAATAAACTCGA
>CAZHRH010000215.1:0-3222 GCA_964534475.1 uncultured Wenzhouxiangellaceae bacterium
TCGGAGGCTGAAATGGCAAAAGCGATATATGATATTCAATCTCAAATTCAGGAACTTGAGCCTCTCCAGAAGCGTGAACTTCTGGGGTTTCTGGTGGCCGAGCTTGAAGGCTCCGAAAACGGCTGTTTGGATGAGCTCTGGTTAAAAGAAGCCCAGCGTCGCTTCGAGGAATTAAAGTCTGGCTCTGTCCAGAGCATACCAGCCAGCCAGGTATTCTTAAAGCTTGAGCGCCGCCTTGGCTAATGGAGTGGCAGTTCCATCCGGAGGCCGAGGCTGAGTTTATCGAATCAGCAGAATATTACGAAGGTGAAGTACCGGGCCTTGGCCTCAGATTCAGTCGTGCCGTGCGCGAAGCCTTGGATCTGCTTCTTGAGAATCCCGATATCGGCTCAGAACAACCCTATGGGTTTCGATCGTTTGTTATTGGCAGCTTTCCTTATTCCATCATTTACGCGGCACATGAAAACCTGCTTTTTGTCCTCGCTATTGCGCACGGCAGTCGCAAGCCCAGGTATTGGAAATCCCGCCTTTCCCGCTAACAAATGCTCAAGCCGAAATGGAATAAGTTTGGGATCGACAAGGCTGAGTTGGCTCCTTACGAGTGCCGTTAAGCATTAATGTTTGAAGCTAAAACAATAGAATTAGGACAGGCGGGCACCAACACCCAAAAAGCAACCAGTTCAGGTGAAGCTGGCCAGGCTGATACCATGGAGTGTGCCTGCTCTCACGATCAGATAAAAAGACTGAAGTAGGTTGTGTCGCTGCGCGACCATGAATAGCTTGTTTAGCGACACGCAACGCGGCCTGCGCCGGGGTGACGAGCGTTATTTAACGCCATTGCCGTACAAAGCAACGCGCCAGCACGTTCAATCACCGGCTTGATGATTTATCATGGCACCCATGAGCATTCTGATTGCCATGCCCAACCGCAACCAGCAGGCGCTGAAGGATGAGCTGCTGGCCATGGATTCATCGCTGGACATTCGTTTGTGGCCCGATATTGGCCGCGCCGATGACATTGAGTTTGCCGTTTTATGGCAGCATCCGGAAGGCCTGCTCGGGCAACTACACCAAGTGCGCGTGGCGCAATCCTATGGCGCTGGTGTCGAAAGCATCCTCAAGGACCGTGAACTGCGCCATAACATTCTCATCACCAGGGTCTGCGGTGAGGCGCTGCAGGATTCCATGTCGAGCTACCTGGCCGAGCGCATTGCCGCCCACCGCTTGCCTGGGCACAGCATTGCCGAAACCACAGTCGGCGTGCTTGGCGTTGGCCGCCTGGGGCTTGCTGCGGCCCGCCATCTGCAGGCGCTGGGGTATCAGGTCACCGGCTGGCGTCGCAGCAAAGACGAGCTGAAAGACATCCGCGTGCTGCACGGCGGTGAGCAACTTTTTGAGTTATGTGCGCAGAGCGATTTCATTATTTGCCTGCTGCCGCTGACGCCAGCGACCGAGAACATACTCAACATCCACCTGTTCAACCATTTCCGTCGCGATGCCTGGCTGATCAATGTCGGCCGCGGTGCACATGTGGTGGAAAACGATCTCATTTTCGCGCTGGAAAACAGCCTGTTACGCGGTGCCACGCTGGATGTCACGCGCACCGAGCCCTGCCCACCGAATCACCCTTTCCGCCGTCACCCGGCGATTGAGCTGACCGAGCACACCGCCAGCATTACCGATCCGCACGAGGCGGCAACTGTCATTCTCACCAACTATCACAATCTGCAGCATTCGGCACCGCTGCAATGCCGGGTCAACCACAAGCTGGGCTATTGATGCATTCCAACTTTGCGGTGTTTTACCATCTGGCCGTGGCGCTGGCGATTGGCCTGTTGATCGGCACCGAGCGCGGCTGGCAGAAACGCGACGCGGGCGAAGGCAAGCGCATCGCCGGCTTGCGTACTTTCGGACTGCTGGGTCTGCTGGGCGGCGTCGGCGGACTGCTGGCACTGGAGTTTGGCGTGGTTCTGGCAGGCTTCATGTTTCTGGGTGTGGCCGTGGTTCTGGCAACGGTGTATGCCGTCAACCTGGATCAGCGTGATGACATCGGCATCACCAGCCAGATTGCCGCGCTGCTGACCTGGCTGCTCGGTGTGGTGGCCGGCACTGGACAACTGGTGATTGCGGCTGCCTGTGCGGTGATCATGGCCTTGTTGCTCAGTTATAAAAGTCTGCTGCACGGCTGGCTGGCCCAACTGGAGCGGGTGGAGCTTAAAGCCGGCCTGAAACTGATGCTGATCTCGGTGGTGATGCTGCCGCTGCTGCCTGATCGCGGGTTCGGCCCGTGGCAGGCACTCAATCCGTATCAGATCTGGTGGATGGTGGTGCTGATCGCGGCCATCTCTTTCGTCGGCTATGTCGCCATGCGCATTGGCGGGGCCAAACGCGGCGTGCTGTTCACCGGGCTGGCGGCCGGGCTGGCGTCATCAACGGCACTGACGCTCAATTTTGCCCGCCTGGCGCGAGCAAAGCCACAGGCCGGCAAGGCTCTGGCCGCAGGCATACTGCTGGGTTCCGGCACCATGTTCCCGCGCATGCTGCTGGTCGCAGGTATCATAAATCTGGAACTCGTGCGGTCCATGTGGCTGCCGGCTCTGGCGATGATGTTGGTCATTTATGCATCCGCCTGGCTGGTGCTGAGACAGTCAGACAAAGTGGACCATGACCTGCACGAATCGATTGAAAATCCGCTGGAGTTGCGCGTAGCCTTGCTGTTTGGCCTGCTGCTGACCCTGGTCATGTTGCTGGGTGTGGCCTTGCGCGAGTGGCTGGGTGACGCCGGTATCTGGCCACTGGCGGCAGCATCCGGCATCGCCGATGTGGATGCCATCAACCTGTCGCTGGCGCAGATGAGCAACGATGATCTGGCCGCGTCACTGGCCGCCGGAGGCATTGTTCTTGCAGCCGCTGTGAATACGCTGGTCAAAGCCGTTATGGCGGCGGCGATTGGCGGCAGGCAGTTGCTGCTGCATGCCAGCGTGCCGATGCTGCTGGCGGCTGTCACTGGCTTGGTCTGCATTATCTGGGAGCGTCTGTGACACCCACTGAGCAACAGCAAGCATCAACGCAGCTCCCGCGCTGGCTGGCGCCGCTGTTTCTGGGCAGCTACGCCGAAAACGACGAGCTGCTGGAAAAGGTCGTGGTGGAGCTGCTGCGCGATCACATGTACTGGCGGCGCAACGTGCACCCGGAAGACCCGCCATTGATCACGCTGCAGGA
>CAZHRH010000216.1:0-3203 GCA_964534475.1 uncultured Wenzhouxiangellaceae bacterium
AAAACACGGAACCGAAAACACGGGACTCCCACACTCCAAAGCCATGAGCATGCTCGACTTGGTTGTCTTCTAAGGCCGCTAGAATCGTTCTTCAACTCACCTATCCATCCACCCGTGGCTGCGTGATGATCGGCCAATACAGGACAATCCACAGCATAAAGGCCGCCACCCAGCCGCCGTTGGCCAGCACCATCAGGCTGCGCTGTGGCAAGCCCGGTGCCACGGCGAATACCCGGCACACCGCTGCCAGCAAAACCAACCAGTAAATCCACACGCCGCCTTTAGGCAGCACAAAGGCTCGCCCGGTATGCCCCAGCGGTACGCGCGTGATAATGGCCAGAATCATGCCGCCGATGCCGCCTACGGTGAGCGCATGATAGGCCATGCTGGCCGCTAGTGGATCACGCCGAGCCAGCCAGCCTTGCCAGAGGCCCTGTCGCAGCAACACCTACCACGATGCCGCCGCTGGCGCTCTGTGTATCCACTTCCTCCGTTGCGATCCGTGTGGCATACTTTTGCATGATTGCTTGCGGGATCAAAGTGAATGAGTCTTTGGCAGCGCCATCGGTCTCGTGTAAACTTGACGTTGAACGAGTTAGCCAAGAGCAAGCACGATCATGATTCAAGTGTCCTATGTCAGCCGTTCGACCGAGCCCATGTCAGCCTCTGACCTGCTCACCCTGTTGCATGAATGCCGCACCAACAACACGCGCTATGGCGTCAGCGGCCTGCTGCTGTACGGCAACGGTACCTTCCTGCAGACCATTGAAGGCGAAGCCGAGATAGTCGATCCGCTGTATGAACGCATCTTCAATGACAAACGGCATGCGGACATCGAGCTGCTCTATCGCAAAGACATATCCCAGCGCCAGTATTCTGATTGGAGCATGGGTTTCGATGAAATCAACGATGCCAGCCTGGAAAACGTGGCCGGCTTGAGAGACTTTGGCGCGGTTGATTTTAACTTCACCACCCTGACTGGCAACCGGGAAGTTGTGGAAAGCCTGCTCGAGCACTACCGCGAGCCGCACTACGACCAGGTGCTGGGTGAACTGAACGCCAAGGATCGCGTGATTGCTCATCTTGAGCGCACGATTTCGACCATGCGCGATCACACCGCCCTGGCCCGACTGGCTCTGGAGAGCCTTACCGAGGCAAGTCGTCAGGGACAGCCCAACGCCGCACTGGTGGAATTGTGCGAATCAGCACTGGAGGCCTTGCGCAGGAAGTAATGGCTTATTGCGAGTGAGAGCGAAAAGACATTCATGATGTGAATACCCTCGCCGCTCGAGGTGTACTCAAGAGACCGATATTCAGTAATTAGCCTATCAGTGCTCGCGCAAGGTCGCTTTCAGGTCGAACACAGCAAGCCCGGGACCTTCAGATCTGTTCAGATCAACTTTTAACTGGATACTTGCGCAGCTTGCGCTGCAATGTGCGTCGGTGCATGTTGAGTTTGCGGGCTGCCGCCGAGATGTTGCCGTCGCATTCGGCCAGCACCCGCTGTACATGTTCCCATTCCATGCGACGCACGCTCATCGGGCTTTGCGCCAGCGCTGCCTGCGCATTGCCGTCAAGCTGTGCAAAGGCCTGACTGATCTGCTCGGCATCGGCCGGTTTGGTCAGGTATTGCACCGCACCCAGCTTGATCGCCTCCACCGCGGTGGCGATGCTGGCGTAGCCGGTGAGCACGACGATCTGCATGTCGGCATTGATCGCCAGCAATGGCTCGATCAATTGCAAGCCCGATTCACCTTCCAGGTTCAGATCCAGTACTGCACGCTGCGGCAGATGCTGTTTTGCCAAACTGAGAGCGGTGGCGATATCGCTGGCACTGTGGCTGGCAAAACCACGCCGTTGCATGGCGGCATCCAGCACGCGCAGAAAAGTTTCATCGTCATCGACCAGCAGCAGGCGAATGGCCTCCGTCATGCGTCACCTTGTGGGGTTGCGTCAGCGGCATCAATGCGCACCGAGGTCAGTGGAATGCGCACGCTGACCCGTGTGCCACTGGCGGATGGCTGCATGCGGATGCTGCCGCCAAGGCGTTCGATGACGGCATGCGCCAGCATCAGGCCAATGCCCAGACCGTCGCCATTCTTGCTGCTCACCGGCTGCTTGCCCAGGCGTTCACGGATGTCGTCGCGGGGGCCTGGTCCCTGGTCGGCAATTTCCAGCAATAGATCATCGGTGTCAATGCAGACCGTCAACTGTACCGGCTCGGGTGCGGCCTCGGCAGCGTTGGCCAGCAGGCTTTCCAGCGCCTGTAGTATGGCGGTATCGGCCAGCATCCGATGTGCCTGCGGCGGGCCGATCCAGCGGCTGTGCAACTGCGCCAGCGGATGCTGTGCGCTGAAGCGCTGCTGCAGCAAGTCCGGCAAGGCATCAAAACGAATGGCGTGACCGCCCTGCCCGGTCACCGACTCACCGTGCACACCCAATGTCGCCAGTGCCTGCTTGCAGCGCTGCACCTGCTGCTGCAATAGCTGCAGCGAATCCTGCATCGACGCCGGCAATTGCGCGCTGTCTGCGCGCAACTCACCGAGCACGACGGCCATGGTACCCAGCGGCGTGCCCAGTTGATGTGCAGTACCGGCGGCCAGTGTGCCGAGCGCGACCACGCGCTCATCTCGCAGGGATTTTTCCCGCGCCAGCGCCAGCTCACGTTCACGCTGCAACAAGGCACGCCCCATGTAGGCGGCAAAATACGCCACCAGCCCGGCCACGCAAACCAGCCCCAGCCACATGCCGATGATGTGCAGATCAAACTGGCCATCTTGCACCGCGTGTTGATGCTGAGCGGTTTCACCGCGCCACAGCAGCAAACTGTAGGCCGCCACAGCGAGCAGCGTGATGGACCAGATGGAGCGGTTCTGCAACGTCGCCGCCGCAATGATTACCGGCACCAGAAACAGCAGTGTGAACGGGTTGGCAGAGCCGCCGGTGAGACTGATAAAAACAAAAAAGACGATCAGATCCAGCACCAGATTGGCGCGAAAGAAATTCTCGGTGACGGCACTGCGCCGACGCGAATACCGGCTCACCCAGAGATTGCCCAGCGCATAGGCAACAAGCAGCACCGCGGCAGCGCTGGACCATTGCAGCAGATACACCTCCACAGCGGTCAGCGCCAGCAGCACAGCGCAACCAGCGATGATGAACCAGCGCAGGCTCACCAGTCGCGACAGATTGTCGCGCAATAT
>CAZHRH010000217.1:0-3180 GCA_964534475.1 uncultured Wenzhouxiangellaceae bacterium
ATCCACATCCGACTGCTGCTGCTGACAATCTGCCAGTGCCTGCACCAGCGCCGAGCCGATCACGACGGCATCGGCATGCGCCGCCACGGCCGCGGCATCGGCGGCGGACTTGATGCCGAACCCAACCGCGACAGGCAATGTGGTGCAGCGTCGCAGCCGCTGCAGTGGTTCGGCCATGGCGGCACCATCGAGACTGGCGGCACCGGTGACGCCTTTCAGCGCGACATAATAAACAAAGCCGCCGGCGACACCGGCAATCAACTGCAAACGCTGATCACTGGAAGTGGGAGCCGCCAGCATGATCTGATGCAGACCGTGCGGTTGCAACACGGCGTGAATATCGGCAGATTCTTCCGGTGGTGCATCAACGACCAGCAAGGCATCGACGCCGGCTGTGGCGGCGTCATTGGCAAAGGCCTGCAGGCCATAGCGCCAGACTGGATTCAGGTAACCCATCAGCACCACTGGCGTGGTTTTGTTGCCAGCGCGGAATTGCCGCACCAGGTCAAGTACGCCATGCAGATCCATGCCCGCGGCGAGGGCACGTTCACAGGCTTTCTGGATCACCGGCCCATCCGCCATCGGATCGGAAAACGGCATACCCAGCTCGATGATATCGGCGCCATTGGCCGCCAGCGACTGCAGAACCTGCAGCGTGAAAGCGGCACCACCATCACCGGCGGTGATGTAGGGAATCAACAGTTTGCGGTCATCTTCACGAGCCTGCGCAAAGCTCTGATCTATACGATTCACAACTGGATGCCTTCCAGGTTAGCCACTGTTTGCACGTCCTTGTCGCCGCGTCCGGATAGATTGATCAGTACGGTCTGGTCCGGGCGCATCGAAGCCGCAAGCTGCATGCCGTAGGCGATGGCGTGGGCACTTTCCAGCGCCGGCAGAATGCCTTCCAGCCGCGTCAGTTTGTGGAATGCGGCCATGGTTTCGGTGTCGGTGACGCTGACATAATTGGCGCGTCCGGTATCCTTGAGCCAGGCATGTTCCGGACCCACACCCGGATAGTCCAAGCCAGCAGAGATAGAGTGGGTCTCGGTAATCTGGCCATCATCGTTGTCCAGCAGGTAAGTTTTGCTGCCGTGCAGCACGCCGGGTCGACCACCGACCAGACTGGCGGCATGCTGACCGCTATCAACGCCGTCACCCCCGGCCTCGACGCCGTAAATGGCAACATCGTTGTCATTGACAAAAGCATGGAACAGACCCAGCGCGTTGGAGCCGCCACCGACACAGGCAACCAGCGCATCGGGCAGACAACCATGATCTTCCAGCATCTGCTCGCGTGCTTCGCGCCCCACCACCGAATTGAAATCACGCACCAGCATCGGATACGGATGCGGCCCGGCCACGGTGCCGATGATGTAAAAAGTATCATCAACATTGGTGATCCAGTCGCGCAGCGCCTCGTTCATGGCGTCTTTCAGCGTTTTCGAACCGCTGTCGACGGCACGCACTTCCGCACCCAGCAGACGCATGCGAAACACATTGATCGACTGCCGCTGGATATCCACTTCGCCCATATAAACCACACACTGCATGCCCAGTCGAGCTGCGACCGTGGCCGATGCCACACCATGCTGACCGGCACCGGTTTCGGCGATGACACGCTTTTTGCCGGCATACTTGGCCAACAGTGCCTGTCCCACCGTGTTATTGATCTTGTGCGCGCCGGTGTGGTTGAGATCCTCGCGCTTGAGCAGGATGCGCGCACCGCCAACGTGTTCGGTCAGACGCTCGGCATAGTAGATGGGCGAGGGTCGGCCGACATAATATTTCAGATCGCGGGCAAACTCGGCCATAAAACCGGGATCGTGCCGCCAGCGTTGATATTGCTCGGTCAGTTCCTGCAGACCGGTCATCAGCGTCTCTGACACATAGCTGCCACCGTAGGTACCGAAATGACCGCGCGCGTCAGGCACGCTGCCTTGCTGGCTGCCGCCGACCGCATCGGCAAAGCGCCACATCGCCGGCACCTCGTTGGCTCTCACGTCGGCTGGAGTGTCATCACTGACCGCTTTCAAAGACATGCTTGACCTCATTGACGAAAGCTTGCATTTTGTCCGGACACTTGCGTCCGGGGCTTGTTTCAATACCGGATGAGACATCCACCGTCTCCGGCCTCACTTGTGCTATGGCGGCAGCGACATTGTCCGCTGTCAGCCCACCAGCCAGATAAATGGGCAGCGGCCGTTGCCGCGGCACCATGGACCAGTCAAAGCGCTCGCCACTGCCACCGACCTTATCGCCGGCATGGGCATCGAGCAACAGCGCCTGCAGACCCTGCTGTTGCCAGGGCTGCCAGCGCTGCATCTCAGCAGGCAGATCATCGCAGTCTGCAGCAGAGATCGCCTTGACCCAGGGACGATCAAAGCCGGCACAGAATTCCGGCGACTCATTGCCGTGAAACTGCAGTCGATCCAGCGCCACTTGTGCCAGCACCTCATGCACAGCCGCTGCGGCGGGATTCATGAACAAACCGGTTACCAATAACCTATCGCCCGCCATGGCTGCCAACTCAGCCGCACTGGCGATATCCATATTACGCTTTCTGCCGGCAAATACCAGACCCATTTCATCCACGCCCAGTGCCAGTGCATGATCAACATCATTGGCTTGGGTGAGACCGCAGAACTTGATTCTTGTCATTCGATGCTTAGACATAGGCAGATGACTGATTTGTGGCGATCAGCGGCAAGGCGAAATGTTCGTCATAGCAGGCGCGCAGAAAATACAAGCCGTGGGCCGGGGCTGTGACGTCGGCCAGGTTACGATCCTTTGCCGCCAGCAGTGCTGGCATACTCTCAACCGGGCGCTTGCCGCTACCAATCTCGATCAAAGTACCGGCTATATTGCGCACCATGTGATACAGAAAACCATTGGCTTGTATGTATATTCGTATCAGTTCATGGTCGCGCGCGACGGCAATTTGCTGAATCTCGCGCACCGGCGTCGCGGCTTGACAGCCCTGAGCACGTAAACTGCTGAAATCATGTTCGCCCAATAACTGCTTTGCCGCTGCCTGCATGCGCTCTGCGTCCAGCGGCTGCCGCACCCAGGACAGCTTAGCATGCTGCAGAGCCGGTCTGGTCTGGCGATTACAGATCAGGTATTCATAGCTGCGGGCAACAGCATTGAAGCGGGCATGAAAATCCCGGCTGACCTGTT
>CAZHRH010000218.1:0-3164 GCA_964534475.1 uncultured Wenzhouxiangellaceae bacterium
CATCATCCCGCAGCTTAATCCGGACGGCCGCAAGATCGCGGAGCAGCCGGCAACACAACTCAAGCGCAAGAACCACAATGCCGATTTTTGTGCCGCCGGCGCGCCGGTGGACAACGGCATCGACCTTAACCGCAACAGTTCGGTGTTGTGGAATTTCGGTTCCGGCAACAGTGGTACCCCGTGTGCTCAAACTTTCCGTGGTCTAACGCCTTCATCAGAGCCGGAAACCGTCGCCATCGAGGCCTATATCGACCAGGTCTTTCCTGATGCCCGTCCCGGTAATCCGGAAGATCTCAACATTGCCGCGCCCGCCGACACGCCCGGAGTGTTCATCTCCATTCACAGTTTCAGCGAGCTGATCCTGTTTCCCTGGGAGGCCTCGTCGCAGAACACCGGCAATCACAATGGCCTGCGCACACTGTCCAGAAAAATGGCCTTTTTCAACGATTATCTGCCGTGTCAGGATTGTCTCGGTGTGGCGGCCGGCACGACGCCGGATTACGCTTATGGCGAGCGCGGCGTGGCGGCCTATACCTACGAGATCGGCACCACATTCCTGCAAAGCTGTGCATCATTTTCCAGCACTGTCCTGCCTGATAACCTCGATGCATTGCAGTTTGCTGTCAAGGCCGCACGTCGCCCCTATCAGGAACCGGCCGGGCCGGAAATCACCGGTATCAACGCCCAGATGACAGCAAGCGGGCTGCTTGTGACGGCGGTGGCCGATGACAGCAGGCGCTCCAGCAGCAATGGCGATGGAGAACCGGCAGATAGCGCACAGCCGGTAAACCAGGCGCAGTTGAGCATCAACACGCCATCTTTTCTCAGCAGCCAGTTGTTGCCAATGTCTGCCAGCGATGGCAGCTTCGACAGCAGTGTCGAGGCGATTGAGGTGCAGGTGCTGCTGGGTGAATTGAATGCCGGACGCAATACCATTTACATCACTGCCTCCGACAACACTGGACAAATAGGTGTACCCAGCGCAAACTTTGTGACGCTGGAAACATTTTTCATGGACGATTTCGAATGACCCAGCCCTCCATAAAACAACGTCAAAGCCTGCTTGCCGGCTTGCTCGCACTCAGCGCCGTCACCGCCTGGGCCTGCTTTACGCCGGATCGCGCCGCCATTCTGGCGCTGGAGCATCCGGACGCCGATTTCGTCAATGCCGCCGTGCACGCACATCATCCCAATCCAATCCCGTATTTCGGGCCCCAGCAGGAAACGCCATGTATCAACGGCTTCGCTGACGCGTTTCCCTGTAATAACGTGACGCTGCTGTCGCATATCGGTCGTGACATGATTGGCGGCGGTTCCGGCAGCGACAGTTGGGGCTGGACCGACCCGACCACCGGCATTGAATACGCCATCATCGGTCGCTCCAACGGCGTCGCTTTTGTCAGTCTGGAAGACCCCATCAACCCGGTCTATCTGGGCAATCTGCCTCGACCAGCCGGGGTTGACACCTCAGTCTGGGCCGATATCAAGGTGTATCAGGACCACGCCTTCATGGTCGCCGATGATGTCGATAATTATGGCATGCAGGTACTGGATCTGAGCGTGCTGCGGGATATCAGCAATCCGCCGGTGACGTTTACCGCCACGGCAGTCTATAACGAGTTCGACAGCGCCCACAATATTGTCATCAACACCGACACCGGCTTTGCCTATGCCGTGGGCGGCAACAGTTGTTCTGGTGGCTTGCACATGGTGGACATCAAGACCCCATCGCAGCCAGAGTCTGCCGGCTGTTTCAACAGCGATGGTTATACCCACGATGCCCAGTGTGTGCTGTATGACGGCCCTGATCTGGAGCATGTCGGCAAGGAAATCTGCCTGAACAGCAATGAGGACACGCTGACCATTGTTGATGTCAGCGACAAAGACAATCCGGAGCAGATCTCGCGCACGGCGTATCCTGATTTTGGCTACACCCATCAGGGTTGGTTGACTGAGGATCAACGATATTTTCTCATCGATGATGAACTGGATGAGTCCGGTCAAAATCTGTCTGGAACGCGCACCATCACCATGAACGTCAGCGATCTGGATAACCCGCTCTTTGCCGGCGAGCACTTTGCCGATGGTGCAGCGATTGATCACAATCAATACATCAAGGGCAACTACACCTATCAGGCCAATTACCGTCGCGGTCTGCGCATTCTGCGCATCAGTGATGCCGCCACCGGCACGCTGACCGAGGAAGCTTACTTTGATACCTACCCGGAAGGTGATGGCAACAGTTTTTACGGTGCCTGGAACGTGTACCCGTTTTTCTCCAGCGGCAACGTTTTGATCAGCGACTTCAACCGCGGTTTTTTTCTGGTGCGGCCGGAAATCGAGATTGTGCTCATTGATGGCTTTGAGAGCAGCATTGCCCGCTGAGCAACTCAGTCAGCGAATTCTTTTGCTTCACGTTTAACATCATGACTGCAAGCAACGACAACGCTGGCGACCAGGACGACATCTACCGCCAGCCGCTGGATCAGGTCAGAGATTTCCAGTTTGACCAGCACGTGGTGCGTGTGTTTCCGGATATGATCCAACGCTCGGTACCAGGCTACGCACTGGTGCTGGATTTGCTGGGTCTGGCGGCGCGCCATTTTACCCAGCCAGCCAGTAATGTGTATGACCTGGGCTGTTCGCTGGGTGCGGCCACACTGGCCATGCGCCGCAATATTACCCACGCCGATTGCCGCATCATCGCGGTGGACAATTCTATCGACATGGCGCAGCGTTGCCGCGAGCAGATTCAGCGTGATAACTCCATTATCGAAGTCGAAGTTGTCGCTGCCGATGTGCTGGATATCGACATCAGCAACGCCAGTTTGGTGGTGCTCAATTTTACCCTGCAGTTCATTGCGCCCGGGCAGCGTATGGCATTGCTGGAAAAAATACACGCCGGCATGCTGCCCGGAGGTGTATTGCTAATCGCGGAAAAGCTCAGCTTTGCCGATGAGCAGACGCAAAAACTACTGGATCAGTGGCACCAGAGTTTCAAGCGCAGCCAGGGCTATTCGGATCTGGAAATTGCCCAGAAACGCCAGGCGCTGGAAAACGTCATGCAGCCGGATACGCTGGAAACTCATCAACGCAGGCTGCAACAGGCCGGCTTCGCGCATGTCTGCCAGTGGTTCCAGGCGCTCAACTTTGCCGCTGTACTG
>CAZHRH010000219.1:0-3135 GCA_964534475.1 uncultured Wenzhouxiangellaceae bacterium
GTTGCTGTATCTGCTGGTCAATATTGTGCTGCTGTGGCCGCTGTTGTGGCTGCAGTCAAAATGGCCGCCGCAGCAATGGTTGTTGTGTTTCATGGGCTATTTGATTCTCTTGCTGGGCTGGTGTGTCGTGCAGTATCGTTGTGGTGCATTGACGTCTCCAGCAGCAGCCCGGCTGGCTTCCGGCAGCGGCGGTGCAGATCGTCATGTCTGAGCAACGGCGCAGAATCATTCGCTACTGGCTGGCGCGACTGGCCAATTTGCGCTTGGCGGTGATCGCCCATGATCTGGTTATGATCTGGGCCGGCTGGCTGGCGGCACGGGCGTTCTCGGTATCCGGTTCGGAAGGTTTTGATCTGCCGCTGCGCGCCTTGTTCATGCCCGAATTGCTGCTGGTTTTATGCATTCAGGGGCTGGTGTTCTGGTACACCGGTCTGTATCGCGGCTTATGGCGCTTCGCCAGCCTGCCGGATCTGTGGAATCTGGCCAAGGGCGCGCTGGTCGGCACACTGCTGGTGGCTTTGTATCTGTGGTTGACCGACAGCGATCTGCAGCGCCATTTTCCGCAATTGTTGCTGCTCTATCCGCTGGCACTGGTTCTGTTTCTGGGCACACCGCGGATACTCTACCGCAGTTGGAAAGATGCCACCCGACAGGAGCGTCGCGCGCAGCAACAAGAGCGCACGGTGATCATCGGTGCCGGGCATTCCGGTGCCGTTTTATTGCGCGAACTGCAGCGCGATCCGCACTATCTTCTGCTGGGTCTGTTGGACGATAATCCTGTGCTGCGCAATACCCGCGTGCACGGCAGCAAAGTGCTGGGCGCTGTTGACGAATTGCCCAGGCTGAGTGAGGAAATGGGCATACAACTGGCGATTATTGCCATGCCCGGTGCCAGCAATGCGCAGATGCAGCGGGTGGTGCGCCTGTGCGAGGACGCAGGTGTGGAGATCAAAACACTGCCGAGATTGCAGGATTATGAGGTTGTTTCGTCGGCACGGTCAGAGCATGAAGTTGCTCGTGCTGCGCCAGCCGCTGCAGTGGAGACGCTGAAATCGGTCACGCTGGAAGATCTGCTGGGGCGCGCCAGCATTGAACTGGACTGGCAATCATTGCAGACGGGCATCACCGGCCAGCGGGTGATGATCACCGGTGCCGGCGGTTCCATCGGCAGCGAACTGGCGTTGCTGGTGATGCGCTTGCAGCCACAAAGTCTGACTCTGATTGATCACAGTGAATATAATCTGTATCAACTGCAACAACATCTGCAGGCGCAGACATCGTCGGATTTTCCCGCCGAGCATATCCGCTGGCTGCTGGGTGACGTTCTTGACCCGGTATTTCTCGAGCAGGCTTTTCTGCAGCAGCAACCGCAGATGGTGTTGCACGCGGCGGCCTACAAGCATCTGCCCATGCTGCAGTTCCAGTTGCGCGCGGCCATGCGCAATAACATCATCGGTACCCGACGCGTCGCTGATGCCGCGCGCAAACATGGCGCCGCCAGCATGGTGCTGATTTCCACCGACAAGGCGGTGAATGCCAGCAACGTCATGGGGGCGAGCAAGCGCATTGCCGAACTTTACTGTTATTCGCACAATCATCATGGCCATGACGAGCACGGTGCCACAAAATTCATTGTTGTGCGCTTTGGCAATGTGCTCAACTCCACCGGCAGCGTGGTGCCCTTGTTCAAGCAGCAGATCAGCGCTGGCGGCCCGGTCACTGTCACCCATCCTGATATCAGCCGCTACTTCATGAGCACGCGCGAAGCCGGACTGTTGATTCTGCAGGCAGCGGTGATCGGCAAGGGTGGTGAAATCTTCGTGCTGGACATGGGTGAGCCGGTGTCGATTCGCTATCTGGCGGAACAACTGATCCGTCTGGCCGGTAAGCAACCGGACATCGACATTCCGATCATCTACACTGGCCTCAGGCCAGGCGAAAAGCTCAATGAAGAACTGTTTCATCCCGACGAGCAGCATGTTGCTACCTCGCATGACATGATCATGCAGGCAATGCCGTTGCAGCCCGACGCAGATGCGCTGGCGAAACTGATGGAGCAACTGGAAGCGCTGCTGCAGCGCGATGCTGATGAGGCCGCTTTGCGCGCTGTACTGAAGCGTATGCTGCAGTGTGAACAATCCCGCATAACGGTACTGACGGATTAACAACATGTCACCCATAAACTCATCATCCCCAGGTCTGCCCGCCGTGTTTCCGGTGGCCGGCATGGGCACGCGCTTTCTGCCGGCGACCAAATGCACGCCGAAGGAAATGCTGCCGATTGTAGACAAGCCGCTGATCCAGTATGCCGCCGAGGAAGCGGTGCAGGCAGGTTGTAACTCATTGATCTTCATAACCAATCGCACCAAGCACACCATCAGTGATCATTTCGACAGTGCTTACGAGCTGGAAGATCGCCTGCAGCGCGCCGGCAAACAGGCATTGCTGGACAAGGTGCGACAAACCTTGCCGGGCGCACCCAGCCGCATGTATATTCCGCAGGATTCACCGCAGGGCCTGGGGCATGCGGTGGCGATGGCGCGTGCCGCGGTCGGAGAACGCTTCTTTGCCGTGCTGCTGGCTGATGATCTGATTTTGCCCGAGCAAGGCGAGGGTTGTCTGGCGCAAATGCTGGCGATCCATCAACGTACTGGTGCCAGCGTGGTCGCCGTGGAGCAGGTCCCGCGAGAGCAGATCCATCGTTACGGCGTGGTGGCGGTGGATGATTTCAGCAACAATTATGGCCAGATCCGCAGCATCGTGGAAAAACCTGACCCGGCTGAGGCACCAAGCGATCTTGGCGTGGTCGGTCGCTACATCCTTGCGCCGGCCATTTTTGATCTGATCGAACAGGTCAAAGCCGATGCGCGCGGTGAAATCCAGTTGACCGACGCCATCGCCATGCTGCTGCAACAGCAGCCGGTGTATGCCTGTCGCTTCGCCGGCACCCGCCACGACTGTGGCCATCATGAGGGCTTTGTGCACGCCACGCTGGATGTCGCCATGCGCACCCCGGACTTGCGCAAGTCATTGTTGCCAATGCTGCAGAACCTGCTGAAAACACATGATATACAGTGATCTACAACCGCAATGTGATTACCCGAAGGGCACAATAACGCAAGTCACCCAGCAGGT
>CAZHRH010000220.1:0-3114 GCA_964534475.1 uncultured Wenzhouxiangellaceae bacterium
CCGGCGTCTGCTGCCTCGGCCAGAGCATCGGCGGCGGCATGCATGCTCATACCAATGCCGCGCATGGCTGCTGGCAGGTGTCGACCGGGTCCGCCACCGCTGGCACGATGTCTTCCCATACTCGCGGAACCGAGTTGCTGCCTGGCAATGGAGGCGGCATCTTCCAGCCGCTGATCAGCCATCGCCGCGATGATCCCCTGCAGGCTGGTCAGATGCTGACGCATCTCATGCCTGATCATCGCCTGTACTGGCTCCGGTAACTCCACCAACAGGCGGTCATCAGTCAGCGCTTTGCTGGACGTATCCGCACTTGGAGTGTCAGCATCCACCTGTTGAGCTTCGGCCAATGCTGTGTGAAGCATTAACAGGAATACTATCTGAACTGCTTTCAACATTATCGCCGCTACTCTCATTGGATCAAGTTTCTCTAATATAACATATTGAATCATGCATGATGCCAACAGTCTTTTTATTTGCAGGAAGCCAGCTTCATTATGCAAGAACTACTGTAAACTGCTTGATATACCGTCAGCGAACAAGCATATGAAAGCTATACACTAAACGACTGCAAGCTATGGAACCTCTCTACCTGGAACAACGTCTGCTGATCGCCATGCCGAGCATGGAAGATCCAAACTTCAAACAGGGTGTCACGCTGCTCTGCCAGCACAATGACGAGGGCGCTCTGGGCATCAATATTCATCAGCCATCTAGCATGCACGTGGGGGAAATTCTGGCGCAACTGGATCTGCAGTGCGATGACGACATTGTCGTCAACATGCCGGTATTGAGCGGTGGCCCGGTGCAGCCCGAGCGCGGTTTTGTGCTGCATAATGGCCGTCTGCATGGCCATGAGCACGACTGGGAAACCAGTCTGCGCCTGCATCAAGACCTGATGCTGAGTACCTCGCGTGACATTCTGGTCGACATTGCCGCCGGTCATGGCCCAGACCGATTTCTGATTGCACTGGGCTATTCCGGCTGGGGGGCCGGGCAACTGGAAACCGAGCTGCAGGAAAACGCCTGGCTGAATGCACAACTGGACAGCGACCTGATCTTCAACTCCAAACCCGGAGAGCGCTGGCGCAAGGCGCTGGGCAGCATTGGCGTGCAGCATCCTGATCAGATCAGTTGGGTGGCTGGAAACGCCTGAATGCTCATGTTGACAGGCCTGGCGGATTATCGAGCTGCGCTGGATCATGGCATGCTCCTGTCTTTATGGCAATAACGTTCAGCAGAAATGACAAAGAACACATGGGCAGAAGGCTGCTTCATGCAGCAAGCTCGTGTTAAACCATGGCCTCCGGCATCTGTCTGGCATTTGATCACGGCGGCGCGCGCATTGGTGTCGCGGTGGGGCAAACCCTTACCGGCTCGGCGCGACCGTTGACCATGCTCAAGGCACGGCAAGGCCAGCCGGATTGGTGCAAGATCGACCAGCTAATGCAGGAATGGCAACCCGCAGCCGTGATTGTCGGCCTGCCCTTGCGCAGTGACGGCTCTGAGTCCGGCAGCAGCAAAGCGGCGCGTGCGTTTGCCGCCGCGCTTGCCGCACGCAGTGAGGTTGCCGTGCAGTTGCACGATGAGCGGCTCACTTCCAAAGATGCCGAACAGCGTTTTGCCGAGGCCCGCCGCAGCGGACATGTGCGCGCCGGCAAAGTAACGCAACTGGATGCCATCGCCGCAGCGATCATTCTGCAATCATGGTTGCTTGAGAACGGCTAGAATAGAATCTTATTAAAACATTGTCCGCAGCCGTGTTTTCCGGCCAGATCAACGCATGACCAGATCCGACAATCTGCAGCACCTGATTGATATCGCCTCGCTGGACGCCAGGCTGGTGGAACGATTGTTTGTCACCGCCGACCGCCTGCGCCAGCAGCAGCCATTACCCGCAGAGCTGCAAGATCGATTGCATCACATTCACGCGGTCAACATGTTCTATGAAAACTCCACCCGCACGCTGCTGGGGTTTGAATACGCTGCACGCCGGTTGGGATTGCCCATCAGCAACCTGCAGTCCGGGCAGAGTTCAGCGGTGAAGGGTGAGTCGCTGATCGATACCTTCCACACTCTGGCGGCCATGGGGTACCGGCTGTTCAACATACGCCATCCGCAGGTCGGCTCGGCGCAGCAGCTTGCTGCACTGGCGCCGGACGACGTGCATATCATCAATGCCGGTGATGGCGTCCATGCCCATCCCACCCAGGCGCTGACCGATGCCTACACCATGCGCGAACAGTTCGGTCAGGTGGCTGGACTGAAAGTGGTCATTGCCGGCGATCTGCGGCATTCCCGTGTGGCGCGCTCCAACATCGCCCTGCTGACACTGTTGCAGGCGGCTGAAATCCGTCTGCTGGCACCACCGGCGATGGATTTGCAGCCGCAGTTGCCACAGGCTTCAGTGCGCAGCTTCGAGACGCTGGACGAAGCGTTGCCTGGGGCTGATGTTATCATCATGCTGCGCATTCAGACAGAACGCATGGATGCACTGGAAATTCTCGACCGCGAAACTTACCTGAGTCAATGGGGGCTGACACCGGAGCGCTTGCGTCTGGCCGGGGCAGATGCCCGTATCCTGCATCCCGGACCGCTCAATCGCGGTGTGGAAATTGACTCAGCGCTGGCCGACGGCGAGCAATCGCTGATCCTGCGCCAGGTACAGTTGGGCGTGTTCGTGCGCATGGCGGTGATGCTGGACATGCTGGCAGCGGATGCTTTTGATGTTATCAATCGCTGTTGAACAGCAATGCATCTGATCACACTACATTTGAACGGCGAACAGCTCATCAAGTGTGAGCATGCCAGCATCGCCGACGTGTTGCAAAAAAAGGACTCAATGGCAATCTGGTAGCGATGAGAATCAGGTTTTTTTATCATCCACAGATTACACAGATTTCACAGATTATTCCCGGCAACGTTGCCATCGGTGGATTGTGTTTACTGCAGCGAAAACATCACCGGATTGCATGGTAGCAACGTCCAGGTACAACAATAAGTCGCAGAAATCCATGCCCTGAGCTTGCGCAAATCGCCAGCATTGGTTGCCAGCCTCAAGCCTCTGTGGAATCTGTGTAATCTGTGGATCATTAACAGTCTCTTCAGCTTACTGAG
>CAZHRH010000221.1:0-3110 GCA_964534475.1 uncultured Wenzhouxiangellaceae bacterium
TGCGCAAGTTATCGGATTTACTGGGCTTGAGCCACAGCGAGTTTATGCAGGCCAAACATCAGGCTGATGCGGCATCCTGAGTCGCAGTAGTTGATCATGGATAAACCAGGCTAACCGGTATAGAAGCGCTGGCGGAAATCCAGTGTCAGCGGTGTATCACTGCCGTCGGGGATGACTTCGACATCAAAGTCGAACACTTCTTCATCGCGCACGCGGATCTGGCCGATGTAGTAGATCGCACCCTGCTCCTCGACTTCCTGCATGTCTATTGTGCGCAGTTGTCCGGACAGATTTCTGGCGGTGACTTTGACCACGGCATGTACCGGCCGGTTGGGCATTTCCATGACTTTCTCCAGCACGGTGATGTTGAGTACACCGCGCGAGCTGGAGCGCTGGATATTGTACTGCCGCGCCACCGCTGGCGTCAGCATGCTGGCGTTCATGGCATTGTAATGCACCACGTAGCGATCGAAATCCTGCGCGCTCTGGGCCATGGTTTTGCCGGCCGACAACATTGCCATAAGGACTACTATTGCAATCAGGTGTACCACCTGTCTCGGCTGGGTAAGCTTGTTCATCATGATCTCCTCAACGTATTACTACCATCCTATCAGAACCATCAGAAACTGCAGCAGCAAGATGGCAACCAACGGACTGAAATCCAGACCCGCCAGGGTTGGTAGGTTTCGACGCAGCGGACGCAGCAATGGTTCAGTTAGCTGGTAGATCAGCGGAATGATCGGGTGCCGTGCCTGCTGCCCGATCCAGCTTATGATGACGCTGGCGATGATCAGTATCAGCCACGTCATCAGCAGCAGATGGATGGATTTCAGCGCGGCCCAGTGCAGGCTGGTGAGCCAGTGAGTTGCTGCGGCATTCAGCCACAGGCGCAGATTGATGGCCAGCCACTGCAGTAACAGCACCATGATCACGCTGGCCGTATCGATGCGACCGATGGCGGGCAAAAGCTTGCGTAAGGGCGCCAGCACCGGGTCGGTCAGACGCACAATGATGCGGCTGACCTGATTGTAATAATCTGCCTGCGACCATTGCAGCAGACCGCGCAGCAGCACTAGTCCGGCATACAGGCTGATCAGGGTTTCCACTAAATGGGCAAAGGCTTGCTGGTACTGCACCGTGCTCTCCGGATTGAAATCAGTCTGATGGTTGGCTGTTGTCGGCGCTGTCGCCGGCAAGTTCCAGCGCACGATCAGCCGCGGCCCGGGTCGCAGCAACAATCAGCGAGGTGAATTCGCGTTGTTCGAACACGTCCAGCGCAGCAGCAGTGGTGCCGCCGGGTGAGCGCACATTTTCCTGCAGTTGCCAGGGCGTCTGATGCGATTGCCAGGCCAGTTCGCAGGCACCGCGGCCGGTGGCACGCACCAGCTTGTCGGCCACAGCCTCTGGCAGGCCAAGTTGTCCGGCTGCTTGCAGCAGGGCATGCTCCAGGGCGAAGAAATAGGCCGGTCCGGACCCGGAAATGGCAGTCACCGCAGCCAGTTGTGCTTCTTCTTCCAGCACCACCAACTGACCACAGCCTGCCAGCAGGTGCTCGGCCAGCCGGACGTGCTCAGTATTGGCATGGGCACCGGCTGCGAGTGCGGTGATGCCCATGCCAATCAAAGCCGGCGTGTTGGGCATGGCGCGGATAATGGCTTGATCGGGCGCACAGGCTCGCGCAAGCTGCTCCAGGCTGGTGCCGGCAGCCACCGATATCACCAGCTCATGACCGCTCAGCAGCGGCTGCAGATCAGCCAGCATGTCGCGCATCATTTGCGGCTTCACCGCGAGCATGATGACATCGACGTTGTTGTCGCTGATATCTTCGTCCGACAGTGCGCTGATGCTGGCCAGCGTGTCGATGCCCAACTCATCGGCAACACGCTCGCGTGTGGGCTGGTGGGGCTCAATGGCAGTAATGTTGTGCTGCGGCGATTGTGATTGAATCCCGCTGAGCAGAGCCTGACCCATGCGTCCGGCACCAATCAGGAGGATGTTGAGTGCAGCCTGTGGCTGTGTGCTGGTTGGATCTGTAGACATGCTGTGGTGATGATATCAGTTACGCTGGCCAAAGATTGCCGTGCCGATGCGCACCATGTTGCTGCCGCAGTCGATGGCTTGCTGCCAGTCGCCGCTCATGCCCATGGACAGTGTGTCCAGGGCAATCTCTTGCGCCTGACAGTCACGATAACACTGCGCCAGGCGGCGGAAACTGCGTTGCTGCAGATGCGCTTGCTCATGGGCGGCGGGTAGCGCCATCAGGCCGCGCAGCTTGAGCGTGGGTTTGCTTATGACGTGCGCGCATAGAGCCTGCACCTGGTCCGGTCTGCAGCCGGCTTTTTGTGGCTCGGCATCAATATTGACCTGGATCAGTACATTCAATGGCGGCAGTGCAGCGGGGCGTTGCGCGGCGAGGCGATCGATGATGATGTCACGGTCGACGCTTTGCACCCAGTCGAAATGTTCGGCGATGGTGCGCGTCTTGTTGCGCTGGATCTGACCGATAAAATGCCACTGCACGTCATCGAGATGCGCCAGTTGCTGCATTTTTTCCACCGCTTCGGTGACCTGGTTTTCGCCGAAATGGCATTGCCCCATCGCATGCAGTTCACAGATTGCTGCTGCTGGACGGGTCTTGCTTACTGCCACCAGTGTGACCGGCTGTGATTGCTGCTGCAAAAAGTCCAGAATCCTTCGGTGTTGCTGCTGATTGATCAGTGGCGCATGGGCGTTGTGCATTACAGGCTTACCTCGGATAAGCTATCATGTCAGAAAAATGCTAAATTGTCGCTTTGGCGACATCATCAAACGAAAGGAGCAGAATATGGATATCGCTGATCTGCTGGCATTTACCGTTAAAAACAATGCTTCCGACCTGCATATTTCGGCAGGCGAGCCACCCATGGTGCGCGTTGACGGTGATATGCGCCGGTTGGACATTGATGCGCTGGATCGCAAGGATGCGACTGAACTGGTCTACAGCACGATGAATGATCATCAGCGTGCCAGCTTTGAAAATGACCTGAATATCGATTTCTCCTACGATATTCAAGGGCTGGCCAGATTCCGTGTCAATGCCTATCACCAGGATCGCGGTGTCGCCTGTGCGT
>CAZHRH010000222.1:0-3044 GCA_964534475.1 uncultured Wenzhouxiangellaceae bacterium
ATGCAAACACGCGCTGCGGTAGCTTATGCAGCAGGCCAGCCGCTGACCGTTGCAACGGTTGATCTGCAAGCGCCTCGCGCCGGCGAGGTGCTGGTCGAGATCAAGGCCACCGGTCTGTGTCATACCGATGCCTTCACGCTGTCCGGGCGCGATCCGGAAGGCCTGTTTCCGGCCATTCTTGGCCATGAGGGTGCTGGTGTGGTGGTGGAAACCGGGCCGGGAGTGACATCACTCAAGCGCGGTGATCATGTGATTCCGCTGTACACCCCGGAATGTCGCCAGTGTGACTATTGCCTGAACCCGAAAACCAATCTGTGCCAGGCCATTCGCGAAACCCAGGGCCGCGGCGTCATGCCCGACGGCAGCAGTCGATTTTCCATCGGTGGTGAAACGCTGCATCACTACATGGGCACCTCAACGTTTGCCAATCACACCGTGCTGCCGGAAATCGCGCTGGCGAAAATCCGCGAAGACGCGCCGTTCGACAAGGTCTGCTATATCGGTTGCGGCGTCACCACCGGCATTGGCGCGGTGATCTATACGGCCCAAGTCGAGCCGGGTTCGCGCGTGGTGGTGTTCGGTCTCGGTGGCATCGGTCTGAATGTGATCCAGGGCGCGCGGCTGGCCGGTGCCGAGCAGATTGTCGGCGTCGATATCAACCCGCAAAAGCGCGCGCTGGCAGAAAAATTCGGCATGACCGATTTTGTCAATCCGGATGAAGTTGCGGAGGATCTGGTCGCCTATCTGGTTCATTTGACCCGAGGCGGTGCCGACTACAGCTTTGAATGCATCGGCAAGGTCGAAGTCATGCGTCAGGCGCTGGAATGCTGTCACAAGGGCTGGGGCACATCGATCATCATCGGTGTTGCCGGTGCAGGCGAGGAAATTTCCACGCGGCCATTCCAGCTTGTCACCGGCCGCAACTGGCGCGGCAGTGCATTTGGTGGCGCCCGTGGCCGCACTGATGTGCCGAAAATCGTTGACTGGTACATGCAAGGGCTGATCAATATCGATGACATGATCACGCACACGCTGACACTGGATGAGATCAACCACGGTTTCGAGCTGATGCACGCCGGCGAATCGATCCGTTCTGTGGTGGTTTATTGATCTATGCTAACCGCTCCTCACCCTTGTGCATTGAGGGCGGGTGGCTCCCACCGTGGTCGCCACAAGTACATCCCTGCAGGCTCGACTGCGGCATCCCTGGCCGCAGACGCCCCGGTGCGAGCCACCCGCCCCACCTGCAGGTGCATAGTAACGATCTGCGTTAAAATAGGAGCATGATATCGAAACGCATTACAAAAACATGAGCGGTAAACTGTACATCAAGACCCACGGTTGTCAGATGAACGAGTACGATTCGGCCAAGATGGCGGATGTGCTGGCGGCTTCGCACGGGCTGGAACTGACCGATCAGCCGGAGCAGGCCGACGTCATTTTGATCAACACCTGCTCGATCCGCGAGAAAGCGCAGGAGAAAGTGTTTTCCCAGCTCGGCCAGTGGCGACCGCTGAAGGACAAGAACCCGGCGCTGGTGATCGGCGTCGGCGGCTGCGTGGCCAGTCAGGAAGGCGAGAATCTGGTGCGCCGTGCTCCCGTTGTCGATATGGTGTTTGGGCCACAGACCCTGCACCGGCTGCCGGCAATGCTGGAGCAGACCCGATCGCGGAAAAAACCGGCGATTGATATCAGCTTTCCCGAGATCGAGAAATTCGATCGCCTGCCGGAGCCGCGCGCCGAAGGTCCGACCGCATTTGTCTCAGTGATGGAAGGCTGCAGCAAGTACTGCAGCTTCTGCGTGGTGCCGTATACCCGCGGCGAGGAAGTCAGCCGGCCGTTTGAGGATGTCATCACCGAGGTGGTCAGTCTGGCCGGGCAGGGCGTGCGCGAAATCAACCTGCTCGGGCAGAACGTCAACGCGTATCGTGGCCCCATGGGTGGCTCCATGGGTGGCCCCATGGGCAATGCTGATGAAAGCTGCGACCTGGCGCTGCTGATCCGCTACCTCGCCCAGATCGACGGCATCGAGCGCATCCGCTTTACCACTTCACATCCGGTCGAGTTCAGTGACACGCTGATCCAGGCCTATGCCGATGTGCCGAAGTTGTCCAGCTACCTGCATCTGCCGGTGCAGTCCGGATCGGACCGCATACTCACAGCTATGAAGCGTGGTCACACCGTGCTGGAATACAAGGCCAAGATCCGTGCCCTGCGCCAGGCGCGGCCGGATCTGGCGCTGTCGTCGGACTTCATTGTCGGTTTTCCCGGCGAAACCGATCGCGATCACGCTGCCACCATGCAGTTGATCAACGATCTGCGCTATGACCAGAGCTTCAGCTTCATCTACAGTCGCCGTCCCGGCACCCCGGCCAGCAATCTGCCCGATGCCACCCCGCTGGAAGTCAAAAAAGCCCGCCTGCAGGAACTCCAGGCCACCATCAACGGCTTTGCCGCCGAGTACAGCCAGGCCATGGTCGGCACCACCCAGCGCGTGCTGGTGGAAGGCACCAGCAAGAAAAGCGCCAATGAACTGGCCGGACGCAGCGACAACAATCGCGTGGTCAACTTTGCCGCGCCGCAGCGCTTGATCGGTGAGTTTGTCGATGTCGTCATTACCGAGGCCATGCGCAACAGTCTGCGCGGTCGGGTGCGCACCGACGAGTCCACGCTGTGTGCATCCGCTACGGCGGCGTTGCAGAATCAACAGGTCGCATGAGCACAACGACTGCAGAAGCCTACCAGCTACCCTTTGCCATTGAAGCTGCCGACAGCGAGCGCCTGGCCAACCTCAATGGCCCGCTGGATGCGCATCTGCGCCAGATCGAAAAGCGCCTGGCAGTGCAGATTGCCAGCAACGGCGAGCAGTTTCTTATCTCCGGCGAGCGCAAGGCGGCGCGCGCGGCACGGCGCATACTGGAAGAGCTGTATGCGCTGACCGCTGACGAAGTGCTGACGCCGGCGCAGGTCAATCTGCATCTGCAGACCTCCAGCCGCATGGAAGCCGTCGATGCCGAACTGGCGCAAATTGCTGCCGCCAGCGA
>CAZHRH010000223.1:0-3019 GCA_964534475.1 uncultured Wenzhouxiangellaceae bacterium
AAATGCTGGGTCAGCGTGATTAACCTTCGGGCTTGCGACATAACGAAGAGTGCTCAAGCCAACTATGGCTATGCACGATACAAGTCCTGACCCAGCTTCCCTTGTGACCCAGCTTCCCTTGAAGCGCCACCAATTGCGGATCAGTCTGATCGGGCGGGCCGCACCGATTCGACGATCTGACGATAGACCGGAAGTATCTCGTCGTAATCACTCGGTGAGGCTTGCAGGTAGGTGGCGACCACATAGCCATCGCCGGAAAGCAAGATGTGGTGCCAGGTCATGTCCCCGCTTACGCCTTCAGCGCTATGAGCATATTCCAGTCCTGGCAAATTGCCGGCCAGCCACTCGCGGTCAAGGTAGATCGTGGCGCCGTTTTCCCGACGAAAATCCAGCCAGGAGTCGCGACGCTGGGCCAGCGAAACACGGCCCTTATCGTCCACCGTATTGACTTGTACCTGCACCCCGGGCGATCCCGGCGGGGAGAATCGGGTCGCGTTGCTGCCCGCCACTTCAGTCCAGTCGGCCGGCAGTTCGAAGGTGATGCGTTCCGATGGATCACTCATCGTATTGCCGTCAGTCCCGCCGCAAGCGCTGACTGTCAGCAGCAGCAGCCCCACAATCAAGGCTGGTACGTATCCTGCGTAGTTGCTTTCGGCCATGTAAGGCTCCTTGAATATCCGATCAGAGCGGAACGCTTGGCAACCCGATCTGATTGATCAAGAGCCCCTCCTGTCAGGGCTCAGCCAGCGGCCGAGATTGGACACGAACACCTAAAATAATTACCGTACAGCATTTTCAGTCTTTTGTCATAGCTTCTTGAGATCAATCCGAGGCATGCTACACAATGCATCTATCGAGTTTTCGCATGATGCTTCCCCGATCAGCTCTGGTTTCAGTGGCTTCAACGCCTTACTATCATTGCGTCGGGCGCTGTGTACGCCGAGCTTTTCTTTGTGTCATGCTCATTACTCACTACGCAGCTTTTGACATCGTTGCGGCTTGATTGTGGAGCCTCTGGCTGTGCTGTCGTCGATGTTTGTTGTGCATGAGGCAGCTTATGCGGTGATGAGCTAGCATCATGTCAACGACAGCAAAACATCCATTAGTGATGCTGCAGTCAAGCTGAGCCCGCGATTCCTGCAGGGCATTGCTGCTGCCGAGCGATTGTTTTCCCAGCGTATTTAGACGAAGTCCGTTCAATTACCCTGATCGGTAACTGCTGAAGATTGGTGTGCCTGGGATTTCATTTATCTTGCTGATTATGGCTTTTGCCTGCGTGAATTCACATCATAAGTGCGACAGTCTGCTAGAGAAACTCTGGATGACTCAACTGCAGTAAACAAGAAGTCAACACAGCATTTTTGTAAGCTTTTAGATCGCTCAACAACGTCTGCCATCACTGCAATTCATGTAATTCGATACGTGGTGATGACAGCTAATCAATCCTCAAAGCCATCCTCAAACTGGATATCGCTACGCTCATAGGCACCAATATCCACAGCCGGACCAACTACCCTCTGGTTGCCTTCAATATCAACTGGACCCAAACCACCCGGCGGGGTGTTGAAACCGGCATCTATTGCTGCCGAGCCGGCTGCCAGGCGATAGTCCTCATTGGCTGCGTCAACAAACAAAGTCGGGTCGTCAACAAACAAATTGTTGCCAGAAGTCACGCCCGCGTTCAGTTGAGCATTGGTGTCAGCATTGACGGATATGGTGTTGAATACCGACAAGATGCCGTTGCCATTAACGCTGGCGAGGATGCCGCGCTCTCCATGGTCCACAATGGTTAGGTTGCTTACTCGGAGCACGCTGTCAGCATTGCTGTTTAGCTGCACGCCTCGCGAATTGCCCATGGCAACTACGTTATCAGTGCAGACACTCTCACCGAGGAATACCGATGCAGCCAGCTGCGCCCCGAAGGCAATCTCATCATCGTCGATGTTGCCGATCAGTGTGTTGCGCCTGAACTCCCAGTTGGGGCCGCCGAGTATCACACCAGTTCCTGTAGCGGTTTCTGCGGTGATGCGATTGTTGCTGATGATGTTGTCGGTGATGACAATTGCCACCCCCGGATCAAAACCGATGATATCCAGACCGGCGCCCAGGCCAGAGCCGGAGCCAGCGACGGTGATCACATTGCCAGTAATACTGTTCCCTGAGATTTCCAACTCAGCGCTGCCCACCAACTGCGCGCTCATTCCACCACCTCGAACATCCACCGTACCGGTTGATTCTGCCAGATTGTTACAAATGTCGTTTTGTCGCACCAGTGCTTTGCTGCTGTCATGCAAGGACATGTATATCCCTGCAGCGCTGGCACGCTCTGAACTGGCCACATTGTTGCAAATTGAATTGTTGACCAGCTCAAAACGACTGCTATCGCTGGATCCGAACCTGATCCCGGCGCGGAAATTGCTCAGCCCGTTCGTGATAGTAAAGCCCTCAATCACCAGCATGTCAGCCCCGATCAACTCCAGCTCCATCACCGTGTCGCTGGCAGTACCATCCACGATTGAGTCGCGCAAGCCGCTGCTGGCAGTGAAAGCAGCGTTCCAGCCTCCACTGACTGTGATGCTGTCTCCACTGCCACTGCTGAAAAACTGAATGTTCTCTGCATAGCTGCCGCTGCGAACGCGAATCTCGTCGTCACCTGACATGGTATCTGCCGCATCAAGCGCCGCCTGAATTGACGTAAACATGCCGCCTGTACCAACCGTTAGGACAGCAGCTCGTGCAGTGCTGATGCTGGCAAGCAGCAACAGTAATATCCACAACGGGATCAATATGCCGTAGATGAAGTCAGCTTGAGAGTTTTTTAGTGAGCTTGTATAAGTGATCATATGCACAACCTGTCAGTGAGTTTATTGCTATAAACGGAAAGCATTCAGAATTTGTGCCACCAAGTCACCAAAAGATAAATCTGAACTGCACCAACTTGCCTGAAAACAAGATTGTGATGATGGCCTGCCTTGAGATCGGCAAGACTATCTGGAGCTGGTGGATTGGTCTGGTCGGG
>CAZHRH010000224.1:0-3004 GCA_964534475.1 uncultured Wenzhouxiangellaceae bacterium
GCCATGGATATATATCCTTCAATCCGTATAGAGAGATATATAGTTTACCTGAAGCTCCCTGTCATTGCCATACAACGCTGCACCGGCGTTATCTTATGATGCCCTGTGCCATCATTGAAGCTCTGTAGTGGGCGCAACGGCAAGTTAGGCTGACATTTGCCGCTGGTAGCAGAAACTGGCAGCAAAGGTTGCCAGCCGTTACAATTCATCTTAATGCTAGCGGATTTCTAACTATGCGTCATCACATCGTGCAGGCCTGCATGACCAGCGCTTCAGTACATTGTCGCCAATCACCAGCTCCTCAGCCTGCTCATCGCAGCAGATTGCTGCCTGTTGCGTGCAGCCTTGTGCTGTCCAGATCATGACTGCAACAGAACCATCCCCGGATGCACAGCCGAAGCAGGATTTTCAGCCGGATGAAGAACATCATGGCGACAAGCAGAGTCTGGCGGTGCACGCCATCGTGCTGCAGCTCAAGCTGATTGCCGATGGCTTGCGCGACGCCATGCTGATTCCGGTGTCGCTGGCGGCGGCGGTGGGTGGTTTATTATTTCGCAGCGCAGACCCGTGGCTGTGGTATCGCGAAGTGCTGCTGTGGGGACGCGCTTCCGATCACTGGATTGATCTGTTCGACAGCTACCGCAAGCAGCCCGACCCTGACTTTGATGCACTGCTGCAAGCCACGCGCACGCGGCTGGATAGCGATCCGGAACACGGAAAGGCCAACGGCGATGAAGAACCGCACAGCGCAAATGACCATACCAACAACAATTCCAACGACGACACCAGGGACGCTGCAAATGACCAGGCAAGGGGGCAAAACAAGTGACGCTCAATGAGCTGCCGCAAGGCAAGGCGGTGACCGTCGCACATGCCGATCAGGCAGATGCTGTCATCGTGCTGCGGCTTGGTGACCGCGTCAATGCCTGGCTGAACTGTTGTCCACATCAGGGGCGCATGCTCAATTTTGCCCCCGGCAAGTTGCTGCAAACCGATGACGGCAGCATCATGTGCGCGGCGCACGGGGCGGTGTTTGATATGCACAGCGGGGCCTGCAGCGGCGGCCCCTGCAAGGGTGATCGACTGCGGCCGGTGGCGGTCACACTTGACGCACAAGGCAGCTTGCATTTTGAGCTGCCCGAAGCGCTGACATCCCCGCCACAGCATAGCGCTGCGGGCACGGATGGATGAGCACCTTCGGTACCCAATTTGCGCCTACCGTATTGCGCAGTGACTATGCCGATGGTCGCTGGAGCGAGCCACAGAGCGTGGCCAGCGACAAGCTGCAAATGCATCCGGCCAGCCATGTGCTGCACTATGCCAGCAGTTGCTTTGAAGGCATGAAAGCCTTTCGTCGGCCGCATGGCACGGCGCATCTGTTTCGCCCCGACATGCACATACAGCGCTTGCAGAACAGCGCCCGTCACCTGTGTCTGCCGGTGCCCGATGCCGACATGGTCTTGGCCATGCTGCAACAGATCGTCAGCGAGCACATCGAAATGATTCCCGACTATCCGGGCTCACTCTATCTGCGCCCGCTGCTGTTTGCCACCGACATCAACATCGGCAGCGCCGGCCACGCCTCCGAGCATGCCACGCTGCTGGTCATGGCATCGCCGGTGGGCGATTATTTCGGTGGTCAGGACAAGATATTGCGCCTGCTGGTGGAAACCGAACATGCCCGCACGACGCCGGATTTTGGCCAGGTCAAGACCGGTGGCAATTATGCCGCCGCGCTGCAGCATGTACTGCGCGCGAGGCGTGAGTATGACTGCGACCAGGTATTGTTCAGCCCTGGCGGTGACGTGCAGGAAACCGGCGCCGCCAATTTTTTCCTGCTGCACAACAACACCCTGATCAGCAAACATCTGGACGGCAGTATTCTGCCCGGCATCACCCGCGACAGCCTGCTGCAGGTGGCCGCCGATCTCGGCCTGCAGGTGGAGCAGCGTGACTTGAGCGTGCAGGAACTGCTGCACAAGGCGGCCGACAGTGAGGCGTTTCTGTCCGGCACTGCCGCTGTGATCACCGCCGTTGGCGAGTTGTTCATTGATGGCGCAGCGCACAATGTCGGTAACGGCGGTGTCGGTGGCATGACCCGCAAGCTGCGCGATACGCTGGTGCGCATTCAATCGGGCAACAGCGATGAGCATCGCGAATGGCTGGTCGATTGCCGGTAAGATTCAGCGATTACCGAGCATCGGATAAATGCGCAGTTCGCGTCTAAAACATCTTTTTCGGGCACTTCTCTATCGCTTGCTGCGACCGGTCTATCAAGGTCTGATAACACCGCGTTGGCGTGGTATTTTTGCCCAGTACCATACTGGCCAGGTCAGCGAAATCGATATAGAGCTGTTCCGGCATCTCGATGGCAGCGATGGACTGGTGATTGATGCCGGAGCCAATTGCGGCCAATTTGCGCTTTCCATGCTGAGCGTTAATGGCACGCTCAAGGTACTGTCTTTTGAACCCAACCCGGCATTGCGCTGGTCGCTATTGCTGATTACCTTACTGCATCCCATGCGCTTTCGTTTTCGCATGCGCGGGCTGGGCGAACGAAGACAGAGCCTGACTTTGCATGTTCCTGTCACCACGCAAATGGATCTGTCCAGCAATGCCTCACTGGATGCCAGTGAATTCGACAAGGACTACGTGCAGGAACGGCTGGCCGGCTATTCACAGCGGGCGGCCGGTCGCTATGGCTTTCGCCAGCGCCAGGCCAGGATCATTCCGCTGGATGAACTGCGTCTGTCACCGCTGGCAATCAAGATTGATGTCGAGGGCTGGGAACTGCAGACCCTGCACGGCATGCAACAGACCATCGAGCGCTGTCATCCATTGCTGATGATTGAGATCAACAACCTGCATCGATTCATGCCCTGGTTGCGGGAGATGGGCTACGCGTTCTACGTATTTGATGCACAGCAGCAAAGGCTGCTTGCCAGCGAGAGCGGGCGTGATCATCTCAATATCTTTGCCATCCACCCGCAAATGCCTGCTGCAC
>CAZHRH010000225.1:0-2915 GCA_964534475.1 uncultured Wenzhouxiangellaceae bacterium
ATCATGGGATTAAAGAATACACCTATAGTAAGATGTGATCAAGAGACAGCCCGCTGCGCAGGGGAGGGAGTTGGGCGATGTTCGGCTTCGATGTTGATTGCGCTCGGTGGAATCACGCCGCCCTGAACGCTGAGAGTTCAACTGTATCCGTAATTATCAGGCTGCAGGTCTGCTACAGACAACTTCTGGTATCTGCTATTCTCTGCTGCAAAATCAGGATAGGGTGCCTGGATTCGTCTGCCACTTCGTAATTTGACTTGCGCCTTGACGAATACCAAACAAACTAGCAACTTTGATTATGGAGCCGGATATGCCTAAATCGCGCAATACACGTAGAGGCCGCAAGAAACGTAAACCGTCGGTAAAAAAGCGCCGTAACCATGCAGACGTGTCGATACCATCGGTACCGCTGAAGTCGACCGAGAGATTATTCCATCAGATGGGCATTGATGCGTCGGAAAATGCGCATGACGAGCACCGGGCGCAGGCGTTGATTTACGATGCCTGGGAAATGGTTCATGCGCAAGATCGTATCGACCTGGCGAAACAGGCGCTGGCTTTGTGGCCGGACTGTGCCGATGCCTGGGTGATCCTCGCTGACGATGCGGCGATGTCGTTGCCGCAGGCGCTAGATTACTACCAACAGGCGCAGTCTGCTGGTGAGCGTGCGCTCGGTGTGGCTGCGTTGGATGATGATTTGGGGCATTTCTGGGGCATCCTGGAAACCCGTCCTTACATGCGCGCTCGAGCAGGTTTGGCGGGCGTATTGAAGGCCATGGGTCGCATCGACGAGGCTGCTGATCACTGGCGTGATTTACTGCGTTTGAATCCGACTGACAATCAGGGTAACCGCTATGACCTGCTGCAACTGTTGCTGCAGTATGGTCGTGATGATGAAGCGGCTGACTTGCTGGACATTTATGCCGGTGACGCCATGGCAGAATGGTGTTATGCCCATGCTTTATTGACTTATCGCCAGCAGGATGCGTCAGACAAGGCGGATGAATCGCTCGCGATTGCGCTCGAGCGCAACACTTTCGTGCCTGCTTATCTGTTGGGCCGCCGACGCATACCCAAACTGATGCCTGAGATGATCAGTATTGGCAGCAAGGATGAGGCAATCGCCTATGCCGTTGACTACAAAGCAATCTGGGCGCAAACCCCGGGCGCACTGGATTGGCTGAGGGCAAGTCAGGGGAAATCATCAGCGTGAATAAGCTTAGTGGTGTCGACAGGTGTTGCCAAAACATATCTGTCTGTCTGCCTCAAACCCGGCGCACCGGTCCAGGGTACTTTGCCACAATGGCGTCGGCGGTGAGCAACAATGCGCCCTCGGTTGTGGCCTGGGCTACCAGCAGGCGGTCGAAGGGATCTTTGTGAATCGATGGTAGTTGCGCCGTGGCGATGCCGTGTTGGGAGGTCATGGCGAGTTCGGTGTAAGCATTGTCCAGCAGCGCGCGGCGAAAAACTTGAGGATCGACGCGAAAGTCACGGCGTCCCAGGTCATGTTTTATGGTGATCTCCCACAGGCTGGCTGCGCTGAACCAGAGCTCGTTGCCTGGCTCTTCGATCATGCTGCGTGCCGTGATGGTCAGACGTTCCGGATGAGCTGCTGCCCACAGCAAAAGATGCGTGTCAAGCAGCAGGATCATCAGTCAGTCCGAAGCGCTCAGCTATTTCCGCCTCGCCCATGCGGTCGAAATCATCCGGCACTTCGATCTCGCCGGTCAGAAATCCCAGCCGACGGCTCTGTGCCGGTTCAGTGCTTGTCACGGCGACGACCTTGGCAATGGGCCGACCAGCCTTGGCAATGATGAACGGCTCGCCCTGGCTGACCTGCTGCAGGAGTTTGGACAAGCGGGTTTTGGCTTCGTGGATGTTGACAATTTCCATGCTTTATAATCAATCTAGTTTAGTAGACTTAGTTTAATGGTCTATCATTCTTTGTCAATGCTCATTGAGTCTTGTCTTGACTGTGAACGATTGGTGTTAGCCACAGCGTGCTGTCAGCATTCGGTAAAGTGCGGGTTGAGCATGCCGGGATAGCGGGGAGGTTTATCGCGCTGTGCTAACGCCACTACAAGATTCTTCTGGAAGCCGACCCAGATTGGGAGTCCTGCACTCGCTGTAATCATCTCAGGCCCAGAACGATGCCCAGTCCGTTTTCGATCGCGGTCATTTCATCTGCTGTGAGCATGGTCAAAGGTCCGTCAACGATCCTGGCTCTGTCCAGCGCGCGAGGCTGGTCGGTGACGATCTGGGAAGCCTGTTTGAGCCGGTCGCGCGCCGGCACAGTGACACGAAAACGTTTGAGCCCGGCGATCATTTTTGTCGTCATTGGTAAAACGACAACCATTGGCGTGACGCCAGCGTCAAGTTCAGGTGCCTGTATCACAACGACTGGTCTTATTTTCCCGATTTCGCTTCCGCGCGGTGGGTTGAGGTTGGCCAACCAGACTTCGCCACGGCGCATCAATCCCACCATTTTTCGTTCGGGTCGATGCCGGCAGCACGTTCTTCAGCTTCGATCCGGGCAAGCCAATCATCCGCTGCATCGAAATCATGCTGTATCCGCCGCATTTCTTCGACATATTCGGGGTCGGCATAGGCCCGGCGCATTTCATCGCTGTATGCCTTGATCATGCGCTCGCGCTGTCGCTGCGTCAGATACTCGCCAACCGCCTCACGGACCAGGTCTGAGCGATTGCGGTCGGTGAGCCGGGCTTCCTCGTCCAGATCGTGTTCGATCTCTGGCGGTAGACGGACGCTGATGTTAGACATACTTTAATGCAATATGTAGTACATAATGTAATTGGATTGTACTGCGTAGCGTATCTCGCGGCAAGTGAAACTGGCGTCATGAAACTGAGGAAACTGGGGTCAGGTCGTGCATCGCGAAACTGGGTCGTGCATCG
>CAZHRH010000226.1:0-2901 GCA_964534475.1 uncultured Wenzhouxiangellaceae bacterium
CGTCATATTACAGCGTCACAGCAATGCTCTGGTCGGCCATATGAGCCGCTCGCACCAGTTTCTGAGCATTCCACACATTGGCGCTTCAATAGCAGCCGAACGCCGCATAGTATGCAGACAACGCAACAAGGAAACCGATCATGAAACATCTCATCAAGCATCTGCATTATCTTCTGCTGGCGTTAGCCACGAACGCCACGGCATTGTCCTATGAGCCAATTGAATTCAAGTCAGCTTCCGGACAGGTTGTCGCGGCACAACTGGGGCGCCTCGAGGTGCCGGCGCATCACGATGATCCAGCGAGCGGGGGCACCATCGAACTGCAATTCGTCCGCTTCAAGGCGACCACAGACTCACCGGGAGCGCCCATTATCTATCTGGCTGGCGGCCCGGGCGGCCCGGGCATCGGTACCGCCAAACGCGCTCGCTTCCCGTTATTCATGGCGCTGCGCAAGTATGCCGACGTGATTGCCTTTGATCAACGCGGAACGGGGCTTTCACAGCCGCCTCCATCTTGTCAGGCTGACCAGGCATTTCCTGTCAGTGAGCCGCTGACTCGCGATGCTTACCTGTCCTACGCGTTAAATGCTGCAGCAAAATGCGTGAGCTGGTGGCGTGAACAAGGCGTGGATCTGGCTGCCTACAATACGTGGGAAAGTGCCGGTGATCTGGAAGCGCTGCGACTGGCGCTGGGGGCTGAAAAACTAACGCTTTGGGGCATCAGCTATGGCACGCATCTGGCCATGGCGGCGGTCAAGCGAATGGGTGATGATCGCATCGACAGGCTGATTCTTGCCAGCGCGGAGGGGCTGGATCAGACCGTCAAGCTGCCCTCCCGATGGGATGCATACCTGGGCAGGCTCGCGGATCAGATGACTGTCGCCGCAGAAACGACGACATCCTACCCGGACCTCGCCAGTACCCTGCGAGCGGTGCTGAAACAAATGCAGGCAGAACCCGTTGCAGTCGAAATCAGGCCTCAGGGTTCCGAGCAGGCTGTCGAAGTCAAGCTCGGCTCAATCGCCCTGCAGTACTTACTGTCCGGGATGGGCAAGAACCCGCAAACCGCCGTGTACATCCCAGCCTTGGTCTATGCCATGGCCGCCGGTGAATTCAGGCCACTGGCCGAGTGGATCTATCCGCATATTTATGCTCGCCCAGCACGTTTCAGCGCAATGTCGCTGGCTATGGATATGGCATCGGGCATTTCACCCGCCCGTCTTGAGCTGGTGACGAAGCAGGCTGAGACCGCGCTGATAGGAGACACGCTCAATTTCCCCATGCCGCATTTTGTCGGAGCACTGGATATTCCGGTATTGAGCGACACGTTCCGGGCGCCGCTGACCAGTGAGCTACCAGCATTGATTCTGACCGGAACACTGGATGGTCGTACCTTCCCGGAGGCTCACGCTGAAGTGCTGGCGCAGTTTGCTAACGGCCACCAGGTGATCATCGAAAATGCTGGACACGATCTGTTCATGGCCAGCCCGGATGTAACAGACGCCATTGAGGCATTCATGCGTGGCGAGACACCAGTAGACACGATCCGCATTCCGCCGCCACATTTCACCATGCCGGAACAGCATACGCAGGATTAGCTGAAAGTTCTATGAGAGTGCGACAAATAAGCGACCATTGACCCACTTTTCGTATGAAAGTATCATACAGATACTGTCATTTATGGTATGAATATATCCATGACCACTGTTCGCAAGACCATTACCGTGACAAATCAGCAAGATGACTGGATAGCATCACAGGTCAGCAATGGGCGTTTTGCCAACGACAGCGAGTTGATCCGCGATTTGATACGACGCGAGCAGGAACGCAACGCTGGCGTCGAGGCTGTGCGTCAGGCCTTGATCGAGGGCGAACGCAGCGGCGAACCTCAGGCTTTTGATTTTGCTGCATTCCTGAGTGAAAAAATAGCGCAACAAAAAAGCTGATTAGACTATGGCTGAATACCGACTCAGCCCCGCCGCCGCAAACGATCTGGATGACATATTTCATTACACCCTGCAGCAATGGGGGCTTGAACAAGCCATACGCTACACGCAGGCTATGGAAAAGGCTTGCGCTGAACTTGCCGAAACGCCGACAAGAGCACCTGATTGCAGCCATATCCGGCCTGGCTATCGGCGCGGTGTTGCAGATCGGCACATTATCTATTTCCGCATTGAAGACTACGGTATCGCAGTGATCCGGATTTTGCATCAGCAGATGGATGCACCTCGTCACTTTTGAATACCCCGGTGTAATTTTGTGGCTGCGAAGCTTCAGCAACCAACCAGACAAGCCTTGCATCCGGCGCAGCCTGTGAGCAGTCGCGCTACAATAGCTGTCTACCCAGAATAGTCCGTAAACCGGGACCAGCGCCATGAGCACCACCGCTTCTGATCTGCACAATCGCCAACAGACTGCCAGCAGCCATCCGCTGCGCTTTGTTACCGCGGCGTCACTGTTTGACGGCCACGATGCCGCCATCAACATCATGCGCCGGTTGATCCAGGCGCAGGGCTGCGAGGTGGTGCATCTGGGCCACAACCGTTCGGTAGACGACGTGGTGCGGGCGGCGCTGCAGGAAGATGCCGATGCCATCGCCATCAGCTCCTATCAGGGCGGCCATGTCGAATACTTCAAATACATGATTGATCGCCTGCGCGAAGCCGATGCCGCACATATCAAGGTGTTCGGTGGTGGCGGTGGCACCATCACGCTGGATGAAATCAGCGAGCTGCACGACTACGGCGTGGAACGCATCTACCACCCTGACGACGGCATGCACATGGGGCTGGTGGAAATGATCGAGGATGTGGTGCAGCGCGCCGAGCAGGCACGTCTGCCCGAGCATGTCCCGGACAGCGTTGCGCGCGATCATCACCGCAGCGTCGGCGAGATGAT
>CAZHRH010000227.1:0-2885 GCA_964534475.1 uncultured Wenzhouxiangellaceae bacterium
ATCCGGCAAGTTGTCACGTTCCGGCGCCAAGCAGGACTATCTGCAGCGTCTGCGGCAAAGAGTGCAACAAGACAGGCGCGACAACAAATCTGATCTGCAGACCAGCCCGGTCGGCAACTGAGACAACATGTCGGCACATGGACCGGTGGCCAAGCGTGTCGGCGTCACCGGAGCCACCGGGTTCGTTGGCGGACGCTTGTGCCAGACCCTGCTGCAACAGGATCTGCAGCTGCGTCTGTTGATTCGTTCGGAACCGCGACGACTACCTGCCCATATCCGTGACAATGTTGAAATCATCAACGCCGACCTGGACGACATGGACGCCCTGCATGCGTTCAGTGACGGTTGCGATGCAGTGATTCATTGTGCCGCCAGCGTGCGCGGTAATTGCTGGCAGGACTTTGCCAACAGCAACGTGGCCGGCACCGCCAATTTGCTGCAAGCCATGCAGGCCCGGGACTGTGGCTATCTACTGCACCTCTCCAGCCTGGCCGCCAGTCAGCCGCAGTTGAGCTGGTACAGCCGCAGCAAGCAGCAGGCCGAACAGATCGTTATCGACAGTGATCTGCCTGCACTGATTCTGCGCCCACCCGCGATCTATGGTCCTGGTGATCGCGAACTGCGGCCGTTGTTGGACATGCTCTATCGCGGCGGACCGGCATTGCGCGTCACCGCACCGCAACAGAGCCTTGCGTTGCTGCATGTAGACGATTTGTGCGAGGCCATTGGCACAGCCCTGGTTGCGCGTCCGCTGGGATGCTACAGCATTGACGATGGCCATGAGCAGGGTTACGGCTGGCATGATCTGCGCCGGGCCATGCAACAATTGTCCGGCAAGCCGGTGATCAGCGTGCAGCTACCGGCAACATTACTGCATGCGCTGGCGCATGTGAATCTGCACTGGGCACGGATGCGGCGGCGGCGCAGCATGCTCAATCCGGGCAAAGCCAGGGAGTTACGCTGGCATGACTGGCGCGCTCCGGCGCCACGCTTGCAGCAAGTGCTGGACTGGCAGCCGCGCTACCGGCTGCAAAATGGCCTGCACAGCCTGTATCAGCAATCTGGCACAGGCGACCATTCTGCCACGGATGCAAGTCTCTGACGCCACAGTCAACTGTTCGCTGGCGCGTGAAGTATTGTCTGCTATATGCATCCAGATGATGGTATAAACGCTAACCAGTTATGGTGGTCACAGACTAAATCGCACTGTAATCCGCACTCAGCAAACCCTATGCCAGCATTTTGCGCTATCTCACTGTATTGCCATGGCGCACAGGACAGCACCGACTATGGCTGTCGCGAATACAAGCAAGTCCAAGTACCGATGTATAATCACAACAGGTTCAACGATCAAAACCCGCAAGCAACAGGTTTCTTATGCAAGCAGCAACACGACAGCAATTGCTGGACATGATTCTGGGGCAACTGAACACCATCAAACCGAATGCGCCACAACTCAGTGAAGGCACCGATCTGGTATCTGACCTGGGACTGGATTCAGTCGAGGTGCTGGAAATGTGCACTGATCTGGAAGATGAACTGGATGTTTCCATACCGGTGAACCGGCTGGGCGAAGTGCGCACCGCTGGTCAACTCGCCGACCTGTTGCAACAATTACTTCATGAGGCAGACTGATTATCATGTCATCCACCGCCAGCACCATCAGCAAACTGCACAGCGAAACGCTGTTCGATAAACTGCGGCCGATCGCCGAGGCGCGCATGATGCTTACAGAAATCGGCATCGATCCGTTCGGCACCGCCATGGAGAAGATCCTTTCTCCCACCGAAGCGATCATTCACGGCCAGCACACCATTCTGGTCGGCACCAATAACTATCTTGGACTGACCTTCGACGCCGACGCGCTGGCTGCAGCGCATGCCACGCTGGATGCTCTGGGTACCGGCACCACCGGCTCGCGCATGGCCAACGGCAGTTTCACCCTGCACCGTCGCCTGGAAATGGACTTTGCCGAGTTTTATGGTGTCCGCGACTGCATTTTGTATTCCACCGGCTACCTGGCCAATCTGGGTGTGCTGTCAACCCTCGGCAGCGCCCAGGATGTCATTGTGCTGGACGCGGACTGTCATGCCAGTATTTATGACGGCTGCAAGCTGGGTGGGGCCGAGGTGATCCGTTTCCGCCACAACGATCCGCAAGACCTGGACAAGCGCTTGCGCCGGCTTAAAGGTCGCGCGCGCAATGCTGTCATCGTCATCGAAGGACTCTACAGCATGCTTGGCGACGTCGCGCCGGTGGCCGAAATCGTCGCGGTGAAGGAAAAATACGGCAGTTGTCTGGTGGTGGATGAAGCACATTCACTGGGCATCTATGGCGCCACCGGTCGCGGTGTTGCACAGGCGCAGCAATGTGAAGAAGGCGTCGACTTTACGGTCGGCACGTTCAGCAAAAGCCTGGGCGCCACCGGTGGTTTCTGCGTCAGCCAGCGCGAGGAACTGGATCTCATCCGGTATGCCTCCAGACCCTATATCTTTACCGCCTCGCCAGTACCCTCTGTGGTCGCCTCCACGCGCGTGACGCTGCAAAAACTGGCCGCCGGCAGTGACCTGCGTGCCAATCTGTTTGCGCGCGCACAGCAACTGCACGAGGGTTTGCAGTCGCTGGGTTATCAACCGGCAGCCGGAGTATCGCCGGTGATTGCGATTAACATCAAGGGACGGCTGCACGCCTTGCAATTCTGGAACAAACTGCTCGCTGCCGGTGCCTATTGCAACCTGGTGCTGCCGCCGGCCACGCCAAGCGGTGATCCGTTGCTGCGCATCAGCTTGAGTGCCGCACACAGCGCCGAACAGATTACCGCTGTATTACAGATGTTTGCCGATCTGTATCCGGATTACGCCGAGGCCAACGCTTCATGAGCATCG
>CAZHRH010000228.1:0-2875 GCA_964534475.1 uncultured Wenzhouxiangellaceae bacterium
GCAGCGGAATCCAGCAGCCCTTCGTCCATGTTGACGTCGATGATCTGGGCGCCGTTGTCCACCTGCTCGCGCGCCACTTCCAGCGCGGTCTCATAATCGTCTTGTTCGATGAGCTTGCGAAAGCGCGCCGAACCGGTGACATTGGTGCGCTCACCAACATTGACAAAACCCAGTTCCGGCGACAGGTTGAGCGGCTCCAGACCGGACAATCGGGTCTGTTGCCGGTCTTCATTGTCATCGCCATGAACAACTTTTCTCGCCGGCATATCGTGCAACGCAGTCGCCACAGCAGCGATGTGTTCGGCGCCGGTGCCACAGCAGCCACCGGCCAGGTTGAGCCAGCCGCGCTGGCCGAAATCACCCAGCCAACGGGCCAGTTCCTGCGGTCCCTGATCGTAACCGCCCAGCTCGTTCGGCAGTCCGGCATTGGGGTAGGTAAACACCGGACAATCCGCCATGCCTGCAAGTTCGCGCACGTGCGGTGCCAGCTCTTCGGCACCCAGCGCGCAATTAAGGCCGACCGCGAACGGCTCGGCATGGCGTACCGAGTGCCAGAATGCTGCCAGCGTCTGTCCTGACAGGGTCCTGCCGCTGGCATCGGTGATGGTGCCGGAAATCAGCAGCGGCACCCGTGCGCCGCGCTCGCTGAACAGATCCAGGCAAGCCTTGATCGCAGCCTTGCAGTTGAGCGTATCAAACACGGTTTCGATGATCAGTCCATCCACGCCAGCCTCTATCAAGGCACTGGCGGCCTCGCTGTAGGCGGCATGTAAGGTGTCGAAATCAATGTTGCGGTGGCCCGGATTGGTGACATCCGGTGACAGTGAGGCGGTGCGGTTGGTCGGGCCGAGTGCGCCCAGCACAAAGCGCGGACGCTGCGGCGTTTTGCTGCTCCATTCGGCTGCCGCTGTCAGCGCCAGTTCAGCCGCCGCCTGATTCATTTCCAGCACCAGTGATTCGCACTGGTAATCGGCTTGGGAGATGCGGTTGGCGCTGAAAGTATTGGTTTCTATGATGTCGGCACCGGCAGCCAGATAGCTGCCATGGATCTCGCGCAGCAGTTGCGGACGGCTCAGGCTGAGCAGTTCGTTGTTGCCGTAAAGATCACTGCCATGATCAGCAAAGCGCTCGCCGCGATAATCGGCTTCCGTAAGTTCATAATCCTGCAGCATGGTGCCCATGGCGCCGTCTATGACGAGTACGCGTTGTTGCATGGCCTGCTGCAAGCGCTCGGTCTGCTGCGGATTTTTCCACGGCAATGGCTGAAAAATCATGACTGGTTATTCAAGATTGGTTTGCTTTGCTTGGGAATCTGCGCTTGCGCTTCAGGGCTTTTGGGCTGTCATGGTCAGTACGGTGAAATGCGGTGGTCTGGATTCGCGCGTGGCCTGTCTGACCTGTACCGCGTGCAGCCCGGCCTGGCCTGTCATACTGGATAATTCGTTGCTGCTGAAGCCATGGTTGAGATGATCATAGCTGGCCACGATCTGCTCATGCGAATGCTGCTCCAGCGTGGCCAGCAGCAGCATGCCGGTGGGGCGCAATACCCGGGCTGCTTCAGCGATGGCGCGTTGCGGCTGGCTCGAGTAGGTCAGTGCATGCAGCATTAATACAGTGTCGAAGCTGGCATCCTCCAGCGGCAGGGCGTGCATATCAGCCTTGCGGTAGCTGACATTGCCGATGTCGCGGGTGCGCTGCTGACCGGCCTCAATGACCTTGTCGCTGCTGTCCACGCAGACCATGCTGCGCGACTGCGCTGCCAGCAGTTCGGCGGTGACACCGTCACCGGCGGCAATGTCCAGCACATCGCCCAGATCCAGCAGTCGCATCAATGCCCGTGCGGTGGTTTCCCAGGTACGTCCCGGCGAGTAGTGCCGCTCCATGTCGCCGGCCACGCTGTCGGCCCAGTTGCGCTCCTTCGAGCGCGCCGCCAGCACATGCTGAACATGATCCAGATCCTGCTGCAGCAGCGGGTCATCGGTCTGCTCGGCCAGCGTCCGCCACAGCGCATGTGCGGGAGAATCGCTGTCGCCGCTAGAGGCGCGGTAATACACCGATACCCCGGCGCGGCGGTCGCACACCAGTCCGGCTTCCTTCAGCCTGGCCAGATGCGTGGATACCCGCGGCTGGGCCAGATGCGTGATCGCGGCCAGCTCGGCCACGCTCAATTCCTCGGCTGCCAGCAGATGCATTAACCTGACTCGCGTGCTGTCGGCCAGCAGTCGGCACAGCGAGTTGGTTTGCAATAGATTAATAATTATATCCTTCTATCCTGATAGAAAGATAAGCCTAGCGCTCATTGCTATGCAGGTCAACCGTTGCTGCAGGTCTTGAGCGTATTTTGCTCACTGACAGGCGACAGCAGGGGGCCGAGTGCGTTATCCTGTACCGTCATACACAACATCAAGGTAAGGCATGCAAGTTAAAGAAAACCACGTTGTACACATTGATTACACCCTGACCAATAATGATGGGCAAGTGCTGGACAGTTCCGAAGGCAAGCAGCCGCTGGGTTACATACATGGTCACGGCAACATCATACCCGGCCTGGAGCAGGCCATTGAAGGCAAAGCCAAGGGAGATGAGCTCAGCGTCATTGTCCCCGCAGAGCAGGCCTATGGAGAGCATCGCTCCGATCTGGTGCAACAGGTGCCGGCTTCTGCCTTTGAAGGGGTGGAAAAGGTTGAGCCGGGCATGCGCTTTCAGGCCGAAACCGATCAGGGACCGGTTCCGGTTACCGTTACCGAGGTAACCGAAGAAGCGGTTACCGTCGATGCCAACCATGAACTGGCCGGTGAGGAGCTTAATTTTGTGGTCAAGGTGCAAGACGTGCGCGAAGCCACCGAGGAAGAGCTGGCCGCCGGTCAGCTCGGCT
>CAZHRH010000229.1:0-2851 GCA_964534475.1 uncultured Wenzhouxiangellaceae bacterium
TGAACTTGCGCTGAACCACTCAATCAAGCATAATCATTGACCCTCTGCGCATTCGCCCAACCAGCCGGATGCGCCAACTCGTCATGAAATCAGAGGTAGCAAAGTGCGCTCGGATTGGACCATTACCATTACGAACTATCGTGGTGCACGGCAATATCGCCTCACCGCGGCGACTTGTAAAAACATCAAAATCGGTTTGGCCTCAAGCATGGTTGTGGCAGCGCTGCTAGTGACCAGCCTGATATCCCAGAGCATCAGCAAGCATGATCTGCAACAGCAGATGGTTGCGCTGCAGGCAAACGATGGTGAGCTGCAGCGGCGCAATCAATTCCTGCTTGCAGAACGCAGTGACCTTGTCGCCACGATTGCTCAGCGCAGCCGCCGGCTGGCCAATGTGGAATCCGACATCATGCACCTGGAAGACCTGCTGGCAGTGGATAGCGATGAACAGGCACCACTGGAGTTGCGGGTCAGCAACGCTTACGATGAAGTGTTTGAAAAGCAGCTCATGCTGCGCAACATTCCGCGGCTTTCGCCGGTACCTTTCGATGCCATCACCAGCAGCTATGGTATGCGCAAGCACCCGCTCAAGGGCAGTAGAGAGATGCATCATGGCGTGGATCTGCGCGCTGACATGCGCACTCCGGTCATCGCCACCGCCGACGGTATTGTTGTCCGGGCGGGTCCCTACAGCAATGGTATTGGCAAGATGGTAGAGATTCAGCATCAGTATGGCTTCTCCACCGTGTATGGTCATCTTGATGGTTTTGAAGTCAAGGTGGGAGATATCGTCAGGCAGGGTGATGTCATTGCCAAAAGCGGCAACACCGGACTGAGCACAGGGCCACACCTGCACTATGAAGTTCACTACCTCGATGAAAGACTTGATCCGCAACCGTTTCTGCAATGGCAGTTGCGACAATTCGACAATCTAGTAACCCGACAGCAGGATATACCATGGGCATCATTGGAAAAAGCCATCGCGACGACAGTCAAACAACGGCATCATCAGAGCGACCGGTCAATAATACTGGCAGCACAACCCTCATCGCAGCCAACAGCGAGATTAACGGCAGCCTCACCCTGAACGATAATCTGCACGTCGACGGACGTGTCGAGGGTGAAGTGAAGTCGAAAGGCGATGTCAGCATTGGCGAAACCGGTTTCTTTGAAGGCGAGATCAAAGCCGCCAGCATTGTCGTCTCCGGGCATCTGCAGGGCAAAATCGACTGTGAGCGGCTGGAGATCGTGGCCTCCGGTCACGTGCATGGCGAACTGATCACCGATGATCTGATCATCGAATCCGGTGGCCATTTTATCGGCGAGAGCAAGATCCGCAACGACAACACGGTCAAGCTTATCGATGGCAGCAAAAGGCAGAACAGCGACAAAGCCACGACAGAAGACAAGGCAGATAACGAAGCATCAGCATGACGCAATCCACTGACCAGCACAATCAGGCCGTGAACCGGCTGATTGAATCCGCCAATGAGCTCAAGGACAAGGGGTTTGATCCGCGTGTGGTCTCCGCCGCACTGTTGAGTGCAGCGGGTATTTACACCACCTATGTCGAGGCTGGAAACGAGGGTTTTCTGCAGCCTGATGGCGTCAATAAATTGACCGAGATATTTCGCCAGCAACTGGCGCACATTCAGAAGCTGAAGAAAGAGGAGCTGCGCAAGGCAGGCCACGATGTGGATTCACCAGCACCCGGCAAAGATCCCGGAGCTCAGTCAGAGCATACCGGCAACTGAAGCCTGCTCTGCTCAATCGATGATTTTATCGACATAAACCTTGCAACTTGTCGCGGTTAAAGCGATAATGAGCGGCTAACTTCAACCATTGTTTGGAACTCAGTCATGTCCAGAGTATGTCAGGTTACCGGTAAACGCCCAGCGGTCGGTAATCACGTATCACATTCAAACATCAAGACGCGCAGACGGTTTCTGCCCAATCTGCATGAGCACCGCTTTTGGGTAGAAAGTGAAAACCGCTGGGTCAAGCTCAAGGTTTCCACCAAGGGCGTGCGCATCATTGACAAACGTGGCATCGATGCGGTGCTTGCCGACATGCGCAAGCGCGGCGAAAAAGTTTAAGGAGCATTACCATGGCCAAATCAGGACGTGACAAGATTCGCATGATCTCAAGTGCCGGCACCGGGCACTTCTACACCACCGACAAGAACAAGAAAAACACCCCGGACAAGATGGAAATGAAGAAGTACGATCCGGTGGTACGCAAACACGTGATGTACAAGGAAGGCAAGATCAAGTAACTTGCTCATACAATAACAATGGTAAACCGCGCCGCAGGCGCGGTTTTTTTATGCCCCCCTATCCATTCAAAATCACAAAACCCTGTTCAGATAGGCCTTGAGACGATTCCAGGCGTGGATCGCAGCGGGCTGATTGTGCTCCGGATCGCGTTCATTGTGCAGCCAGAAGCCATGCTGCACGTGGTCGTAGATGTGCACATCGTTGTCCACGCCGGCTTTGCGCAGCGCCGCGACAAAGGCATCGACCTGCTGCACCGGAATGCCGCGATCCTCGGCGGCAAAAGTGCCGTAGACGCCATGGTGAATGTGCGCCATCTGCTCGGGATCATCCAGCAGTGAGCCATAGAAGATTGCCGTGCCGTCGTGGGCATCGCTGCCAATGGCATACGACAGCGCAATGCCGCCGCCAAAGCACCAGCCGATGGTGGCTACCTTGCCGCTGGCCGGTGTCTGCTTGCGAATGTACTCAACGGCCGCGTTGAGGTTGTCGATGATGGCCTGCTCGTCAGCACGGGCGGCACGCATCAGGGCGATGTTCTCGTCGCGGTTGCTGCCGGTCTGGCCCTGGTACAGATC
>CAZHRH010000230.1:0-2827 GCA_964534475.1 uncultured Wenzhouxiangellaceae bacterium
TCGATGTCGCTGGCATCCAGCGATGAGGTTTTTGCACCGCTGTCGAGCTTGGCTTTCATTGACAGCTCGCTGCCGACTATTTCCACCCGCTCGACCCAGCCCATGATCTGCTTGTCAGCAGCCCAGAGAAGATTTGCCTGTGCTAGAGCAACCAGGCCGAAGAGTACAAGTTTCCAGCGCGTATTTATCATGGGAGAGCATTTTAGCTCAAACCACTGTCGTCAATGTTATAGCGTGGCTATATGGATTCCGCAGCGAGCACCTCACTCAGTCAGCGTCACCTTCAACCTTGCGCACATGCTCAACGGCAGCCTGCAGCGCTTCCTTTCGGGTCGGAAACACCATGCTTTTATCAAAGTATTTATCCGCCTGCAGTGATCGCAAGACTTTTTTCACTTCTTCGCACATGCCTGCAACATAAATATGGCGACCGGCATTATGGGCATCCTGGCTAATGTCAGCGATGGCACGCGCTGAAGAAACATCCAGGAAAGGTACGCGCGAGAAGTCCAGGATCAGGATGTAGGCATCATCGTGAGCGTGGGTACGAATCTGGTGCCCCATATCTGCAGCGGCCCCAAAACTCAGCGGCCCGCCAAAATCAAACACGTTGACACGACCATGGGCCTGTTCGATCAATTCCAGTTCATTTGGCACCAGTTCCCGTTGCGGATGCTCGGCAATGCGCTTGAGCTGCAACTGTGCCACCTGACGCACGAACGCCAGCGCCGCCAGTACCACACCGGCCGCCACCGCAGTAATCAGGTCAACAAACACCGTTAACAGCAGCACCAGCACCATCAGCAGCAAATCCCAGCGCGGACCACGATGCGCTGTGCGCAAGTAGTTCCAGTCGATAATATCAATGCCCACCTTGACCAGAATACCGGCCAGTGCCGCATGTGGAATCTGCGCTGCCAGCGGGCCCAGTGCCAGCACAATCGCCAGCAGCAACACAGCATGAATCATGCCGGACAGATTGGTCACGCCACCTGCACGGATGTTGACCACCGTGCGCATGGTAGCTCCGGCACCCGGCAGCGCACCGAAGAAACCAGCCACGCCGTTGCCGATGCCCTGGCCGATCAATTCCTTGTCGGGGTTATGTTTGCCGCGCGTCATGTTGTCCGCCACCAGTGAGGTCAGCAGGCTATCGATGGATCCCAGTATGGCAAGAATGAAGGCGGCTTCCAGCACCAGATAAGCGGCATCGTGATCATAGGAAGGCAGCATCAATGACGGCAGCCCGGAGGGAATGTCACCCAGCACCGGTGCCCCCGGCAACAGCAGGCTGACCAGGGTACCGGCAATCAATGCCGCCAGTGCGCCAGGGAGGTATTTGGAATAACGCGCCGGCCAGCCGTAACCCACCACCAGTGCAGTGGCACCAATCACCAGTGCCTGCCAGTTGATGCTGGCGATGGCGTCCGGTATCACCAGCAGTGCACCGAGCACGTCACCCGGCGGTTCCGCCCCGAGCAGGCGGCCAATCTGCAGAATCACGATGATGGCACCGATGCCGCTCATGAATCCGGATACCACAGGGTACGGCACCAGTTGTATGTACTGTCCGAATTTGAGCACACCGAAAATGATCTGCATGACACCGGCCAGTATCACTGCGGTAAACACAAGTTCCGGCCGACCCGACATGCTCGCAAACAGGCCGGCAAACACCACCACCATCGGACCGGTGGGACCGGACACATTGGTCGGTGTACCACCAAACAACGACGCCAGAAAACCGACAAAAATGGCACCATATACGCCGGCAATGGGACCGGCACCCGAAGCCACACCAAACGCCAGCGCCAGCGGCAGCGCCACAATGCCGGTGGTGATACCACCAAAGATATCACCGCGCAGATGCTTGAAAGTCACCATTACGCACTTGCTCCCGTGGCACTGTCCCCCGGCATGTATTTACTGCCCTCATAATGCTCTTCCACCGGAATGAATCTGTCACTGGGGCTATTGTAGGCCTTGACCATGCCGCTGCCGACATCATAGATCCAGCCATGCAGATCAATTTCACTGGTCGCCAGACGCGCAGCGATGTAGGGATGTGTCGCCAGATGCTGCATTTGCATTACCACGTTGCGTTCGCACAACAAATCCAGCCGCTGCTGGTCATCTGCGGCATGGTACTTGTGATCAATCACCGATACCGCAGCACGACTGTGAACCAGCCAGTCCAGCACGTGCGGAAAATCCTTCAGGCTGTCCAGATCCATCGCTGCCGCCATTGCACCACAACCGTAGTGGCCGCAGATGATGATGTCCTTAACTTTCAGCGCCTGCACCGCATACTCAATGGAGGCAGTCATGCCACCGGCATGATATTGATGTGGCGGCACGATGTTGCCGGCGTTGCGGCAGATGAAAAGCTTACCAGGATTGCTCTGTGTGATCAGGTTGGGGTCGATGCGCGAGTCAGAGCAGGTGATGAACAGCACGTCCGGAGATTGCGAAATGGCAAGACGATCGAACAACTCCGAAAGTGTGGGGAGCACCTCACGGCGAAACTTGATGGTACCTTGGATGACATTTTTCATGGCCGGATCCTCTTTGTATCAGCAAAACCAAACGAATCAATGACGATATCTTATACATTAAGTTTCTATATTTCATGATAGTTAATTGCTATCATAGCTGGATGCGTAGTAAACAACCGACTTTGCGCCAGCTCAGCTACTTCATCGCCGTCAGCGAAAGCGCCAATTACCATCGTGCCGCTGCCCGGGAGCAGGTCAGCCAGCCCACCATCACCACGCAGATTCAGACGCTGGAAAATTTGCTGGGCTGCAAACTGTTCGAGCGCGCGCGC
>CAZHRH010000231.1:0-2817 GCA_964534475.1 uncultured Wenzhouxiangellaceae bacterium
CAGCAAACCTTATGAGTATCAGTTGCTGCGGCAAACCCCGCAGCCATGGCGTCTGGCCGACAGCGCGCTGGTGCTGGCCGGCATGTATTTCCAGCTACAGCTCAGCGATGCCCGCCACGAGCTGAATCTGGGTGCATTGCAGCAATGTTATGCCGTCGATGTGTTTGATTTTCTCGCTCCGGTCGGTACGCCATGGGATGCGCCGATGCTGGGCGCGGAGTGGCCACAGGCAGCGCTGCCCGATGCCGACCAGCTCAATATCCGCGCTTTGCCGGAGCTGAACCAGACAGCTGAACTGGCGCTGCATACAGAGACATTGCCTGGCAGCAATAGTTGGGCAGTGTCCGGTGAGCGCAGCGGCCAGCAGGCTGCCTGGCTGGCCAATGACATGCACCTGGGCTTTGGCGTGCCGCACATCTGGTATCTTTTGCATCTGCAGTATCAGGACGATGCCGGGCAGACGGTCAATGTCGGTGGTGTCAGTCTGCCCGGCATGCCGTTTGTGGTCGTCGGCAGTAATGGCCACATCGCCTGGGGCTTTACCAACAGCTATGGCGACTGGCTGGATCTGATTGCGTTGGATGAGCTTGCTGAGCAACCCGATTTCTATCGCGTGCCGGCCGGATTGCAGCAGTTTCGTGTTGAGCAGGAAACCATCGAAGTTGCCGGTGCCGAGGCAGAGACCATTGCAGTAAAGCATTCGCGCTGGGGGCCGGTGATCGGCAAAGACCACGCCGGCAACCCGGTGGCCTGGCGCTGGATCGCCCACAGCGAGCAGTGGTTTGTGCCGCCGGGCATGTTGCCCCCCGGCATATTGCAAATGGAAACCGCCGGCAATGTCGAACAGGCGCTGGCGCTGGCGCCACAGATGAGCATTCCGGCACAGAATCTGCTGGTGGCCGATGCTGACGGCAACATCGGCTGGACCATCATGGGACGCATGCCGCAACGCGAAGACGCACGCCGCTCGCGAACGCCGCTGGACTGGCGTGAAGCTAAACCCGACTGGCCGGGCTGGTTGCCGATAGAAGCGTATCCGCAAATCGTCAATCCGGCCGACGGTTATCTGTTCACTGCCAATCAGCGCCAGGCCGATGGCGAAGTGCTGGACAAAATCGGTTACGGCCATCCCGGCCTGGGTGCCCGCGCAGCGCAGATTGAGCAGCGCTTGGAAAACCTGCCAGCCCGTCTCGATGCAAGTCACATGCAAGCAATCCAGCTCGATCATGAAGCATTGTTTCTGCAGCACTGGCGCGATCTGTTGCTGCCGCTGCTGTTACAACAGCAAGGCGAGCCATATCATCAACTGGCCGAACTGCTGGCCAGCGACAGCAGTCATGCCGCCGCCGATTCGGCCGGTTACCGACTGCTGCGCGAATACCGTCAGCGCGTGATCGCCGCCATCATGCAAAGCCTGACGCGCGCATGTGCTGACTTGCCGAATAACTTCACCGGCACGCGTCAGGCGGAAGCGCCGGTGTGGCAAATCCTGCAGCAGCGCCCCACTCATCTGCTCGATGCTGCATATGTTGACTGGGATGATTTTCTGCTGACCCAGGTCGATGTGCTGATGGAAGATGCCATGGTTAGCAGCGGCACACTGGCAGATTATCACTGGGGTGAGCGCAACCGGCTGGAGATGACGCATCCACTGGCAGCGGCGTTGGGACCGCTTGCCGGCCTGCTCAACATGCCGGCCACAGCGATGTCGGGTGATGAAAACATGCCGCGCGTGCACACCAGTGATTTTGGCCAGTCGCAGCGCATGGCGATTGCGCCGGGGCTGGAGGCAGACAGCTATCTGAGCATGCCGGGCGGTCAGAGCGGCCATCCGCTGTCGCCGTTTTATCGCAGCCAGCATCAGGACTGGCTGGATGGCGTGCCGACAACGTTTTTGCCGGGACCGGTCGAACATGAGTTGGAGTTGATGCCACGTCAGGGAACCTCTGATCAATGATGCACGGGCGCGACAAGGTTCCCTAGAGATAACTCGCTTGAATGATATGTTGTAGCATTGCTTCAATTCTGATTTTTTTCGCTATGGAGAATGATTATGATTTTGCGATTAGCCTATACGAGCTGCTTGTTGGCAGTACTGGCGGCATGCTCACCCATGAGCGAACCTGCCGATAACAGCACTGCTCAGGAGCCGCCAGCCAATCCGGATCCGGCCCACAACAGCCGCATCAGTCTGGACTGGCCGGGCGTCTACAGCGGCATCATTCCCTGTGCCGATTGTCCCGGCATCGACACCAGCATCACGCTGCTGGAGGATGGCACTTATCAGCGTTCTGTGCAGTATCTGGAGCGTGATGAACGCCCGCGTTTTGATCAGGGTCGGTTTGTGTGGAATGACGCCGGCGGTATTGTGACCCTGATGGTGGATGACCAACCGGGGCAGCGATACAAGGTTGGCGAAAACGTGCTGTTTCATCTGGATCAGGACGGCAACGTCATCACCGGTAATCTGGCGGCAAACTATCGCCTGAGCATGATGCCATCCGATCATGAGCTGCAGGATCGTGAATGGGTGCTGGTGGAACTGCGCGGCGAGCCGGTGAGCACAGAGCGTCCGCCAACACTGCGCTTTGATCGCGCCACGGCCCGGCTCTCCGGCAGCGACGGCTGCAATCGCCTCATGGGCAGTTATCGCCTGCGTGAAATGAACCGCCTGCAGATCGGCGAGAACATGGCATCGACAATGATGGCTTGTCCAGACATGGAGACGCCGAAGCAGTTTACCGCTGCCTTGCAGCAAGTGGATAATTACAGCATTGACAACGGTGAGCTATCACTCAATCGTGCGCGCATGGCGCC
>CAZHRH010000232.1:0-2813 GCA_964534475.1 uncultured Wenzhouxiangellaceae bacterium
TTGGGGCTGTCAAAGGCATACAGCAGCCATTCATCCACGCGCGCGTCGCGATGAAACCACATGGCGTGATCCAGACTCGCCATGATCACCTGCTGGCGGGCGAAATCCACCACATGCGGCAACATCGCCGTGCCCAGCAGTTCGTAATCCGAGACATAGGTCAACAAGGTACGATGCAGCGCCGCATCATCGGGCAGACGATCGATCGCGCGCATCCAGATGTGCTTGCGCGGCGCTTGCGCTTGGTCATTGAGAAAATGCGGCGGCTCCACCGGGCGAAATTCAAACGGCGGTTCATGGGCCAGGTAGCGGCGCATTTTTTCCGGCACCTGATCAATGATCGAACGATTGATTTCCAGCGTGCTGCGCAGACCCTCCGGGCCGGCCACGTCCGGCATGTCGGCCTGATGCATAAAGCCTGTTTCCGGCTGATGAAACGAGGCCGCCATGTTCAGAATCGGCTGGCCGTGCTGGATGGCCACCACGCGGCGGTTGGAAAAGCTGCCGCCGTCGCGCTGGTTGTCGACCTGATAGACAATCGGCGCGTTGACATCACCACGGCGCAGGAAATAGGCGTGCAGCGAATGCGGGCAGCGCTCTGTGGCCACGGTCTGATGCGCCGCAGCCAGCGCCTGTCCCAGCACCTGGCCACCAAACACCTGCGGGCTGCCGATGTCCTGGCTGGCACCGCGATAAATGTTGTCCTCGATGCGTTCAAGCTGCAGCAGCTTCAGCACATCGACCAGCACCGGATGCATGGAATTACTCATCAACTTTTCCTTATTGAATTTCCTGAGGTATTCAACCAGCCAGCGGCGTCAGCAACTGGCGGAAAAAATTGCCCAGCAGACGCGGCTCCATGATCACCACAAAGAGCATGCCAAAACCCGCACCAACCAGATGTGCGCTGTGGTTGACGTTGTCGCTGCGGCGCCGATCCATATAGATACTGTAACCGATGTACAAGGCCGCAAACACAATCGCCGGCACCGGTATGAAAAACACGAAAATCAGCGACCAGGGCGCCAGAATGACATAAATAAACAACACCGCCGAGACCGCGCCGGAAGCGCCCAGGCTCAGATAGTGCGGATTGTTGCGGTTCTGCACATAGCTGGGCAGAATCGACACCACCAGCGCTGCCGTGTAAAACAGCACATAGCCACCCGCGCCCAGGTACTGGCTGATCAGGCGCTCGCTGAGCCCGCCGAAAAAGAACAGCGTGATCATGTTGAACAACAGATGCTGGCCGTCAGCGTGCACCAGACCATAGCTGACCAGCCGGTAATACTGGCCGCGGCGTTTGATCGCCAGCGGATCCAGCAACAGCTCGCGCAACAGATCCTGGCGCTGAAACGCCAGCAGCGACACGATCACGGTGACGGCAATAATGCCCAGATTAACGATACTGTTCATAACACTCCAGAGAATATCTGTTCAGGCCGATAGCAGCCTGTGGGACTTAACTGATCGTCACCAGGGAATACCGGTTGGAGTCAGATTTTTCGATCTTTAAGGCGAGTAGTGTGCCTATTTAACGAGAAAGATCGGGGAATCTGGCCCAATCCGGCTTTACCGCAGTAGATCAGCGTTAGGTGCGTCAGGCTGCTAAGTAATACACCAGCGCAAAACCGACATAGGTGCCCAGCGCATTGCCGATGCTGCCCAGCAGGATGCCCGGCAACAGCAGATCCGGTCGCTTAAAGCGCTCCACCAGCGGCAGCACCACGGTGGAGCCACCCACCGTGCTCGCCGACACCACCGCCACCACTTCCGCCGATTGTCGCAACAATCGCCCGGCCAATGCCAGCAGCAGCCCGTGTATACCTACCACCAGCGCCACAAACACCAGCAAGCGGACCCCCAGCCATCCGGTTTCGCGCAAAGCAGACACTTCGCACAAGGTGCCCAGCGCGGCAAGAAACAGGTAGGCGCCGAACATGCCCAGGCGCTGACCACCGCGCAAGCCCTGCACCACCGGCAGTTGCGCCAGCAGCAGCGCCAATGTGGTCAGGAGCAGAATCGACGGGATACTGACGCCGGTGAGCGCTGCCAACCATTGTGTCAACCACTGCGATAACACATAGGCAGCCATGCTCAGTGCCAGCAGCATGACCAAATCGTTGAGCGTCAGCGGCTGATCGGCGCTGGCGGCGAAACTCTGCTGTGACTGCTGTCGGAGCTGCGGATGTGGCGATGGCAACCAGCGTCCCAGCCACTGCGGCAAAAGCAGCAGCAGGCTGATCCAGATCACCGAGGCGATGTTGTCAGCCACAGTGGCGGCAACATACAGATTGCCGCTTTGCAGCACCTCGAAATGCAGCGCCAGTGCATTGAAGTTGGCGCCACCACCGATGTAGGTGGCGGCGAACATACCCGAAAGCGGCCCATACCACTGCCCCATCCAGTCGGCCGAACTGGTAGCCCAGCCAGCCAGCAGCACGCCGCTGACGGTGGCCACCGCTGCCAGCAAAAACAACAGCAACATGGGCACGCCGACTTTACGCAACGAATCCAGCCGCACGTTCAGCAACAGCAGAAATATCGACACCGGCGCGGCCACGCCGAGCAAAGTATCATACAGCGGCACGCCGTCGCTGGCCGGCGGAATGATGCCGGTATTGGCAAACAGTGCGGCCACAATAATGACCAGCAAAGCGCCGCCAAACCAGCGTCCGACCGGTTTGCTGCCGGCCCAGTGCGCCAGTGCAATGGCCAGCAGCAGCAGCGCCAGGATTTCAAGTTGGGACATGTTCAAAGAATCAATGTATGCAAGCGTCATCATACATGGCTGAACATCGATCAGCTACAAT
>CAZHRH010000233.1:0-2730 GCA_964534475.1 uncultured Wenzhouxiangellaceae bacterium
GCCGAAACTGTATTTCTGCACTGTCGCGTGTTACATTGTGATACACACTCCTGAAAATCCCGACTCATGTCCACACTGAACATACGCATCGACGACGCTTTGGCAACGGAACTTGAACGCTTGGCACAACTTCGTCAACAGACCAAGAGCGAGCTGGCGCGCGAGCTGCTGCGTCAGCGCCTGAAAGTGGAGCGTTTCCGTGAATTGCGTCGCCGCGCCATACCGTTCGCCGAGGCGGCGGGCTATATTGAGGATGAAGACGTCTTCGCAGACGTTTCGTGAAACTTTTCCTCGATACCAACGTGCTGGCCGCAGCGATCGGCACGCGCGGGCTGTGCGCTGAGTTGCTGGAACTCGTGCTCGAGGATCACCAGATTGTCATCTGCGCAGAACTGCTTGATGAACTCCAGCGCGTACTCGCGGAAAAATTCCACCTGCCCGAAGCGCTGGCTGGTGATTATTGCCAATTTCTGCTGGAAGTTGGTGACATGACATGTCCAGCCACGGAGATCGATTTCGTCAGTCCGGACCCGGACGACACCCCGCTGCTCGCTGCAGCATTGGCCGGTCGGGCGAGTCATTTCGTCACCGGCGACAAGGCACTACTTGCCATGCCGGCGATCCCGGACCTGTGTATTGTGTCACCACGGCAGATGTGGGATGCGATTACTTTGGACAATGCTTCCGCGTCCTGAGCCGGTTCATCACACGGGCTTATGTCTCAAATCAGTCGCATTCGAGCCCAGCGGCAAATACGACATCATTGCGCCATGCTACGTGACGAAATGAGGGCTGGAGGGCGCGTTGGAATCGAGGTGGAGCAAAGCGTGCCGGTGCCGATGTTTTCGACGATCAGCGTTTGCGTGGCCTGATTGCCGAGCACGACAAGTTCCCGCCGCCAGCCGTCATTGCATAGGCGCTGGTGCCATCTGTGTTGCCTGCGGCTGCACATGTCGAACAGCTCATCAAAAAACCTCACAAGCATGAGGATTTAATCTCGAAGTAGTTACACCATAATAAAATCTGCAAGAACGTAAGGATTGCTTGTAAAGCACCCAAAGTTATCGCATAATCCTTATAAACATGAGGATTTATCATGAAAATTACCATAAATGATGCATCTGCCATCGGCAAAGTGGTGCGCGCCAGCCGTAAAGCGCAACAGATTCGTCAGGACGATGCCGCCGGCAGCATTGGCGTCAGCGAGAACTTTCTTGGCAAGATCGAGCGTGGCAGCGATTCCGTGCACTGGGGCAAGCTGTTTCAGGTCCTTGAGGGCCTGGGTATCAGGGTCATGGTGGATGTACCCGAGCACGTGGCCGCCCATTGGAAAGAGTCAGCAAGCAGCCAGAACAAGTCATGAACAACCGCACCTTACGCGCCTGGATCAACAACAGCGAAGTTGGCACCCTGCAGGAAACAGGCAATCTATGGAGCTTCCAATATGCTCAGACCTGGCTGAATCATCCGCATGGGTTCGCGCTCAGCCCACATCTTCCGTTGGCAACAGAGCCCCTGCTGGATGGCGCAAGCCAGCGTCCGGTACAGTGGTACTTCGACAATCTTCTGCCCGAAGCAGGGCAACGCGACCTGCTGGCCCAAGATGCCAGACTGGAGGCGGCTGATGCCTTCGGCTTGCTGGCCTGGTATGGTGCCGAGTCGGCAGGGTCATTGACATTGCTGCCACCGGATGTAGCGCCACAAACCTCAAAACCCTTGCGCCCGTTGCCGGATACTGCACTGGAAGCACGCATTCGCCAGTTGCCCAAGGTGCCGCTGATGCATGCCGCCAGCAAGCGCATGTCACTGGCCGGTGCCCAGCACAAACTGGCGGTTGTGCTGCAAGAGGGTGATCTGTTTGAGCCCGCTGGCGCGACCCCATCCACCCATATCCTGAAGCCGGATCACCCGGATGCGGACTATCCCCATTCCGTTGTCAATGAATGGTTCGTCATGCGCCTGGCCAAGCGGCTGAGTCTTGATGTGCCCGAAGTCTATCGGCGTTATGTACCATCACCGGTGTACCTGATCGATCGCTTTGACCGGATTCCAGATGCGCAGGGCTGGCAGCGCCGACATGTCATCGATGCCTGCCAATTGCTGGGGCTGGACCGCAGCTTCAAATACAGTCAGGGCAGCATGGAGAGTCTGGCAGCGCTGGCCATTGCCTGTCGCAGCCCGGCGGTAGCGCGATCCAGGTTGTTTGCCTGGCTGGTGTTCAATGTGCTGGTCGGCAACAGCGACACGCACCTGAAAAACCTCAGCTTCCTGGTTTCGCATGAGGGCATACAGTTGGCACCGTTCTACGATCTGCTCAGCGTAGCCACCTATGACAGCACCGCTTACGACCAAAAGAGCTGGCCGACACAAACCCGGCTGACCTGGCCGATCCAGAGTGTTAGCCATTTCTCGGCCATCAATCGCGCATTTATAATAAAAGCTGGCGCGACATTGAATCTGGCCAAAGCCACGGCAGAGCGCCTGTTGGAAACGCTGCGCAGTCGAATTGTGCAGGAAGCTGAACGGCTTTACGCCGAGATTGAATCCGAAAACACGCAGATAGTCAACGACCGCCCCGAACTTTCCGCGACCATGGCAGGCGAATCCCGCTGCCTCAGAGCCATTGTGCATACCGTCATCAAGGAGATGGTGCAGCAGACCGCCTGATCACAACGGCCTAGCCCGAATAATTCATGATTGCTAAAAGCAAAAGCCCCAAACGTGCGAAAA
>CAZHRH010000234.1:0-2708 GCA_964534475.1 uncultured Wenzhouxiangellaceae bacterium
GGAATCGCCCTGCTCAGTAACAAAGCGACACCGCTTTCTTCGCTGTTTGGACTCAAGGTTTTGTCTAAGCGGCCGGGCAACAGCAGCTTTGGCCTGCCGTTGCTTTCCAACCCAAAAAGGCAATGGACCCGCAGTTTCGGTTTGCCGCTGCTTAGCAAGCCAAAGCGGTCCTGGACCAGGAGTTTCGGCCTGCCGCTGCTCTCCAAAACGGATTGAACAGAGGTTCCATTAATCTTGACACTAACTGTCGAGAGGTCTATATTGATATTGACCTAAACTTGCTCGTATGCGCAAGTGGTCTAACCTGAAAGGAGAAACGTATGTCAGATATCGATGATCCAGATCGCGTATGGCCCACAGGCCTGACGATCAAAGAATCCGAAGAACTACACAAGCACGTCATTGACGGTGCACGTGTATTCTTCGTAATCGCGCTGTTTGCGCATGTTTTGGCGTATTTGTTTACGCCGTGGCTCGGATAGGAGGATAAATCATGAACCAAGGTAGAATTTGGTGTGTCGTTAACCCGACAGTGGGCTTACCGCTGTTTCTGGGTTCTGTGGCAGTTATATCACTTATCGTTCACTATTCGATTTTATCCAATACTGAGTGGTTTGCCGCCTTCTGGGGCGGTTAAAAGCCATAAATCACAAACAAGCGTTCGCGGCTCCGCATCAAGTGGATTCGCGGCGCTTTTTTATTTGCCTTCCGGCCGGATTTAGCTGTGAAAAATATTTCACGACGTATAACGGTTGCGTGGCTTTCCCTCGGCCCGCGTTTTCTGCCTTTCGCGGATCTTGCCACGCCCGATCTGCCGCTGAGCCGACTGCTTCGGCTGTCGCTGTTTCAGGTCTCAGTCGGCATGGCGCTGGTGCTTCTCGTGGGCACGCTGAACCGCGTCATGATTGTCGAGTTGGGAGTACCTGCTTCTCTGGTCGCGATCATGGTTGCCCTGCCGGTGCTGTTCGCACCGTTCAGAACCCTGGTGGGGTATAGTTCCGACACTCATCACTGCGAACTCGGCTGGCGGCGAATACCCTTTGTCTGGCAGGGCACGATGCTGCAGTTCGGCGGCTTTGCCGTCATGCCCTTCGCCCTGCTCGTGCTCGCAGGTCAGGGTGAATCCGGCTGGCTCCCCGGCATTGTCGGACAGGTGTCTGCAGCCATCGCTTTCCTGCTCGCCGGCGCGGGCGCACACACCGTGCAAACCGTCGGCCTGGCGCTGGCCACCGACCTTACTGCGCAGGAGTCACACCCAAAAGTCGTCGGGCTGATGTACGTGATGCTGTTGCTGGGCATGTTGGTGAGCGCGTTGCTGTTCGGTGTCGCGCTGGCCAACTTCACGCCGGGACGGCTGGTGCAGGTGGTGCAGAGCGCAGCCCTGCTCACCCTGATACTGAACGCTATCGCATTCTGGAAGCAGGAACCCCGCAATCCGCCGCGTGGTCGCGTGCAGCCGCCACCCGATCCGGGTTTTCGGGAATCGTGGGCGATGTTCTGTGCCGGTGATCATGCCATCCGCCGGCTGGTGATCGTCGGCCTCGGCGCGATGGCGTTCGGCATGTCGGACGTGCTGCTGGAGCCGTTCGGCGGGCAGGTACTGGGCCTGTCGGTTGCCGCCACCACCAGGCTCACCGCATTGCTTGCCCTGGGTGGCCTGCTGGGTTTTGCCTATGGCTCGCACGCCCTCAACGAGGACGGCGATGCCTACCGGATAGCGCAACATGGTGCCTGGATAGGGCTGCCCGCCTTCGTCCTGGTGATCGTATCCGCACCGTGGGAGATGACCGGCCTGTTCCTCGCAGGCAACTTGCTGGTGGGTTTCGGCGGCGCGCTGTTCGGCCACGGTACGCTGACCGCCACCATGAATCGGGCCCCGCGTAAACAGGCGGGGCTCGCCATCGGCGCATGGGGCGCGGTGCAAGCCACCGCTGTGGGTGTGGGCATTGCGCTGAGCGGTATCATCCGTGATGTCGTCGACGCGGCCTTGGGTTCGGCAGAACAAGTCTGGGCATTCAGCGGCATCGCAACCGGTTACATCACGGTTTATCTGATCGAGATCGCCCTGCTTGTGGTCGTCATCGTGGTGGCCATGCCCTTGTTCCGCCGCGCAGGTGACGCTGACTATGCGCAGGCGTCGACGGCCGGGCCGTCACAATAACTGCCATGGCGCTGCTGAATATCATCGAGTATCCGGATCCACGTCTGCGACTTGAAGCCGAGCCGGTTACCTTGTTCGACCACTCGGTTGACACACTGGTCAACGATCTGTTCGCGACGATGTACGCGTCGCGGGCCATCGGCCTGAGTGCGCCGCAGGCCGACGACCGCCGGCAGATCCTGGTCATGGATTTGTCCGGCAATGCGTCGGAACCGCAGGTCTTCGTCAACCCGCAGATCGTCGACTCGGCGCTGCCGGGCATTACCGAGGAGGGCTGCCTGTCGGTTCCCGGTATAACAGCCCGTGTGCTGCGCGCCACCCGGGTCAAGGTGCGGGCGCAGGATATCCGGGGAGATCATTTCGAACGCGAACTTGAGGGCATGCACGCCGTGTGTCTGCAACATGAAATGGATCACTTCGCGGGCAAGCTGCTGGTGGACCATATCTCGTTTCTGCGCCGCTGGCGCGTTCGCTCGGCCGCACGCTCACGGGCAAAGGCGACCGAGCAGCAGCCCGCGGGCTGAGGTTCAGGCCTGTGGTTATTAAC
>CAZHRH010000235.1:0-2627 GCA_964534475.1 uncultured Wenzhouxiangellaceae bacterium
GTGCCGACCAGATCATTCAGTTGTTGCTGCAGGTGCTGTTGCTGAGCGGGTGCCAATGCCATTGTCGTGGTGTTCCAGTTTCCAACCTGCAGGGTAAAGCCGGTAGCGGCAATACGGAACGATTCGCTTGTTATACCCATATGCTTTTGCGCTTGGTACAGTGTGAGATAAAAATCCAGTGTTGATAAGCCATTAAGCTGTGCGAGGACTATGTGATGAATCATGCGTGCTTGTTGTTATTACTACTGGCTAGCACTTTTAATGCTTACACCGCCGAGTGGTATGTGGCTGTAGATGGTAGCGATTCAGTCGGCGACGGTAGTGCGGCCAACCCGTTTGCGACGATCACACGTGCCGTGGATGGTGCCTCTGACGGCGATGAGGTCATTGTCCGACCGGGCACCTACAACGGTCGCCAGCGGTTGCGGCGTGAATTTGTTAACCCGGTGACGGTGCGATCCGATATCCCCTACACCGCCAGACTGCGCCACAATGGTGGTGCCGCGCTGATTGCGTTTACCGCGCGCAACATCATCATCGAGGGCTTCGACATTGCGCACGCGCCGGACAATACGACCGGCCTGGTGATTCAGGTGCAGGATCTACTCGGGCAGTTCAACGGCAGCGCTGGCGGCACCGATGCGGTAGTCTCCGGCATCGTGTTTCGCGACAACATCATCCATTCCAGCACCAACAACGACCTGCTCAAGATCAACAACGGCGCGGAAAACATCCGGGTCGAGGGCAACCTGTTCTTCAACCAGCAAGGCTCCGATGAGCACATCGACATCAACAGCGTCATCGATGTCACGGTGCAGGACAACATCTTTTTGAACACCGCGAAGCGCCCGGATACCAGCTCGTTTGTCGTGATCAAGGATTCCAACGGCAGCAGCGATACCGTGCTGGGCACGCAGCAGGTCACGGTGCGCCGCAACGTGTTCCTGAACTGGTATGGCTCGTCGGGCCAGAGCTTCGTGCGCCTGGGTGAGGACGGCACGGCCAATTTCGAGGCCATCGATATTCTGGTCGAAAACAACCTGATGCTCGGCAATTCCGATGCCCTGATGCGTACGCCGTTCACCGTGCAGGGTTCGCGCGATGTCGTTTTTCGCAATAACACTGTCAGCGGCGACATGCCTTCGCGCAGCTTCGCCGGAAGACTGATCGCCGTGTCGGCAAATCAGCCCAACCAGAATCTTGTCTTCGCCAACAATATCTGGTCCGACCCGACCGGGACGATGGGCACCGAAGCCTTCAGCGGCGTTGACCTGTTTGATGCGCCGCCCGACCAGACCGCCTCGGCGCTGCTGGACAACAATCTTTACTACAACGGCGGCAATTCGATCCCAATCGACAGCGGCCAGTTTCTGACGATTGCCAATGACACCAACGCCGTGGTCGCCGATCCCTTGCTGCCCGATCCGGTGGCTGTTATCGCGCCGGTCTGGAATGGCTCCAGCTTTGCCGATGGATCGATTTCTATCCGCGCAGCCTTCCTGCAACTTGTCAATGACTGGGCCGTTCCAGCCCCCGCCAGTGTGCTGATCGATAACGCCGATCCGGTCAGCAGTGCTGAAGAAGACATTTTCGGGCGCTTGCGCGGTGATGCGCCTGACCTGGGTGCATTGGAATCTAACCCGCAAGATGACACCGTGTTTGCCGATGGCTTTGAGTACACTGCCGACTGAATGATGCCGGAGTAACGGATGCAGCAACAAATAGCCATGCTGGCACTGGTAGTGCGCGACTATGACGAAGCGCTGAGTTTTTATGTCGGAAAACTTGGCTTTGAGCTGATCGAGGACACGCCGGTGCCGGAACAGAACAAGCGCTGGGTGGTGGTCGCACCACCCGGCTCGGCGACTAGTTTGCTGCTGGCGCGTGCGGCCAATGATGAGCAGACCAGCCGCATCGGCAACCAGACCGGTAGCCGCGTGTTCCTTTTTTTACACACCGATGATTTCCAGCGTGATTACCAGTGCTACCGTGATCATGGCATCGAATTCGTGCGTGGTCCCGCCAATGAACACTATGGCACGGTCGCGGTATTTCGCGATCTGTACGGCAATCTGTGGGATCTGATCGAGCCCGCCCAATACAAATCAAACTGAAAAAATGCCTGAACCATCTGTAAATTTCCGCGACGCGATGATGGCCGATCTGCCGCAGATCCTCGCCATGCTAGCCGATGATGAGGTGGCTCGTGAACGTGTGCACAACACGCCAGCAGCACAAAAGGCCCACACCAGCGCATTCCGAGCGATTGAAAACGACCCCAACCACGAGCTTATCGTCGGCACCTTGGACGATGATGTCATTGCTGTGTTGCAACTCAGCTATCTGCCGGGGCTGACCTACAGCGGCGGCTGGCGCGCCCAGATTGAGGGCGTGCGCGTGGCCAGATGTCATCACTCAAAAGGCATTGGTAAACAGCTCATCCAACACGCTATTGAACGCGCCAGCAGCAAACAATGTGTACTGGTTCAACTAACCACTGACCAGCGCCGCGATCAGGCACTGGCGTTTTATGCCCGGCTCGGCTTTGAAGCCACGCATGTCGGCATGAAGCTGAGGCTGTAGCAGCAGGATACTGATGCTTAGCGAAGCTATGCTCAATGCTGCAA
>CAZHRH010000236.1:0-2594 GCA_964534475.1 uncultured Wenzhouxiangellaceae bacterium
AAGTCGGCCACGCGGTAGTTGCCAGGCCCCATGATCAGTGCATTGACCTGGTGTGTGGGCAGCAGAAAGGCATTCGAGCAGGCCAGCACCACGATCAGGATCAGCGGTACCGGATCGGTGTTCATGCTGATGCCGACATTGATCGCCAGCGGCACCAGCAGCACCGCCGCGCCGACATTGGACATGGTCAGCGTGAAACCGGTGGCCAGCAACGCCAGCACAATCTGCAGCACCACCAGCGGCACATCGCCGATGATCAGCAGCAGGCCTTCGGCCAGCCAGGCGGCGGTAGCGGTGGATTCCATCGCGCTGCCCAGCGGTATCAGCGAGGCGAGCAGAAACACGGTTTTCCAGCTCACCGAGTTGTAGGCCTCGTCCATGCTCAAAACGCCTGACAGCACCATGCCCATGGCACCGATCAATAAAGCCAGCGACAAACGCATGTCGGAAAAAATAATCAGGCTTAACGACAACAGGAAAAAGCCCAGTGCGTAGAGTACTTTTTGCGGGCGGGCCTCCTCCTTGGGCAGATCCGAGGCGACCAGAAAATCACGATCCTGATCCAGCTTGGCCAGGTTCTTCCAACTGGAATGGCTGACCAGACAGTCGCCCACCAGCAGTTCCTGGTTGCGCAATTCTTCGTTGATAATCTCGCCGCGGCGGTTGATTGCCAGCACGTTGATACCGAAGCGCGTGCGCATGCGCGAATCGCCGATGGTTTTGCCGATCACGCTGGAACCGGGCGGAACGACCACTTCGGTAATGCCGGCCAAGGCCGGATTGAACAAATGACCGAAGGTTCGCAGGCGCGGTTGCAGACGACATTCCTGCTGCTCGGCAAACGCTTGCACCTGTTGCCTGGTGCCCATCACACCAAGCACAGTGCCAACCCAAATCATGTCTTCGGCCGGCGGTGCCAGGCGTGGCGCATCGGTGTTGCGGATGGCCAGAATCAGCGGTGCACCATCGAGTTTTTCGGCATCGCCGACTTTCATGCCGACCATGGGTGAATCCATCGTTACCAGCAGTTCATACACATCACCGCGCAGGCCGTAGACATCGGCGAAATAGTTTTGCGGCCGTTTCCTGCTGACGTCCTCCACTTTGGAAGCCGGCAGCAACAGTCTGCCGCAGATCAGAAAATAGCCGGTGCCGGCGATGATCATGGCAATGCCGATCGGGGTCACGTCAAACAGGGAGAACTGCGGGATAGTGCTGACACCAAGCGGCAGTGAACGATTGGCGTTGCTGATCAAATCGTTCATCAGAATCAACGGAGACGAGCCGACCAGCGTCAGCGTGCCGCCGATGATGGCCAGATAACCCATCGGCATCAGCAGCCTGGACACCGGAATGCCGGTGCGGCCGGATATCTTGCTCACCAGCGGCACGAACAGAGCCGCAGCGCCTATGTTCTGCATGAAGCCCGAGATCACCGCAACGCTGCTGCAGATCATCGCCAGAATGCGGTTTTCCGTGCTGCCGCCAAGCTTGACGATCTGGTTGGCCAGCACATTAACGACCCCGGTGCGATCCAGTCCTGCACCGACGATCATCACCGCGATGATGGCGATCACGGCATTGGACGCAAAACCGTCGAAGATGTTTTCTGCCGGCACCAGATCGAGCACACCGAGCAGTACCAGAATAATCAGCGCCGCCACATCCACCCGCACCAGTTCGGAAATGAACAGATAACCAGCCAGCACCAGCAGGCCCAGCACCAGCATCATATCAGTGGTCAGTGCAATGCTGCTTTGCATTCAGTGCTCCCGGCGCTGAAATTGCAGATCAAATACCCGGTGGCCAAGCCGCTGGCCACGACGCTCGAAGCGGGTCAGCGGTCGGCATGCCGGACGCGCTATGTAAGCACCGGCTGGCGCACAGTTGCTGAAATCCGCATGCGCGTTCATCACCGCCAGCATGTGTTCGGCGTAGTCATGCCAGTCGGTGGCCAGCATCAGCAAACCGCCCGGTGACATGATACGCGCCAGTTCATCGACAAAGCTGCTCTGAATCAAACGCCGCTTGTAATGGCGTTTTTTGTGCCAGGGATCGGGAAAGAAAACCTGTACACTGTCGACGGTCTGATCTGCCACGGCCAGCGGTAACCAGGCAGCGGCATCGGCAATGGCTATGCGCACATTGTCCAGTTGCTGACGTTCCACTTCCTGCAGCAGGTGTCCTGCACCCGGACGATGCACTTCCAGACCGATGTGATTCTGCTGCGGATTGGCCTGCGCCTGCGCTAAAAGTGATTCACCGTTGCCATAGCCGATTTCCAGCAACAGCGGATAATGGTTGCCGAAGATATCAGCAAAATTGAGGCGGGCGTCTGGCTGTGGCGGCAAACCATAGCGCGGCAGCAGTGATGCCAGTGCCCGTTGCTGCGCCGGCGTCAGGCGACCCTCGCGACGAACAAAACTGCGAATGTGTCGATGAGGTGATGTCGCTGGATCAGGATCATGCATGATGGGTTATTGTAGAGCAGAATGGCTGGCATCTGTCATGGCAATGACCTCAGGCGTCAGTGGTTGCCCTCAGTAAGCTGAAGAGACTGTTAATGATCCACAGATTACACAGATTCCACAGAG
>CAZHRH010000237.1:0-2498 GCA_964534475.1 uncultured Wenzhouxiangellaceae bacterium
CTGGGCTGGATCGGCAAACACACCAATCTGCTGCACAGCGAAGCCGGCAACTGGTTTTTTCTCGGTGAAATCTACACCACGCTGAAGCTGCCGCGGGATGAGCCGGCGACCGATCGTTGCGGCAGTTGCCGCCGTTGCATCGACATCTGCCCTACCCGCGCCATCACCGCGCCCTATCAACTGGATGCGCGCAAGTGCATTTCCTATCTGACCATCGAACACAAGGGCAGTATTCCGCTGCAGTATCGACGCGCCATCGGTAATCACGTGTTTGGCTGTGACGACTGCCTGGCGATCTGTCCTTGGAACAAGTTTGCCAGCTACAGCAGGGAACAGGCGTTCACGCCGCGCGAACAGCTTGATGCGCCGCGACTGGTGGCCTTATTCGGCTGGGACGAAGCAGAGTTTATGCAGGCCACCGCAGGCACAGCCATACGCCGCATTGATTATCAGCAGTGGTTGCGCAATCTGGCCGTAGCCCTGGGTAATGCACCCAGCTCGTCTGCCGTGGTGCAGGCGCTGCAGCAGCGCCGCCATCATCCATCTGCCATGCTGCGCGAACACATTGAGTGGGCGCTTGCGCAGCATGCTGATAATGCCTAAGATGATGGCATCAAGACCATCTGCCGTAATGCAAGCATAAACAAAGCGCACAATCAGGAAAGCGAAATCATGAGCATCATCAATCAACTCAAGCCCCTGCGCGAAGCAGGCCGGGCCAGAACTCAAGGACTCAGCGACGACATCGTCGAACGCTTTGCGGCGACCGACCGGAATCTGCGGCTGGCGGTGGATCAGGCGGTCACCAGCTATCACCAACTGCGCGAGGAGTTTGGCGATCTGCTGGATCGCGATGAGAGCGAATTGATTGATCTGCTGCAGTCCAGCTTTATCAATTTCTATGCCGATGATGTCATCAACCCTTATATTTCCCTGGCCGCCAAAGGTCCGTGGCTGATCACGCTGAAAGGTGCGGTAATGCACGACAACGGCGGTTACGGCATGCTCGGCTTTGGCCATGCACCGCAGGAAATTCTCGATACCATGAGCCAGCCGCAGGTGATGGCCAATATCATGAGTCCGAATTTCAGCCAGCTACGCTTCGCCCGTTCACTGCGTCGCGAGATCGGTCACCGCCGCGCCGACGGTTGCCCGTTCGACAAGTTTTTATGCCTCAACTCGGGCTCGGAGTCGGTCACCGTAGCGGCACGCATTTCCGATATCAATGCCAAAGTGCACACCGACCCGGATGGCCAGCACGCCGGCAAGCGCATCTGCCAGATGTCGCTCAGCGGCGGCTTTCATGGCCGCACCGACCGCCCGGCGCGCTATTCTCACTCGACGCTGAAAGCCTATCGCGATCATCTGGCCAGCTACCGCGACCTGCATGATCTGATCACGGTGGAACCGAACAATCTGGACAGCCTGCGCGCGGCCTTTGCCCAGGCCGAGCGCGACAACATTTTCATCGAATCCATGTTCATGGAACCGGTGATGGGTGAAGGCAATCCCGGCCAGGCGATCAGTGCCGAATTTTACGCGCTGGCCAGAGAGCTGACCTCAAAACATGGTGCGCTGTTGCTGGTAGACAGCATTCAGGCCGGCCTGCGCACCCACGGCGTGTTGTCAGTGGTGGATTATCCCGGCTTTGAGCAACTGCCGGCACCAGATCTGGAAACCTATTCCAAGGCGCTCAACGGCGGCCAATACCCTATGTCTGTGCTGGCCATGACTGCCGACGCTGCCGCCATCTATCGCAAAGGCGTCTACGGCAATACCATGACCGCAGCACCGCGTGCGCTGGATGTGGGCAATGTGGTACTCAACAGCATCACTGACGAGATGCGCCAGAACATTCGTGATCGAGGTGAGGAGTTTCTACAAAAATTCAGCAAACTGCAGGCGGAAATGCCCAATGTGATCACCAACGTGCAGGGTACCGGACTGCTGTTTTCTGTCGAACTGGACAGTCGGCAGTTCAAAAGTTACGGCAGCAACAGCACCGAAGAATACATGCGCCTGCACGGCATCAACGTGATCCATGGTGGTGAAAACTCCTTGCGTTATACCCCGCACTTCAACATCACCAGCGCCGAGATAGACATGCTGGTCGAGGCAACGCGACACGCCCTGCTGCATGGCCCGGTCAAGGCCGAGGCTGAAGCTGCCTGACGACTTGACGTGCAGAGCATCATCTTCGATGCGAACCACAGCAACCAGTTATGCAGCCACAGACTGTATAGGTTACGCGGATTATCTCTGACTGTATCGCTATCGGTGTAATCTGTGGATCAGAATTGCATTGCGTGTTGTTCTTAGATTTACCCGAGACAATTGAGCACGATCTCTGATGCGGTGTATTTCATACAGTATTATTATCCACAGATTGCACAGATTACACAGATTATTCCTCACCATATTACCATCTGTCTAATCGGTGTATTCTGTGGATTATATTGTCTCTGTATGGTCTTGCAAGCTCAGCACGAAGGCCAACA
>CAZHRH010000238.1:0-2482 GCA_964534475.1 uncultured Wenzhouxiangellaceae bacterium
TTCGGCTGTGCGGCAAGCCTGATACACACAGCCGTCGCCAGTGCAAGCGCGCACTCTACTCCATGCCCGCCAGCGCCGCGCACAGGGCATCAACCTCATCATCCGTGGTGGTGCAGGCAAACACAAAGCGGGCGCGGTCATTGCCGCCGGGCCAGCGATGAAAGGCAATGCCTTGGGCCGCCAGTTGCTCCAGTTTTTCTGCCGGCCAGCGCAAGAACACCTCGTTGGCCTCGACCGGCCACAGCAAATCGGCGCTGGCATGGGCCTCGATGGCTGCAGCAAACCTGGCGGCATGATGGTTGGCGTGACCTGCCAGTTGCAGCCACAGATCATCGTGCACACTGGCCAGCAACTGGGCGGCAACATAGCGCATCTTGCTGAGCAGATGGCCGGCGCGCTTGCGCCGCCGCTGCATGCCTTCCAGCCATTGTGGATGGCCGAACACGAGCAGGGCCTCAGCCGCCATGCAGCCATTTTTGCTGGCACCGAAAATCAGTACGTCGACACCGGCGCGCCAGGTGATCGCGGCCGGGCTGATCTGCAACGAAGCCACCGCGTTGGCAAAGCGGGCGCCGTCCATGTGCACATGCATGTCATGAGCGTGGGCGATCTCGGTCGAAGCGCTGATCTCTGCCGGCGTATACACAGTACCGGCTTCGGTGGCCTGGGTCAGGCTGAGCACCGCCGGCAGGTTCTGATGCACACCGTGACTGCCTTGTCCGGCCAGCCAGCAGGCCAATTCGCCGGCATCAATACGCCCAGCCTCTCCGCCCAGCGTTGCCAGCTTGCAGCCGGGATTGAAAAACTCCGGCGCGCCGCATTCATCTTCGTGAATGTGCGCGTGCTGATGGCACACCACGCTGCCCCAGGGTGGACACATCTCTGCCAGCGCCACGGCGTTGCCGGCAGTACCGGTTGCCATCGGCAAGACGCTGGTTTCGGTCTCGAACAGCTCGCTGAACACCGCGTTCAACTGCGCCGAGTAGTGATCCTCGGCATAGCCATGTGCGGTGCCGGCATTGGCCGAAACCATCGCCTGCAGAATGGCATCAGCCACCGGTCCTTCGTTGTCGCTTCTAAAGTTCATGACGATAGTTTATCGTATGCGCCTGTTCATATTCGCACCCTGATCGAAGCACTATCCCGGCTATGTATCATCAGTTCAGGCAGCACTCGACAATAAAGGAAAACAAGTCTTGACCAATGCACCGCACCACACCGCAGCTATTGTTGCCGATGGCGACAGAAAAACCCAGATAGTCGTCGTTGGCGGCGGTGCCGGCGGACTGGAACTGGTGACAAAACTGGGGCGAAAATATGGCCATGGTGATTACGACATTATTCTGGTCGATCGCTATTCCACCCATATCTGGAAACCGCTGCTGCATGAAGTTGCTGCCGGTGCCCTGGACGCCAATCTGGATGAGGTCGGTTATCGCGGCCACGGCCATCGCAACCGCTTTCGCTTTTTCCTCGGCACGCTGGAAAACATTGATCGGGATCATCGCCAGATCATCATCGCGCCGATGTATGATGATGACGGCAGCATGCTGCTGGATCGCCACCGCATCCGCTATGACTATCTGGTCATGGCCATAGGTTCGGTCTCGAACGACTTCAGCACGCCCGGGGTGCGCGATTACTGCCTGACACTGGATGACCGGCCGCAGGCGGATCGTTTCCGGCAGAAGCTTTTGAATCACTGCCTGCGCGTATCCCGCACCATGGCCAACAACCCGCAAGCGAATGCCAAAGTGCGTGTGGCGATTGTCGGTGGTGGTGCCACCGGTGTTGAACTGGCCGCCGAGTTGTACAACGCAGCCGGTGCCTTGCGCCATTATGGCCTGGAGATATTTGATGAAAGCCGGCTTATCATCACGCTGATCGAAGCCGGGCCGAGAATTCTGCCGGCGTTGCCGGAAAAGCTCGCTGCTGCGGCGCACGCCGAGCTGGAAGCACTCGGCGTGCGCGTGCTCGCGGGCATGCGCGTGACCGAAGTCACGGCCGAGGCGGTGATAACAGCAGAGGGTGAACACATTCCAGCCGAGCTGAAAGTCTGGGCCGCTGGCGTCAAGGCGCCGGAATTACTCGAGCAGATCAATGGTCTGGAAACCAATCGCAATAACCAGTTGCTGGTGCGACCGACGTTGCAGACCACACGCGATGAGCGCATCTACGCCATGGGTGATTGCTGTGCTTTCATACCCGACGGCGAAGAACGGCCGATACCGCCACGCGCACAGGCCGCACATCAGATGGCAGAGACCGTGTATGACAACCTGCAGCGGCAGATGGCAGGCAAGCCACTGCATGACTTTGTCTACCGTGATCATGGCTCGCTGGTGTCGCTGAGCCGGTTCTCCACGGTGGGCTCGCTGATGGGCAATCTGGTCGGCGGGCGCATGGCGGTGGAGGGCAGGCTGGCGCGCCTGGTGTATATTTCACTCTATCGCATGCACCTGTTTGCCATTCACGGCTGGCT
>CAZHRH010000239.1:0-2477 GCA_964534475.1 uncultured Wenzhouxiangellaceae bacterium
CAGACGCCATGGCTGCGGGGTTTGCCGCAGCAACTGATACTCATAAGGTTTGCTGTCGAGTTGCACCAGTCCGGCATTGACGCCATCGACATAGGCCTGCAGCAAGTTGCGGTAATCCCCAGATAATCTCATCAGTGCCTGTTCGGCACGGCGCCGCATCTGGTGCTGGCGGCGCTGGCGATCAAACTCCAGCGCCCTGGCGCCGAACAGTGCGGCCAGCTCGCCGGCGGCAAAGCGTCGCGCCAGGTCCATCTGGAAGAATCGGTCCTGGGCATGCACAAAACCGCTGGCATAGGCGGCATCGTTGCGATTGGCCGCGGCAATGATGACGCTGCCACGGGCATCACGCTGGATGTTCACCGGCGCTGAAACCGCCGCGCCGAGTTGGCCATCGAGTTGCGGCAGACTGCTGCGCAACAGCAGCCACGCTGACAACACAACCAGCGCGATCAATAGAATCAGCAGCAACAGCAGTCTGGTGAACAGGGGTTTGATGGTCATGGCAATGGATCATTTGATGGCAGCGCACTATGGTAGCAACTGTTGCATGTCAGATTATGCAGTTTATAAGCGACTGGATTCCGGCCTGCGCCGGAATGACCGGCTCCGTTTTAATGAATGAGCGACCCGGATGGTTGTAATCCATTGATGTTGACCATCAAAAAAGGCGGCCAGCGACCGCCAAAATAAGGAGTGTTAAAGGTGTTTTTTTGTGCCCGTGGTTGACTGCTTTAACGTATTCTCAATTGCAGACTGACGCTACTGCCATAGCTTCCGGAGCGGAAACTGATGCCAGACCGACTGCGATCGCCGCGATAGTGCTTGCTGTAACCCTTGCTATAACCTTGGCCATAGCCGCCGCGGTGGTTATAGCTGGCCAGTTGGCGCTGATAACGCTGATAATCACGCTCGACATCGTGCACCACGTAGCCAAGCTCATTCAGCGCATGGCTGGAGCCGTAGTAACAATCGCGCAGGGAATAATAGGTCTTGCGCGCATGTTGGTAGGCATACTTGAGCTGATATTCCGAGCCACCATGCTTGAGCTGGTAGTACAGATCATCGGCTGCTTTCTGCATGACCCGAGCGGCCCGGCGCACGTCTCTGGAATAGCTGTACTTGCGGGCATAGCGGCGAAAATCTTCGGCTTGCTCGCTGAGCCGATAGCTGCTGTCCAGCAATTGCTGATGACTGTAGTCATGGCCATCAGCATAACCATCCCCGGCCCAACTGCTGTTGGCAAACACAACCGCGCCAAACAAAACGGTGATTAAAGTGACAAGTTTGCGTGTGTTCATGGCTTTGCTCCTGTGGTTAACGCAGGGCCAGATTAGCAAAGCGGTGTTGAACCGGGTCTTAACCGTTGTTGAACGTTGTATGAACGGGTTCGCTGATGGGTGGGTTCCCAGTTTTTCGTTTTCCAAACCCCTTCATGATACTCATTTGTCGATAGTCACCGAAAATTCAACTGATCGATCTAAACCATAAACTTCATAAAGTATCAGGCTTGCTAATTTCTGAGCGAGCGCTGCGTCATTCCCGAGATTTTTGTTAAAACCACCTTGCTCGTCAATAATCACCTCTCCTGCTGCATCAGATGACGGCCATGCTTCATACTCAATTCCATAATATTTGAGTTTTTTACTAGCCAACTCCAGCTCTTCCGTACTAAGCGTCTGTGACGGAAGATTGAATATAATTCCTTCAGTTTCACCCCATGCAAACTGAACGAATTTCATTGATTCCGGCTCCTCAATGATGAGAAACCAGCCATCGCCATCGTTTTTTACAAGTGAATTAATTGAACTTTTAATTTGAGTTAACATTGTTTGACCTATCCACTAAAATATTACCAGAAGTTTTCCGCAAGCTGCTGGAGGGTCAATTGTCGCCTGCAGCGAGTTGACAGGCAGCCCCTTGTTCATGGCTGAAACTGCTTCAGATTAAGCTCTTTGACGCATTTGAAATGCTTGCTGTTGGCACTGAGCAAGGCCTCGAATTCCTCTACAGCAGTAGCTGCTACCAGCGCATCCGCCACACCGATAGAACAGGACAGCGCGTACTCCTCGATGAAGATAGAGGCTCTGTGCCCAATGTTTTCGGTCAACGGCAGTGTTGAAAATCCAAAATCCCGCAAAAATGCCTTGATCTCGTGTGTTTCTCGTTTGATTCTGGACACTTGCAGAAGCTCCATGTAGGTAACCAGGGAGATACTTTTGTTTTCTTCCGCATCCACTGCCTGTGCCGCGTTGGCGTTATCGCGCAGAAACCAAATGAGAACATCGGTATCAAAGATCATCAAATCTTCTACTACGAAGAGTCCTTACTTGTTCTTCAACGCTGGAATTTTCAGCTTGATCTGCCCAGATGCCGAATGCCTGGTGCTGTGAAGCTGGCTGTGGCTCACCGCTAACTCGACCATCAATGGGCTCCATGATGGCTGCAGGCTTGCCACGATAAAGTACCGTCACACGCTC
>CAZHRH010000240.1:0-2439 GCA_964534475.1 uncultured Wenzhouxiangellaceae bacterium
GCAACGGCTCACTCTGGGCTTTCCATGCGCTACGCGCAAACCGCGCCCGGGCCCCACTTCGAAAATGGTTTACTTTGAGGCATGTCTCGGGCAACGCCCTGTGTGAACCGGATGTTTTACAGGCTCCCGGCCGAGATAAAATCAGCCGGCGAAAGCACTTCGATGCCGTGGTGTCGAATAAACGAGAAGTGCCGGAGATTTTGGGTGACCAGTGTACGCGCGCCACTTGCCAATGCAGTTTGCGCGATGTGCGCATCGTACAGCCGGCCGCCGGCTATGTTCTCGCTGACAAGCGAGTTGACAAACTCGAGCCGGGCGGCGGCGGGCAAATCCACCACCTCGAAACGGCCGAGGAGTTCATGTTTGAACAGTTGGGCCGCCTCAGTGGGAGTCAACCTGAACTCCATCGGCAAGCGTGTGGCCACCGCGTAAAACTCCAGACAGCAATGCCATGCGGTGCGGGGCTGTCGAACACCACCGGCGGCGACCGCTTCCATGATCTTCTGACTCGCGGCGACTTCAGGGCCAAAATCCACGATACCCCCGAGCAACACGCTGGTATCGAAAAAACAATCGGTCAGCGCGGCCAACGATCCCGTTCCTCTTCGATCAGCGCCGCCAGGTCCACCTTCGGCAATTGCTCCCGCGGAGCCGTGGGCCTAACAATCCACCGCCCTGCATCTTGGACCAGTTGCGGCCGGGGCGTGCGCGGAATCAGGCGCACCGAAAGATCGTCGAGCACCACATCGAGCTCCATGCCGGCCTTCAGCATCGCCTGCTCGCGGATCGCCACGGGTATTACCACCCGACCTGCCTTGTCAATGGTAGTTTTCATGGTATGACTATGCCATAACGGGTGGTGGACTTCAACACGGCTGTCGACCAAACCGGCCAGTGGTGCCGGCGGGATTGGCGTGTGGCACACGCAGCTGAAGAAAATTCCGGATGCGGCGGCGGGCCGAGTTCATGCCACAGGTCGATGACGCCCTGGCGCTCCAGGTAAGCAACGAAGCGTGGATCCCGCCGAATGCCTTCAGGCGTCATTTCGAACACCCAGGAAAACACCAGCGCCAGCGGAAAGACCAGCGCGAGGATCAGCACGATGATCCGGATCGCGGTATCCGGCACATCGAACACCGGCAGCAGCGTCTCGGCGACCTGAATGACGACCCAGGCGGCGACAATGTAGAACAGCGCAATGCGAAAGACGTTGCGGCGCTTGAGTTCGGTAAACAGGCCCGGCCGCGTTCTCATGGGACCGTCACCTGCACATCGAGACCCGCAGCGCGGGCCAGCCTCTCGTCGCGCGTGACCAACGTTGCGCCCAACAGGCGTGCGAGCACCACGTAGGCGGCATCGTACGCGGTCACGTTCTTGCGCAAGGACCAGATACCCTCCCTCAGGCTGTGGTGCCGATAGCGCCGGATGCGCAGGGTCGGCAACAGCTCGACGACCTGTATGCGAGTTGGCGGAATCGCGCCTTCATGGTCCAGCCGGCGCAGCGCTTGCAGGACCTCGATATCGAGCAGCTCAGGCGCCGCCAGGACGTTGTCCTTGGCCCAAAACAGCGCTTCGATCGGCTGCTGTCGAAATCGCCCGATAAGGTCGACGACGACCGAGGCGTCGACAACCAGAACCTGGCTCACGCCGCGTCACGCTCGCGGCGAATCAATCCGGCCGAGGATTTCTTCATGTCGAATGGCTCGGCTTGCTCCAGCTGTTCGCGCAGCTCCTGTTCCGAGGGCAGCGCCAGCATCGCCTGCAACTCTTCCAGGATCAGCTCGCTCATACTCTTGCCCGCCAGTGCCGCACGCGCCTTGAGCGCGCGGTGGGCATGCTCCGGGACATTGCGGATCTGAATCATGCTTGACATGTGATCATCCTTTTTTCATGTTTATAACAATAACATGATAGTATATCAGTGGTTGCGGGGGCTGCAAGTGCGGGGGTTGGACATCCACACTTAAGACGAATCGATCGACATTGCGGCCAATCGCCGACCCGGTGCCAGTCAATGGACAGAGCATTTCCGACCTCCATTCCGCCACCTAGTGCCCTGAGGTTGCCTTCTGCAGATCAGTTTGCCTGATCGATATTACCGGACGCGATGATCACCAGATCGAACTCATAAAATAATGGGTCATCCCAGCGTCTGAAGATGACGGGAAGGATCTGTCACTTGATGAAAGAATTTCATGCACGATCAGCGCGTCTTCTGAATCAAGCATGACGATGTAGTGGCCGCCTTCACGGTAATAGACAAGATCGAAGTCGCTGGAATGCCCTTATATCAAAGCATTAGTAGGCTAAGAGGCCGAGGGTGCGGCGGCTGGCCCTGGGCGATGAGGTCGATGCGTTCGATCAGGGCATCGCGGTAGGCGATAGCCTGGCGCTCGCCGAATTGTTCGATGGTCCAGGCAAAAATGTCCACCAGACTGC
>CAZHRH010000241.1:0-2437 GCA_964534475.1 uncultured Wenzhouxiangellaceae bacterium
GATGGCAAGCTGGTGCACAGCGGATCAGTGCCAGGCAGCGATCTTATTCGCAGTTGGTTGACATAAAATCTCTCAGCAGAGTCAATCTCACCGCAGCAGATCAGCCCGCCGGGCCCCGATAGCAGCAGCCGGCGGTGCAGGTCTCGCGCACCTGCACCATGCTCAGCCCGGGCAAGCTCGTTTCAAGGCGCTGCCAGACCCAGATCGCCAGGTTTTCACTGGTGGGGTTGTCGAGACCGTCGATGTCGTTGAGACAATGATGATCAAGCTGCTCGAACAGCGGCTGAAAGGCTTGCTTGATGTCGGCAAAGTCCATCACCCAGCCTGCCTGTGCGTCTGGCTCGCCGCTGACGTGGATGGCAATCAGAAACGAGTGGCCATGCAAGCGCCGGCATTTGTGTTCTGCCGGCACGTTGGGCAGTCAGTGGTCCTTCAACCTGATAACTGCGGCTTTCAGCGTTCCCGTGACGCTGCGCGACAAGGCGCCGTGCGCAGGCAATGGCCGTAGCCCTTGGCAAGCACGGGAACACCGCAGCGCAGCGCCACGGGAGCGCCCGAAGGGTTGGTCTGTCAGCGCTCATGGCTGCGTTTCGGCCTTGGTAAAGGACTATGGCCATTCACTGCAGGCCGCGCCTTGCCCTGTGCACTGACAGACCAACTGAACTCGTAGTTATCAGGGTGAAGGACCACTAATGTGCCGCCTCAATCTGAAATTCCTTGAAGATTTCCATGCCAAGCATTGTAAACCTAAGCGGCTGATGCGTATCTGCTTTTGCGAGCACTGACCAATCAGGCAGAATGTGCGCAGTTAGACAGACAGTTGAATTCGCTGCAGTGTGGTTTTGGCTGGCTGCCAGCCTGCTACCTCGAAGCGGCAGAGTTTTTTTACATCAACAGCAGCGGTTCCCATCAAACTGCTGCATCGGTACGCTGCAGAAACTCAATGACCTTCTGTGTGACCTCAGCGTTCCAGAGCACTTTCAGATGACCCAGATCATTGCTGTGGATGATTTCAGCTTTGCCCCAGCTCGCAGCAATGCTTTCTGCGTCGCCAGCGTCTATCCTGGGGTCGTCGCGATCCTGGATCAGCAACAGGGTGTCACCGCCATTGGCAAACGCAGCAGAACGATCCATCTCCTGCCACTGCATGCCAAATTCAGCGGCATAGAATTCACGACATAGATCCAGTACCCCGGCACGTGGTCGCAGATGTCTTTGCAGTTCGTTGATGGGTATGTAAGGTCCACGCGGTGTCGCCAGAAACACCAGCCGGCGCGGGTTCATCCCGAAGCGGATGCGTGCCGCTGCCAGACACAGCCCGGCTGCGGAATGACAGACCCAGGCAGAAACGTTGCCATACAATGCCATATCCAGTTCCATCAGGTCGTCCATCAACAGGCGAAACCCGATCTTCCGACCCGGCGACTCACCATGCGCCTGGCCATCGAACACAATGACCTCATAGCCGCTGTTGGCAATGGCAGCAGCCAGTTTAACCATTTGCCCACCGCGACCACCCCAGCCATGCGCCAGTACCACCGTCGGTCCGGAGCCCCAGCGCCATGCCACTCGCTGTGGAACATGGCCAAACTGGAATCGTTTTGCAGCGTCAAGTACCCGACGATCTTCTGTCTTCACTGGCAGCCGGGGTGGTAAGCTAGCCAGCGTAATCGCCATGTGAAATGCGAGCCGGTCGGGTAACAATGGCATCATGGCACGGGCGAGTGGAACTAGCATGAGCTTCCTATAATAGAATTATGTTCTAGAATGATATTCGATAATTCATTATGACACAAGAGCGCAAATCCTCCCGCATTCGTCGCCGTGCCGTGCTGGCCGCAGCACTAGAGTGTTTTTCCGAGGCAGATGTGGAATCCGTGTCCATCGCCGAAATCTGTGCCCGATCGAATACCAGCGTGGGCAGCGTCTATCACCATTTCGGCAGTAAGGAAGGCATTGTGGTGGCCTTGATCGCGGATGGGCTGGCGGCACATGCCGATGCATTGCAACAAGGGCTGAAACAGGCCGAAGGTGATCCACAGCATGGCATAGCAGCCGTGGTTTCAAGCCTGATCGGATGGATCGAGGAGCATCCGGGCTGGGCCATGTTCATCTACGCCAACCTGAACAGCAGCGGTGCCTCGGCTGCGGCGCCAATACGCAGTATCACCCGGCGCTATGCCGAAATCATTGATGGTTTTTTCGGTCCGCTGATCGCTTCGGGTCAGATGCGTGACCTGCCGCGTGAGTGCTGGTCATCGCTGATCGCCGCTCCGGTGCATGATTATGCCCGCCGCTGGCTGCGTGGCCAGGTCCGCCCGTCGCCATCGGCACAAAGGCAGGTGTTCATCGACGCGGCCTGGCGTATTATGAAGCCGGAATGATGCTGCATTAGGGCCTGTTTACACTAATCCAATTGTCACTGTTGCACCTGAAA
>CAZHRH010000242.1:0-2421 GCA_964534475.1 uncultured Wenzhouxiangellaceae bacterium
GGGCAAAAAAAACCGCCGGTAGACCGGCGGTAATGACTGTTTGCGGAGCACTAAAAGTCGTGCAAACAGTAAGGGATATCAGTAATTCGTTATTTCCGAATTCTGGATTCGAGTGGCATTATTGCGGCAGCAAGACCGTGTCAATCACGTGAATGACACCATTGCTGGCTTCAATATCGGTGGCTGTCACGGTGGCATCATTGATGCTCACAGTATCACCATCGACGCTGATGTCGACGCTCTGGCCATTCACGGTCGGCGCGCTGTCCAGAGTGACCACGGCGCTGGCCGGATTGTTGCCGGCAATCACGTGATAGGTGAGGATGGCGGTGAGCTGATCCTTGTTTTCCGGCTTCAGCAGATTTTCCACAGTACCTTCCGGCAGTTTGGCGAAAGCAGCGTTGGTCGGTGCCAGCACCGTGAACGGGCCTTCACCCTTGAGGGTTTCTACCAGACCGGCAGCCTTGACGGCAGCAACCAGGGTGGAAAAGTCATCATTGGAAGCAGCGACATCAACGATGTCTTTGCTACCGTAATCGGCGGCAGAAACTGTTTGTGCGGCAACTGCAGCAATCAGACCAATAGCAAGATATTTCAGATGTTTCATGTTAACTCCGTTTTGCGTTGTGAAAGGAGTCTGTTGTTTCGCTGCAGCGCTGAATTGGTTTCATAACGACTATAATGCGCACATCCAACATGCGGAAATGCATTATGCGCGTAGTAATTTTATTGCTGACTATGCTGGTTTGCAGCCAGCAGGCGCTGGCCTGGGGCAAGACCGGCCATCGCGTGATCGGGCAGATCGCCGAGCATTATCTCAGCACACAAGCACGTCTGGCGATGGCTGAGCTGCTGGTGAATGAAGGGCTGGCCGAGGCCTCCACCTGGGCCGACTTCATGCGCGCTGACCCGGACGAGTTCTGGCAGCAGACAGCCAATCCCTGGCATTATGTGACGGTGCCGCCGGGCCAGCAATACGCTGATGACAGCGCGCCGGAGGAAGGCGATGCCTACACCGCACTGCAACGCTTCAGAACCACCCTGCTGGATGTCGAAGCCGGACGCGAACACAAGCAACGGGCGTTGCGCTTTATCGTGCACATCATCGCCGATCTGCATCAGCCGCTGCATGTGGGCAACGGTAATGATCGCGGCGGCAACGATTTCGACGTGGTTTATTTTGGCCAGGAGAGCAATCTGCACCGGGTCTGGGACAGTCAGATCATCGACAACACGCAGCTTTCATTCAGTGAAATGGCAACCTGGCTGCAGCAGAAAATCACCGCCGAGCAGTTTCGCGCCTGGAACAACGCCGACGCGCTGGTCTGGGTTGCCGAAAGTGCCGAGTTGCGCGAGCAGATCTATCCCGCCGATGTGCGGCTGTCGTGGGAGTATGATTATCGCTGGCTGCCTGAAATCAAACGGCGTTTATCCCAGGCCGGGGTGCGCACGGCGGCCTATCTGAACGCCTTGTTTGCTGCCTCGGCGACGTCAGCGGCAGCGGGTGAAGCGGCAGACTGATCAGCGTCGGCACAGCCGCTGAATGCGCTCGCTTTGTTGTTGCACGCAGCGGCGACCTTCCTCGATACCCTCGCTGGCGCGGTAAAACTCCAGCAATGCCACATCGCGCATCTGCGGTGACAGCACCAGATCCGGCGGATCGCCGGCCATGCGGCTGCGGGTGATGCGGTCATGCACAATGTTGATCGAGGCGGCAATGGAGTCAAACAGCCCGGGGTTATGGTCATGTTCGTTGTGCTCGAACAAAGCTGCCGTATAGTTGCGTACCTTGTCCAGAAGCTTGCTGGAATCAGTGGATGCGTCTGCATTGTCTTGTTTTTTGTTTGCAGATGACTCGCTGTCCAGATACTGGCCGGCCACGCTGTCATTCAGGTTCACGGCGATGACAATGTCGGCATCCAGCGCCCGGCATACTGAAATCGGCACCGGATTGACCAGCCCGCCATCCACCAGCCATTGGTGGTTGTGGCGGATGGCCGGGAACAGTCCGGGCAGGGAGATCGAGGCCCACACAGCATCCAGCATGGGGCCTTCGCGCAGCCATATTTCACGACCGCTGTGCAGTGCCGTGGCCACGGCGGCATAAATCTGCTCGCAGTCGCTGATTTGCAGATCATCGTCACACAGGTGCCTGTTCAGAAACCGATGCAGACGGTCGGTATTGACGAAGCCGGAAAAGGTGCGGTTGATCTCGAAAAACCGTGCCGTCTGGATCCTGGTCAGCGACAGCACCCATTGCTCCAGACTGTCCAGGTTGCCGCTGACATAAGCTGCCCCCACCAGGGCGCCGACCGAGGTGCCACAGACAATGTCCGGGCGAATGCCCATGCTCTCCAGCTCCTGAATAATACCGATGTGCGCCCAGCCACGCGCCGAGCCGCTGCCCAGTGCCAGGCCGAT
>CAZHRH010000243.1:0-2421 GCA_964534475.1 uncultured Wenzhouxiangellaceae bacterium
GCAAATTCACGCGCATAGTCGCGCTGACGCTGAAAGCGGCCGGAATTGCCGCGGTGACCGGCGTTCATGTCGGTGTACATGATCAGCGTGTGATCATCGGTTTTCATGTGGCGCAGTTTGGCCACCCACTTGGCCGGCTCCCAGTACTGCACCGCCGAGTCCCACAGCCCGGTGCCGACGTAGATATTGGGGTAGTCCTGCGCGCGGATGTTGTCATACGGCGAGTACGACAGCATGTAGTCGTAATATTCGCGCTGATTCGGGTTGCCCCATTCATCGTACTCGTAAGTGGTCAGCGGAATGCTTTCGTCCAGCATGGTGGTGACCACATCGACGAACGGCACGCCGACCACCAGCGTGTGGAACACATCCGGGGCCATGTTGGCGACCGCACCCATGAGCAGGCCGCCGGCGCTGCGGCCACTGCCAACCAGCTTGTCTGGATGCGACCAGCCTTGCTCGATCAGCGCCTGCGCCGCATCGATATAGTCGGTGAAGGTGTTTTTCTTCTGCAGCAAACGCCCCTGGTCGTACCAGTCGCGGCCTTTTTCCTGGCCGCCGCGGATGTGCGCCAGGGCAAACACGAAGCCGCGATCGACCAGGCTCAGCATGGGGCTGAAAAAGCCGGCATCGTAGCTGTAGCCATAGGAACCATAGCCAAGCAGAAACGCTGGCTGGGTGCCGTCGGGTTTGCTGCCACGCTGGTACAGCAAAGTCACCGGTACTTCAGTGCCATCACGGGCGGCGATGTGCAGGCGGCTGGTCTGGTAGCGGTCTGGATCAAAATCATCACCGGCATAGGACTGCTTGAGCAGGCGTCGTTCACCGGTGGCGAGATTCATTTCGTACCAGCGCGTCGGCGTGGTCGGTGAGGCGTAGGTGTAGACGAAGCGATCGGTGTCGGCCACCAGATTGGTGCCGATGGCGGCAGTGTAGGCGGGTTCATCCATGTCGATAGCGCGTCGTTGGCTGCCATCCAGGCGCATGATTTCCAGTTTGCTGTTGGCATCAGCGGTGATTTGTGCGACCAGATGATCACGAAACACGGCGTGATTTTCAATCAGAACCTGGGCGCGCTCCGGCAGCACCTCGACCCAGCTTTGCCGGTCTTCGGCTGTGGCCACGGGGGCGCAGACAATGCGGAAATTCTTTGCCCCTTCGTTGCTCAGCAGATAGACATGATCGCCGAGGAATTCGGCCGTATATTCATGCCCCGGCGCGCGTGCAAGCAGTGGCGTCGGGGTCTGTTCTGGTTGATCCGCCGGGATCAGTTGTATCTCGGAGCTGGTGGTGCTCTGGTGTTCGAGGATGATCCAGCGATTATCGTGACTGCGGCTGATGCCGTTCTGGAAACTGGCGTCGTTTTCCGCATACACCAGCACGTCGCTGTCAGGATCAGTGCCCAGCACATGCCGCCACACCTGCCACGGGATCAGCGTGTCCGGCTGCAGCTTGAGATAAAACACGCTGCGGTTGTCGTTGGCAAACACCACATCCGGGCTGACGCCTTCGATGATCTCGGTGTAGTTCAAATCGCCATGCAGATCGCGGAAGCGCAGCCGGTAAATGCCGCGACTGACGGTGTCCTCAGTCCAGGCCAGCGTGTTCCCATCCGGGCTGATGTCGTATTCGCCGACGCTGTAGTATTCCAGCTCACCCTTGAGCCGGTTTTCATCCAGCAGCACTTCTGCTTCGCCGGCAGGCTCATGCTTGCCTTGTCGCCAGCGCACGTGGATCGGCAACTCCAGCCCTTCCTGGTACTGGCGCGCCAACCAGTCGCCGTGATAGCGAAACGGCACCGATTCATCTTTGGCGGGTATGCGGCCGATCAGCTCCCGATAGAGTGTCTCCTGCAGTTTTTCCGTTCCGGCCAGTTGCTTTGTCAGATACTCGTTTTCTGCTTGCAGGTAGTCCAGCACAACGGCGTCTTCGCGGTCGTCGTCGCGCAGCCAGTAATAGGGATCAATGCGCTGTTGTCCATGGGCCTCCAGCACATGTTCACGGCGCTCGGCCATGGGTGCAGCGATTGCGGTGGCGGGTTCTGATGTGGATGATGCTGACATGTGCTCGGCTTGTTGTGGGGGTGATGATCCATCGCAGGCGCCCAGCAAAAGCGATAAAAACAGCAGAATGACTACGCAAGGCTGCACAGGTACTGTACGATGCATGATTGTTTCACCCCGTTAATGACATGGAATGGTCAGTTTAGCATTATCTGCAAATGCCATCAGCGGCGGGCTTGGGTGAGCAGCTTGATCTGGACTCGCTCACTGTATCGCAGCAGGGTGGTGCCGGCACACGGATTCGAACCGCGGACCTACTGATTACAAATCAGTTGCTCTACCAACTGAGCTATACCGGCGGTGGGTGTGTCAGGCAAGATCGATATTATATGTCAAACAGGGAATAAGTTGTCCATCA
>CAZHRH010000244.1:0-2389 GCA_964534475.1 uncultured Wenzhouxiangellaceae bacterium
ATGGTGGGTCGTGTAGGGCTCGAACCTACGACCAATGGATTAAAAGTCCAGTGCTCTACCAACTGAGCTAACGACCCGTCTGATCTGCATCCCCGAGAACAAGCCAGATATTATAGCCACACACTGCTTTTGCAGCAATGATTGGCTATGTATATTTGCCTGATCTGCGTCTGATTTCGCCGGCTCGACTTTTGCAGATGCGCAGGTCAGGCTTCAGCAGGTTCCTGCTGACGATGATCACCAGCCAGCAGGCAGTAAAAGGCCGGCAGCACCAACATGGTCAGCAAGGTGCCGATGCCCAGCCCGGTGGCAATGGTCAGGCCGATGGCAAATCGGCTCTCGGCACCCGGGCCGGAGGCCAGCAACAGCGGAATCATCGCCACCACCAGCGCCACCGAGGTCATCAGGATCGGACGCAGTCTGATCGCGGCTGCTTCGATCACCGCCTGCAGCTTGTCCAGTTGTTTTTGCCGTTGCAGCTGATTGGCGAACTCGACGATGAGGATGCCGTTCTTGCTGACCACGCCGATCAGCGTGATCAGGCCAACCTGGGTGTAGATGTTCATGCTGGCAGCACCGAGCATGATAAACGCCATGGCCCCGGCCACCGACAGCGGCACCGTGACCAGAATGATCAGCGGATCACGCCAGCTCTCGAACTGCGCCGCCAGCACCAGATAGATCACCAGCAACGAGAGGAAGAACGTGATCAGCAAAGCGCTGCCCTGTTGTTTGAACTGGCGCGATTGACCTTTGTAGTCGTAATTGAAACCCGTGGGAAACATTTCGCCGGCTGCCTGTTCCAGAAATGCAGTGGCTTCGCCCATGGACACGCCGGGCCGCAGCACGCCCTCCAGCGCGATGGCATTGAGCTGGTTGTGCTGGGTACGCGACGATGGCTCCACCACCGACTCGAAATCGACCACGTTACTGAGCGCCACCAACCGACCGGAATCGGCGCGAATGTAGTAGTTTTTCAGGTCATCCACCGAGGCTCTGGCGCTGCGTTCGACCTGCGGAATCACCTCATACGAGCGTCCCTGCATGTTGAAGCGATTGATGTAGCCACCGCCGAGCATGTTCGCCAGCGAACGGCCGATGTCGCCCATGGACAGCCCCAGATCTGCGGCACGTTCGCGGTCGATGACGACCTTGCTGATGGGCCGGTCGATGTCGATGGATTTTTGCAGAAACATGAACAGACCGCTGCCCATGCCGCGTCCCAGCAGCTCATCGGCCACGGCATTGATTTCCTCATAGGACTTGCCGGAGTTGATCACGAACTGCAGCGGCAGGCCGTCACCGGCGCCAGGCACCGGCGGGCGGGAGAACACCGAGATGCGCATGCCGGTAATGCCGGCCATGGCCTGCTGCATCTGCGGCTCAACTGCAAACTGCGAGATCTCACGCTGATCCCAGGGCTTGAGCTTGAAACCACCGAACATGGTATTGCCGCCACCCATGCCGATGAGCATGAAAGTCTCGTCATAGCCGGGCAACTGCTCGAATGCCTGCTGCATGTCAACGGCGTAGTCCTGCATGTACTCCAGCGTTGCCGTTTGCGGCGCGGTACCCTGAAACAGCAAAATGCCCTGGTCTTCCTGTGGCGCCAGTTCGTTCTGGCTGAACTGCAGCATGAACCAGATTGATGCCAGCAGCACGGCGGCGAAAAACACCACCACCCACACCGATTGCAGCACAACTGCCAGCGCGCGCTGATAGGTTGTCGCCAGACGCTCAAAGCTGCGCTCGACAAAGCCCTCGAAGCGGGTCGGGTTGCCGTGCGGCTTGAGGATCTTGCCGGACAGCATCGGCGACAAGGTCAACGCCACCACGCCGGAGACCAGCACCGCGCCAGCCAGTGTGAAGGCAAACTCGGTGAACAATGAACCGACCAGGCCGCCCATAAAGCCGATCGGCGCATACACCGCCACCAGTGTGGTGGTCATGGCGATTACCGGCGTGGCCATTTCCCGGGCGCCATGCAGCGCCGCCTGGAACTTGTCCTCACCGTCTTCAATGTGCCGATGCACGTTCTCGACAATGATGATGGCATCATCCACCACCAGGCCAATCGCCAGCACCATCGCCAGCAAGGTCAGCAGGTTCAGCGAAAAGCCCAGCGCGAGCATGACGAACGCGCCGCCGATCAGCGACAGCGGCACCGCCACCGATGGTACGATCGCCGCTCGCAGCGAGCCCAGCGTCAAAAACACCACCAGCAGCACGATAACGATGGCCTCCAGCAAGGTGTTGATCACTTCCCTGATTGAGCTATCGATAAACTCGGAGGCATCATAGGGCAACTCCACCAGCAGCCCGGCCGGCAACTGCGCACGGATCTCCGGCAATTCTGCGCGCACGCGCGCGGCCACATCCAGCGGATTGG
>CAZHRH010000245.1:0-2376 GCA_964534475.1 uncultured Wenzhouxiangellaceae bacterium
GACGAAAAATCAGTTCCAGCAGAGGCCATTGGATTAGTGTAAACAGGCCCTAGTAGCGGCATACTCTCGGGACAACATCATGTTCAAATTTTTGCGCCGTGGGCGCAGCGATAAGCAACGCACAGGCGATGAGCTGGCGCAACGACTCAGCGCCAGCCAGGACAATCTTGGCCGGCAACTGCGCGATTTACTGCAAAGCGCCGTGCGCATTGATGCTGAACTGCTGGAAGACGTCGAAACCGTGCTGCTCGGAGCCGATCTGGGCATCGCCACCAGCGAGCGTATCATGCAAGCGCTGCAGCAGGCGATCGATGGCAACAGGATCAGCGCGGCAGATGAGATTCTGCCGGCGATTCAGGCCGAGTTATTCGATATCATCGAGCCCTGCGAGCAGTTTCTTGAGCTGGAATCCACCCACAAGCCCTTTGTCATCCTCGTCGTCGGTGTCAACGGCGCCGGCAAGACCACCACCATCGGCAAGTTGGCGCGTCGGCTCAAAGATGAGGGCCTGCAGGTCATGCTCGCTGCCGGTGATACTTTTCGTGCTGCCGCCGTGGAGCAACTGCAGACCTGGGGCGAGCGTAATCAGGTGCCGGTGATCGCGCAGCAAAGCGGCGCCGATCCGGCGGCGGTGATCTTCGATGCCATGCAATCAGCCCAAGCAAGAAACATCGACGTGCTGATCGCCGATACTGCCGGGCGTCTGCACACCCAGGACAACCTGATGGCCGAGCTGCAGAAAGTGCGCCGCGTGATTCAGCGCCATGACGCCAGCGCGCCGCATGAGGTGATGCTGGTGGTGGATGCCTCCACCGGCCAGAATGCACTCAACCAGGCACGCCAGTTCAATGCCGCAGTGCAACTGACTGGCATCACCATCACCAAGCTCGACGGCACCGCGCGTGGCGGCGTGTTGTTTGCCATCGCCAACGAGCTGCAGATACCGATCCGCTTTGTCGGTGTCGGCGAGAAAGTCGAGGACCTGCGCGTGTTCGATGCCACCAGCTACATCGATGCCATCCTGCCGCTCGCATAAAGACTTCGCCGCGCGTCTGCTGGCGTGGTGGGATGAACACGGCCGGCATGATCTGCCGTGGCAGCAGGCGCGCAGTCCATATCGGGTCTGGGTGGCCGAAATCATGCTGCAACAGACCCAGGTCGCCACCGTCATCAATTACTACGACCGCTTCCTGCAGCGCTTCCCCGATCTGCCGGCATTGGCCTGCGCTGGTGTGGATGCGGTCATGTCAGCGTGGTCCGGACTGGGTTATTACCGCCGTGCGGTGAACCTGCACCGCGCAGCGCAACTGTGCATGCAACAGCATCAGGGCGCATTGCCCGTCAGCGCAGATGCAATGCTGCAATTACCCGGCATCGGCCGCTCCACCGCCAACGCCATCATCAGCCAGAGCCAGAATGTGCCATTGCCGATTCTCGACGGCAATCTGAAACGCGTGCTGGCGCGTCATGCCGGCATTGCCGGCTGGCCCGGCAACAGCAGGGTCGAGCAAAAATTGTGGCAGGCCGCCGCCCAGCGTCTGCCGCAAAGTCGTGGTGCTGATTACAGCCAGGCCTGCATGGATCTGGGTGCCACTTTGTGCCATCGTCGGCAACCGCACTGCGATGTCTGTCCGGTGGCCGCGGACTGTATCGCCAGAGCCGAGCAGCGCCAGCACGAATTGCCGGCACGCAAACCACGCAAGACCAAAACCGAGCGTCACCTGCAGTTGCTGGTGTATCGGCGTGGCGGACAGATTCTGCTGCAAAAAAGACCGCCCAGCGGCATCTGGGCGAGCATGTGGTCATTGCCGGAGGGCAATGCTGATCTCAACTCGGCAACAGCACTGCCGGGCATTCGGCATGAGTTGACCCATTTGCGGCTGCAGATTACACCCTGGCTGATGTCTGTTGAGCCGGACAGCATGGTCGCGGACGCTCAGTTACAATGGCATGATGTGAGCGCATCGTTGCAATTGGGACTGCCCAAACCGATTCGCGATATCATTGCACAGTTGCCGGAGCATTGTTGATCATCATGTCTGAAACCATCTTTTGCGTATACCTGCAGCGGTCAGCCGAGCCGCTGCCACGACCACCCTGGCCGGGTGAGCTTGGCCAGCGTATTCATCAGCAAATCTCCAAACCGGCCTGGCAGGAATGGCTGGCGCACCAGACCATGCTGATCAACGAGAATCGCCTGTCACCAATGGAGCCGGAACACCGATTGTTCCTGGAAAAGGAAATGGAAAAATTCCTGTTCGAAGGCGGTGCGGAAAAGCCCGAGGGTTATCAGCCGCCTGATGCCGACGAATAGTTTATCGTCATACATCATCCCAGCAGCCGCTGGCGATGCCAGGCCAATCGCTCCAGTGCCAG
>CAZHRH010000246.1:0-2375 GCA_964534475.1 uncultured Wenzhouxiangellaceae bacterium
TGCACAACAATCCATTCTCACCCCGGCCGGGGTTGAACTACGCCAGTTGGAACAGGCGCTGGATACGCTGATGGCGCCAGCCATTGACGCCGGTGAACTTTATTTCCAGCGCTTGCAGCGTGAATCCTGGTCGCTGGAGGACGGCAGCGTTCGCAACGGCAATTTTCACACCGAACAGGGCGTCGGCATCCGCGCCAACAGCGGCGAGAAAACCGGTTTTGCCTATGCCGATGAGGTACAACTCCCGGCGCTGCTGGAGGCTGCCAAAGCAGCACGCGGTATCGCTGCGAGCGGTGGCCAGGGCAGTATCTGCGCTTGGCGTCAACAACGGTATCCGGCGCTGTATGCGGAAACAGATCCGATCGCTGCGGTCTCTGCTGCCGATAAGGTTGCGCTGCTGCGCGCTGCAGATGCCTATGCACGCTCGCTGGATGCGCGCGTGCAGCAGGTCAATGTGGCGCTGGTGGCCAATCATGAATCGGTGCTGGTGGCCGCCAGCGACGGCACGCTGGCGGGTGATATACGGCCGCTGGTGCGTTTCAATGTGCATGTGATTGCCGTGGCAGGCGAGCGGCGCGAACAGGGCATGGCCGGCGGCGGTGGTCGTTTTCCGCTGGATCGGGTCATGACCACCGATTTCTGGCAGCACGAAGTGCGCGAAGCGGTGCGCCAGGCGCTGGTCAATCTGGAAGCCGAGGATGCCCCGGCCGGCAGCATGCCGGTGGTGCTGGGGCCGGGATGGCCGGGCGTGCTGCTGCACGAGGCCATCGGCCATGGTCTGGAAGGCGATTTCAACCGCAAGGGCACCTCGGCATTCGCCGGCAAGATGGGCGAACGCGTGGCCAGCGACTTGTGCACCGTGGTGGATGACGGCACGCTGGCAGAACGCCGCGGTTCGCTGTCGGTAGATGATGAAGGCACACCGGCAGCGTGTACCACGCTGATCGAAAATGGACGTCTCACCGGCTACATGCAGGACAAGCTGAATGCCAGACTCAGCGGCAATCAGCCCACCGGTAACGGCCGCCGTGAATCGTTTGCGCATCTGCCCATGCCGCGCATGACCAACACCTATATGCTGGCCGGGCCGCACGATCCGGAAGAAATCATTGCCTCGGTTGATCACGGCCTGTATGCGGTGGGTTTTGCCGGTGGCCAGGTCGATATCACTTCCGGTCAGTTCGTGTTCTCGGCCAGCGAAGCCTATCTGATCAAAAACGGGAAAATCGCGCATCCGGTGCGCGGCGCTACCCTGATCGGCAACGGCCCGGACGTACTCACCAGGGTGAGCATGGTCGGCAACGATCTCAAGCTGGACAATGGCATCGGCGTGTGCGGCAAGGAAGGCCAGAGCGTGCCGGTGGGCGTCGGTCAGCCAACGCTGAAGATCGACACGCTGACGGTGGGTGGCACCAGTTCAGATTGAAGTCATGCGGTTGCAGACAAGTCTCATCTTGATGTTTCAGACAGTTGCGGCAGTGCTTGTGCCTGATCGATGGCGAACAGCAGCCGATACAGCTTGCGGCTGGCGGCCGGAGGTTTGTTGGCGCGCGCCTGTTGTTGTGCCTGGCGCAGCAGCGCACGCAATTGCTGTGGTTCTGCCAGCACGTCATCGGCCAGCGTGTTTCGGCATGCCAGCAAATGCTGCAGCAGTGGCTGCAAGGCCTGATCGCCATGGCGCAGCAGATGCTCGCGCCAGCGTTCGGCGCGATGCAGGCTGGCCACCTGCTGGCGCGTCTGCTGTTCATTTTGCTGTAGTCTTTCCATGATCTCGCTGCTATCAATGCGGCGCAGCAATTTGCCCAGATACAACATCTCTCGCTTGCGTGCGATGTGGCTGCGCATGCTGTTGAGATGGTCGATTGCCGCTGCTATATCGGCCGGCAGGTCTAGTGTCTGGCGTACATTAACTGGCAGCGCCGCCAGTTTCTGGCCCAGTTGCTGCAGTGATTTTGCCGCCAGCTTGCGCTGCGTGCGGCTGAGCGTTTTGTCGTGCGGATCAGGCGCGCTGGCGGCAGCGGTCGCAGTATCCTCTTCATGCCGGTTTGCATGTCGGGCTGCATTGCGGTCGCGCTCTGGTGTGTTTTGCTCTGCCATGCAGTCATTTTACAATCATTACCATTGGCCCGGTGCCAATGCCAGCAACAGGTATTTTTTATGCAATCAGTGATCAGCAACGAGGCAGCAACAACATCTGCAGCAAACACTGCGGCTGACCAGGACCAGGATTTCTCGCCGCAGCAACTCAAGGCTCTGGTCAGCGAAGTCGTTGCACAGGCCGGCAAGCTTGGTGCCAGCGCCGTTGAAGCCGGCATTTCCGGCCATCGCGGCCTGTCCGCCACCGTGCGCATGGGCGAGGTGGAAACGGTTGAGCA
>CAZHRH010000247.1:0-2367 GCA_964534475.1 uncultured Wenzhouxiangellaceae bacterium
TTTCAGGTGCAACAGTGACAATTGGATTAGTGTAAACAGGCCCTGGTTGCAGAATTCATTTCAGCCAAAGACTGGCTGGGACTAGCCCCTTCCCCCGCGAGCGGGGGAAGGTTGGGATGGGGGAGTTAGACAAAGAGCTGCATAGTGCTAAGATCTGTTAATATCCGGGTTGACCATGACACAGCGACGATCAGTGCCCTGACACAACCATCGACTCGCTAAATCCCCCAGAGCTATGGCATTTTCAGAATTCGACTTGATTGCAGCCATTCAGGCGCGTTTGCCGCAAGCTGATGATGAGCAACTGCTGCTGGGCATGGGCGACGATGGCGCCATCATTCAGCTCGCGGACGGCGAACAACTGGTCATCAGCACCGACACCATGAATGCCGGTGTCCATTTCCTCCCCGACGACAACCCGGCTGATATCGGCCACAAGCTGGTGGCGGTCAATCTCAGTGATCTGGCGGCGATGGCGGCCCGCCCGCGCTGGTGTCTGCTCAACCTGAGCCTGCCCGCAGACTGGAACGCAGCGCAGCGCAGTGACTGGCTTGATGCGCTGCTGGACGGCATGCTGCCGATCATGCGCCAGCTCGATCTGCAACTGATCGGTGGCGACACCACCAGCGGACTGCTCAGCCTGACCATGACCGTGCTCGGAACGCTGCCGGCAGGCACTGCAGTGACCCGTTGCGGCGCCCAGCCGGGCGATCATGTGCTGGTCAGCGGCTGCACCGGAGATGCCGCCGCCGCATTGCATCTGCTGCAGCAAGGTAAACCAGTCGCTGATGACTTATTGCGCAGACTGCGCCGACCGACTCCGCACAACGCCCTTGGCATTGCTCTGCGCGGAATCGCCAGCGCCATGATCGACGTCTCCGATGGGCTGCTGGCAGATCTAGATCACATATTGCAGGCCTCGGCAGTCGGTGCCAGCATTGAGCTTGATCGCGTGCCGCAATCGGCCCAGCTCGGCCGGGCGGCTTTGCATGACGATGAAAAACTTCACTGCACGCTCAGCGGCGGCGACGATTACGAGCTGTGCTGCACCGTGCCCGAAGTCAACTTGTCGGCAGCATTGCAGGCGGCGCAGAACTGCGCAGTGCAACTCACGCCCATCGGCCAAATTGAAACCCGACCGGGCTTGCGCTACCGCAGCGCTGACGGCCAGCAGGTCAAGCTGCCGTCAACTGGCTGGCAACATTTTCATGATTGACATCGCACAGTGCGGCATAAAACCCTGGCCTGGCTGCAATGGCTTACACTGGCTGCAAAGAACGAGATTGCCAATGGTGTTTGCCAGTGAAGTTTGTTACTCAAGTTTGTCAGTTGTTGCGACACATAACTTTATGTCATGGTTAAAACGAAGAGTCCCTTCTCCCCTGGGGGAGAAGGACAGGATGAGGGGGCAACTGGCGATTACATACCGATTTTTGAGCGGTTAACAGTGACTAAAACCAACAAGCAGCAGCGCCAGCAGCTCAGGCAACTGGCCTGGCGTCATCCGGCCGGCTGGCTCGCGCTGGGTTTTGGCAGTGGCCTCAGCCCCATCGCGCCGGGCACCACCGGCAGTGCCATGGCCTTGCTGCTGGCCTGGCTGTGGCTGCAGCTAATGGCCTGGTTGAGCTGGCCGCTGCTGTGGCCGTCGCTGGGCATGATTGTGCTGGTCTTCGTGCTTGGTGTGCTGGCCAGTGATGTGATTTGCAACAAACTCAAAACCCACGACCACGGCGCCGTGGTGGTGGATGAGTTCGTTGGCCAGTGGCTGGTGCTGCTGGTGGTACCTGTCTCCATCAGCGGCTGGCTGGCAGCCTTTCTGCTGTTTCGCCTGTTCGATATCAGCAAACCCTGGCCGATCCGAGCTGCTGACCGGCATATTCATGGTGGTATTGGCGTCATGCTCGATGACGTGCTGGCAGCGGGGTATGCTGTGTTAGTGGTGCTGGCATATCAGTTGTTGACGGCATAACACCGCAATAGCATAGACGGACAATCCGCAAGCAAAGCAGGGGACTGTTTGCAGGTGAAAGAGAAGCAGATCCACAGATTACACAGATTGCACCGATGTGTTTCTTCAGAACAAGATCGCCAAACCCTTGCCAGCAAGCAGTTTTGCCACTATGATCAAGTAATCAAACAACAAGGGCCTATCGTTGCAGGGACTCGACGCCAATTCAATCAGGGTACAACTGCTCTTGCATGTGGTCGGCTTGGCTCGCTGGCAACTCGTCGTTGCAGACTCAGATCAGCCGCCAATCGCTTCACATGTTGGTTTTTCTGCCTCAGCAGGCAGAACCGGTGAGTGGTCATGCTACGCAGACTGTAATGCTTCAGGCGGATAATGCGGCGCATTCGATCAAGCAACTT
>CAZHRH010000248.1:0-2305 GCA_964534475.1 uncultured Wenzhouxiangellaceae bacterium
CCACCGGGTCGGCCCTGCGGGGCGGGCTTGATGTGGGCCACGGCGGCAGCATCAAAGCCTTCAGCTTGGGTCTGCACAATGGTTTTGCGCAGCAGCTTCTCAATGGCATGCAGGTGTTTGCCTTCTTCCGGGCTGACCAGCGAGATGGCTTCGCCACCGCGACCGGCACGACCGGTGCGACCAATGCGATGGACATAGTCTTCGGCCACCGCCGGCAGGTCATAGTTCACCACGTGCGGCAAGTGATCAATATCCAGTCCGCGCGCAGCGATGTCGGTGGCCACCAGTATACGTACCTGATTGCTCTTGAACTCATGCAGCGCCCTGGTGCGCGCACCCTGCGATTTGTTGCCGTGGATGGCGGTGGCGGTGAGACCATCGCGATCGAGCTGCTTGGCAAGGCGATCAGCACCATGTTTGGTGCGCGCGAATACCAGTACCTGCTCCCACTTGTTGGTGCACACCAGATGTTGCAGCAGCGCGCGCTTGTCGTTCTGGTGCACTGGGTAGACGGTCTGGTTCACGGTCTCGGCGGCAGTATTGCGCGGGGCCACATCAATGCGCGTCGGCTGGCGCAGCATTTGCTCGGCCAGGATGCCGATCTCTTTTGAGAACGTGGCCGAGAACAGCAAGGTCTGGCGCTGCCGCGGCATGGTCTTGATGATGCGCTTGATGTCGTGAATGAAGCCCATATCGAGCATGCGATCGGCCTCATCCAGTACCAGCATTTCAACGCCGTCGAGCTTGACCGTGCCGCGCTGCATGTGATCCATCAAACGCCCGGGCGTGGCGACCAGAATATCGACACCACGGCGCAGTTTATTGACCTGCGGCTGCATGCCGACACCACCGAAGATGGTCATGGATTGCAATGGTAGATGGCGACCATAGGTGACCACGCTTTGTTCTACCTGGGCAGCCAGTTCGCGGGTCGGCGCCAGAATCAGTGCGCGCACCTTGCGCTGGCTGCTGTCGCTGCGATGGTGCATCAGGCGCTGCAACAGCGGCAAAGTAAAGCCGGCGGTTTTGCCAGTGCCGGTCTGTGCCGCTGCCATAACGTCGCCGCCGGCGAGAATGGCGGGGATGGCCTGCGCCTGGATCGGAGTCGGGGTGGTGTATTGCTGCTCATCAACCGCACGCAGCAGTTCGGCCATGAGGCCGAAATCTTGAAAAGACATGGAAAATCTCCTTGGTAACCTGACCTGAACGCGCCATCTAGCGCTGTTCAAGAGCCGGTCCAGGCGAAAAAATAATGGGTAAACGAGGTGTGTTCAGAACGAACTGTCAGTCTTGCAGGACCAACAAATTACCGCGAATGCGATGCTGACCGGGCGGCATCGTATAATCATTATAACGCGGAATGCGCGTCAGCGTGACAATTTATCGGTATGTTCTGCAGCGTAGCGGAACACCTTGTCGCGATTCGGCTGCAACAAGGCATGTTCCTTGTCAGCATACTGCAAGCGTTCCAGCAGGTCACTGATGGCATTGATGCGCCCGGTTTTCTTGTCATTGTTATCGACCACAGTCCAGGGCGACATGGCTGAATGGGTGCGCTCCAGCATGGCATCGCGATGGCTGGTATAGCTGTCCCAGTGATCCAGGGCAAGCTTGTCGATAGGGCTGATTTTCCATTGTTTCAGCGGATTGTCGCGACGTTGCTGCAGCCGGTCTTTCTGCTCGTCATAACTGATGTCCAGATAATATTTGATCAGCCGGATCCCGGATTGAATGAGCATGGATTCATAATCCAGCACGGTACTCATAAAACGGTGGTATTCCTGTTCGCTGCAGAACCCCATCACCGGCTCGACCCCGGCGCGGTTATACCAACTGCGATTGAAAAACACCATCTCGCCGGCAGCGGGCAAATGCTCGGTGTAGCGCTGAAAATACCATTGGCTTTCCTCCCTGTCAGAGGGCTTGGGCAGGGCGACTACCCGCAGGTCGCGCGGACTCAGATGGCGGGTGATGCGGCGCAGTGTGCCGTCTTTGCCGGCAGTATCGCGGCCTTCAAAAATGACCAGCAGGCGTTCGTCGTGGCTGATCACATGCCGTTGCAGCTTGACCAGCTCGATGCGCAACTGATAAAGGGATTCTTTGTAGTCCATAAATTGAGAGATTTACTGTTACCAGGCCCTACATTATGCGCAAATCACACGCTGGCTGCTGCCAGCTTATCAGTTCTGGGTGTTGAGATCATCGGTTGTTGCGTCTGCTGGTGGCTGCTCCGGCAGGCTGATGCCGAGTCTTTCCGCGCGTTTATTCCAGCGCTCGCGGGCCATTTTGCGCAGATCCTCGATGC
>CAZHRH010000249.1:0-2286 GCA_964534475.1 uncultured Wenzhouxiangellaceae bacterium
GCGCTGACCGAATCCCAATCCGGCTCGGACGCCAGCAACATGCGCTCGACGGCGAAGAAAGCCGCCGACGGCCAGCACTATGTAATCAACGCAAAAAAATCCTGGATTACCTCGGGCCCGGAAGCGCATTACCTGGTGCTGTTTGCCAAGACCGATGCCGATGCCAATGCCAACGGCATCAGCGCCTTCATTATCGATACCAGCATCGACGGCTTTGCCTGCGGCAAGACCGAGCCCAAGCTGGGCATTCGCGCTTCGGCCACCTGTGAAATCGAACTCAATGATTATCACTGCCCGGCAGAATGCCTGCTGGGCGCCGAAGGCGAGGGCTTCAAGATCGCCATGAGCGTGCTCGATGCCGGCCGCATCGGCATCGCCGCGCAGGCGGTTGGCATTGCCCAGGCCGCTTATGATGCCAGCCTGGCCTACGTGCGCGAGCGGCAGGCGTTCGGGCGCGAGATCGGCAGCTTCCAGATGATCCAGGCCAAGATTGCCGACATGAAAACCAGGCTGGAAGCGGCTCGTTTGCTGACCTTAAACGCGGCGCTGAAAAAAATCGACAGCCAGACCACGGGCGCCCGCTTCACCGTCGAGGGCAGCATGGCCAAGCTGTATGCCTCGGAAGCGGCCATGTGGATCACCCACCAGGCGGTGCAGATCCATGGCGGCATGGGCTACAGCAAGGAAATGCCGGTGGAGCGCTACTTCCGCGACGCCAAGATCACCGAAATCTACGAGGGTACCAGCGAAATCCAGCGTTTGGTCATAGCGCGTATGGAAACCGGCTTACGCTGATCTATCTGCGCTATCGCGAACATCCGGCAACGCTGCTGGATGCTTGGCAAAGCCCCTGACAATTCCCTGCAGGTGGCGTAAAATCGACTATTTGTCGGCGATCACGCTATGACCACTTCGAATATTGTCAGTCGGCAGGACATGATTGCGCAAGTCAAAGCAGCCTGCGGCGATTTGTTTCCGCAGGCGAAAGGGGCCGAACACTTTGTCGAGCAGTTTCTGCGCCGCACTTCCAGCGAAGATATTTCCCGTTTTTCGGTAGCCACGCTGGTCGGCATGATCAGCAGCATGGCTGATTTTGCCGCCCGGCAAAACCTGCAGAAACACGCCTTGCGCGTGTACAACGCCGACCCGGATGATCACGGTTACGCCAGTACCGCGACGGTGGTGGAGATGGTCGCCGCCGATTCGCCGTTTCTGGTTGATACGCTGAGCATGCGACTCAGCGAGATGGGCCAGATGATCGAGTTGATCATCCATCCGGTGATGTGGTTCAAGCTGGATGACCAGCAGCGTCCGCGTACGCTGATGCCGCATGCTGCCGGCGAGGGTGAGCCATTCTCATTGATCCACGTGCAGATCGAAAAGCAGGTCGACAGCAAACTGCTGAACAAGATCAAGCGCAACATCCAGCTCGCCCTGACCCAGGTGAAGATGGCGGTGGACGACTGGCGACCGATGCAGCAGCGGGTCCGCGACATCATCGCCAACATCGATGACTATCTGCCGGCTGGCAGTGAGGATCGCGATGAAGCGCTGGCCTTCATGCAGTGGCTGCTGGACGATAATTTCACCTTCCTTGGTTATCGCGAGTACGTCATCGCCAAGTCCGGCAACGACCGCGAGCTGCACATGAAGGATAGCTCCGGCCTCGGCATCATGAGTCACCACAAGGGGGGCCAGGCACAGCGCAAGTTACGCTCGCTGTCGGAGGGTGCGCAGGAGGTCGAGAAGGAACACGACGTCATCATCATCACCAAGACCAACGCGCGTTCGCCGATGCACCGCAGCGGTTACATGGATTACGTTGGTGTGCTGCGCTACGACCAGCACGGCAAGGTGGTCGGAGAGCATCGCCTGCTCGGCATGTTCACCTCGCATGCCTACAACCAGCCCACTGCCAACGTGCCGATACTGCGCCGCAAGATCGCCGGCGTGGTGGAGCGCTCCGGGCTGCGCCGGGCCAGCCATGAGTGCAAGGCGCTGCTGCACATCCTCGAGACATTGCCGCGCGACGAGCTGCTGCAGGCCAGCGATCACGAGCTCTACAATCTGGCCATGGGCGTGCTGGATCTGCAGGAACGACCGCAGACCCGCCTGTTCATCCGCCGCGAGCGTTATGGCCGGTTTTATTCCTGCCTGGTGTACATCCCGCGCGATCGCTACAACACCGAAAACCGCATCAAGATTCAGAGCATCCTCAAGCGTGGCTTGCGTGGTGATCACGTGGATTATTCCGCGCAGGTCTCGGAGTCCAATCTTGCTTTGCTG
>CAZHRH010000250.1:0-2266 GCA_964534475.1 uncultured Wenzhouxiangellaceae bacterium
AATGACAAAATTCATCTGCTCCAGTTCGATGCTCTCACCCTGCTCCGGCAGACGCCCGAACGCCGCCACCACCAACCCGCCGATGGTGTCGTATTCGACATCGCTGAAGCCGGCGCTGAGCTCGTCATTAAAATCCTGTATCTCGGTCAGCGCCTGCACCCGATAACTGCCATCGTCCAGCGGCAGGATGTCCGGCACCTGTTCCTCGCTGTCGGTTTCGTCATCGATGTCGCCGACGATCTCCTCCAGCACATCCTCAATCGTGATCAGCCCGGACACGCCGCCATATTCATCCACCACGATGGCCATGTGGTTACGGCTGATGCGAAAATCGCGCAGCAGCACGTTGAGGCGCTTGCTTTCGGGAATGATGGATGCCGGCCGACTGAAATGTTCCAGCGTGTGCTGCTCGTCCTTGTCCATGAAGCACTGCAGCAAATCCTTGGCCAGCAGCACACCGCAGACCTCATCCTTGTCCTCACCGACCACGGGGAAGCGCGAATGGCCGCTGTCGATGATTTCCGCCAGTGCGTCCTGGACATGGCAATGCTTGTTCAGCGTCACCATCTGCGAGCGCGGAATCATGACATCGCGCACCTGCAGTTCATTCATGGCCAGCGCGCCCTCGGCCATGGCCAGGGCATCGGCATCCAGCACACCGCGCTCGTGGGCCTCCTTGAGTTGATCGACCAGCTCGTCGCGATTGCGCGGTTCACCGGCGAACAGATGCTGCAGCCATGCCCACATGCCATGGCGCTTGTGCCGGTCCCGGCGCTCTTCCGCTGACGGATGAGAACCGGAACCGTTACTCGATTGGTCTTCGTTCATGCGCGTGACCCGCCCGGGCCTTGCTCCTGCTGTTATCAAGACTGTCAGTATAGCTGAGAAATCTCATTATTTCGCCATGTTCTGCGTGTCTGGTGCCCCCACCCCAGCCCTCCCCCGCTCGCAAGGGAGTGAGTTTCCGAGGCGTTGTTGGGTTGTATGGACAGGACCGGCATGGATCAATGCCAAAAAATATAGCGTCCGATAGTGAGGTATGCCGCAAACAGGTGATCTATAGCCATTGGCAGGTTGCACGGTTGTCACTGACTTTCTGCCTGGTGCCCCCACCCCAGCCCTCCCCCGCTCGCAGGGGAGGGAGTTTCCGAGGCGTTGTTGGGCTAAATGGATATGTCATCAGGCATGGATCAATGTCTCAACTGCAATGTCTGCATTGACAAACTTCATTCTTTCCTGTTGGCGAGAAGGGCTGGTGGTTGGGGCAGTTGCACAGTTTGCAGGTCAAGCTCCCTCCCCCGTGCGCGGGGGAGGGCTGGGGTGGGGGCAGTGACAGCACTGCTGCGGTCGTCAACGCATCAAGTAAGGATCAGCGATGCCCAGTGTGGCGAGAATACGCCGTTCTGCGCTTTCCATGGTTTCGGCTTCAGCCACGTCAACATGATCATGCCCCTGCAGATGCAGCACACCATGCACGGTGAGATGGGCCAGATGATCGGGCAAGCGCTTGTGCTGCTGCTGCGCTTCGGCGGCGGCGATGTGGGGACAGATCAAGACGTCACCGAGCACACCGTGTTGCAACTGCACATGTTCCGGCAGCGGGAAAGACAGCACGTTGGTGGGCTGGTCGCGCTGGCGATAGCGCTGGTTGAGATCGAGGATTTCTGTGGTCTCGACCAGGCGGATGGTCAGTGCGGCAGCGCTGTTTGATTCAGCAAGCGCTGCATCGGCCCAGCGACGAAAACTGCTGGCAGCCGGAATGCCGCGACGGCTGGCGAGGGCATACTGTACGGCAATGCGCCAGCTGTTCAACTGTCGCTGCGCTGAGCTTGCTTGCGCTGTTGCTCATCGCGTTCATAGGCGATCAGCACGTTCTGCACGATCGGGTGCCGCACCACATCCTCATGCGTGAAACGGGTCACACTGATGCCCATGACGTGTTCTAGAATCTTCAGCGCATGCACCAGACCGGAGCGGCGCTGATCGGGCAGATCAATCTGCGTGATGTCGCCGGTGACCACGGCACAGGAACCAAAGCCGATGCGCGTCAGAAACATTTTCATCTGTTCGCTGGTGGTGTTCTGCGCTTCATCGAGAATGACAAAAGCGTCGTTCAGCGTGCGACCGCGCATGAACGCCAGCGGTGCCACCTCGATCACGTGGCGGTCAATCAGCCGACCGACGCGATCAAAGCCGAGCATTTCGTAGAGTGCGTCATACAGCGGTCGCAGGTAAGGATCGACTTTCTGCGCCATGTCGCCGGGCA
>CAZHRH010000251.1:0-2232 GCA_964534475.1 uncultured Wenzhouxiangellaceae bacterium
GATCAAGCGACTGGGATAACGCTTGCTGTGATGCAGCTTGATGGTGGCGGTGCGGGCATCGTCTTTGCTCTGCAGATGCACCGGCTTGCCGGCATTGTAGTGCCGCTGCTGCTGCAGGCCGTTGGCCGGGCGCATGAACAGGCGCAGGCGTGAGCCGGCAGCAATCTGCCGGGAAAACCAGTAGAAGCGATCAAAGGTGTACAGATTGACCGTGCCGGGTTCGACCAGCTCGGGTTCACGCAATGATTTGCGGTAGCGCGCGCGCAGGGTTTCCCCGGCCAGCGCGATGCTGCTGCCGTCGGCCTTGATTTCATAGACGGTGACATTGATGTCGGTGTCTGGCACGTCCATCTCCAGCCAGGCTTCCAGCTTCAGGTAACCACTGATTTCGGTGGCTTGGGTGAATGGCTCGCTGTGAAATATCAGAGCATCGCCGTCACTGTGGATCACTTCGGACTGATCAACGATGTACGCTTCGGCGTCGCCGCGCTCGGCTTTGCTGGTATCCAGCGGGTCATACACGTACTGCGAATAGTCCTGTCCAGCAATGGCTTGCGAGCTGAGGCTGCCGGCGGCGAACACATTGTGTGTTGGTTGCGTGCTTCCCAGCAGCAGTTGCATTTCGCGGTCGGCAACGGCCTCCAGTGACGGTGCTGATTTCCAGACATTGGCGCCGGCGACAAACCAGTTCACGCGGTCCTTGAGCATTTCCGGGCGCTCGCCATCGGCCATGGTCCATTGATACCAGGCATGATCCAGCGCATAGGCGTCAAACATCATCTTGTCACCGAATTTGATGCCGCCGAACTCCTGCTGCGGGATGCGCGTGCCGCTGTGATTCCATGGACCTAGCAGCAGGTAATGATCGGCTTTCGCCGCCGCGTTGCCGTGTTGCATGTGATCCTGGTAGTACTGCATGGCACCGGGCTGGTCGCCATCATAATAGCCGGTGATGGTCAGGATCGGCAGCGAAAGTTTGTTCAACTCGTCTGCCGAAGGAACCCGTGCTGCCCAGTATTCATCCAGCTGCGGATGTGATATCCAGCGCTGGAAGGTCGTATTGGGATGGCCCACCAGTTGATCGAGTTCAGCGAAGGCCATACCGGAGGTGTGATACTGCAGGTACTTGCGGTTCCAGAATGCGTCGTCACCGAAGATGCGTCCCTGCGGCGTGACCCCTGCGGTCAGCGTCAGCCAGCGGATGATGTAGGGATACTGCAGGTTGTAGTTCATCGGGAAATCGATGCCATGATACGGCGAGGCAATCGGCACGATGGTGCTCAGGTTGTCGGGAAAATAACGTGCCGTAGCCCACTGGTTGTAGCCGCCGTAGGAGCCACCGCGCATCGCCACCTTGCCGTTTGACCAGGGCTGCGCAGCGATCCATTGCACCACATCGTGGCCGTCGCGGCCGTCTTCCAGATCCAGCGGATTGAACTCACCTGTACTGTTGCCCCGGCCGCGCGTGTCCACCACTAGAAAGGCATAGCCATGGCGGGCAAAATACTGAGCGTCGGGGTGGTAGCGGTCACTGATGTAGGGTGTGATGGTGACAATGGCCGGCAGTTTTTTGCCTTGCCACTGTAACGGACGGTAAATGGTAGCGTTGAGCTCGATGCCATCGCGCATCGGAATTTTCATTGCCCATTGAAAATCGACATCAGTCGGTTCGTGTCCGCTGTCCGTAACCGCCACTGCTGTCAGGCTGGTCAGCAACAGGCTCAGCGCGGCGATGCGCTTAATCAGAATACTCATGCTTGATCTCCGGTAATTTACGCTTTATGGAAGTTTAGCCTAAAAGCTGCCAGCCAAATCCGAACAGCGACCATACGATGGTAAGATGTGGCAGATTGCAGTGGAGGATGCATTATGAAAACTAGCCTGATGGTCATGACTGTGCTGATGCTTGTCAGCGGATCGGTTCTGGCGCTTGATTGCGGTTCCAACTCGGCCCGCATCAAAGGCAAGCTGATTGTGCGCGGTGACAGCAGCGCTGTGGTGCGTCAGTTGAGCGCAGACAATGTTGTCAGGCTGGAGAATAAGTTTGGAGCTGTGGTGGGTCATCGCTATGAGTTTTTCAATGGCCGACGCCTGCTGCAGATCAATACGCGGCAAGGCGTGGTCTCCAGTATCTGTCGTGATTGAAAATTGGACTGAGTCGTATAGTGAATCGGTGACCAGTTATCCATCATGAACAGCGCACAGATGCTGTGGTGTTGGTGTCCCCGGCAG
>CAZHRH010000252.1:0-2231 GCA_964534475.1 uncultured Wenzhouxiangellaceae bacterium
GTCACAATCAATTCGCTGCCGGCGACAGCAGCGGCGAGTTGTGTGGCAGGCGACAGTGACACCAGCATGGCATCGGATGTCAGTGGGTCGTTGTCTGCGGCGGCGGCAGGTTCCTGCAGATACAAACGGCCGTTGGCCAGTTGCCGCGTGATCACACCGCGTATGGTGACGACCTCATTGATTCGGGGAGAAGCGTAGTTCCGGCCCTGTATGCTGCCGATGGGCTCATGCGCGTCGCTGCAGGCAGGTACCGATAGATTGACCTCTACTTCATGCCGCTCAGTTGCGGACTGACAGCCGCCCAGAGCAATGAGGGTGGCCAGCAGCAGCAGGCAGTGACCGAAACCTGTGACGCGATCAGTCAAGCTGATCCAGCATCCAGTCCACCGCGACCTTGACCTGTTCATCGCTGAGATCACTGCGCCCGCCCCTGGCCGGCATGATGCCGATGCCGTTGATGGCATTGGCGTAAAGCGTTTCGGTGCCTTTGTCGAGTCGCTCGGTCCACTGCTCGGCCTGCAGCATGGGCGCACCGGCGGCACCGCTGTTATGACAGGCGGCACAGACGTTGTTGTAGATCTGCAGTGGATCCAGTGCACCAGCAAATGCGCCTTTGGGCTGCTCTGTTACTGTCGCCCTGGCAGCGGCGTCGGCACTGGTGTAAACACCGGTGGGAGGTTCAATGCGAGCCAGCTTCATTTCCTGACGAATCGGATGGGTGGCGGGAACCAACTGCCCGTGCATGTAATTCGCGACCAGCATCAGTGCCACAGAAAAGCACGCCAGCCCGACAATAATGAGACTGAAACGCTTTAGAAACAGGCCGTCTTCATGGTTCACGGCAAAAACTCCTGACAGGATAAATGAGACAGATTGATAGACATCACAATCATTCGATATTATAGCTTTTCGCGATGTCGGTAACCATCGAAAACTTGGCTACGCAGTGTCTGTTCAGTGACTCTTTGATCAGATCATTTTCATTAGCAGTGATTGCAGTGCAGTGTAGTCATCGGCCATTTTCACATCGGCCGCCGGCATCGCTGCCGGAACATGATCAGCCGTGCTGGTCAGCACCTGTTGGATCAGCCCGGCGAACTTATCCACGGCTGCAGTGGCCACCACCACCGCCTGCTCGGCCTGGCTGAATTGCTGCTGGTGCAATGCTGAGGCACAGGCCTGCCAAGCCAGCGCGGTGTGCGGCTCGGCCGGGTAATCGCGCTGCGCCAATGCCCGTATTGCCGCCCGGTTGTCGTCCTCATCCACGCGCACGGCGGCAAACCGCGGGCGCAATTCGGGGTGCTGCTGCATCAGCCACAGAATGCGCGGGAAGTTGTTCGGCATGGCGATGTCGATGGCGTTGCTGATGGTGCGCTGCACTGCCTGCGGTTGCCATTGCTGCTGCTGCAAAAACCTGGGAACGGTGTCGTTTTCGTTGGTTACCGAGAGCACGCCGGCAAACGGCAAGCCCAGTGCGCAGCTCATCAGCGCGGCGGTGGCGTTGCCGAAGTTGCCGCTGGGGATGGCCAGCATGACCTTTTCAGGCTGCGCATGCATGGCCGCCAGATCGAAGTAATACAGCAACTGCGCCAGCAGCCGGCCGACGTTGATCGAGTTGGCGCTGATCAGATTCAGTTGCTGCAGCGCCGGATCGACAAACGCCTGCTTCACCAGCCGCTGGCAGTCATCAAAGCTGGCGTTGACGGCGACGCTGATGACATGCTCGTCGGCGCTGCTGAAAAACTGTGCCTGTTCCGGGGTGACGCCTTTTGCCGGGTACAAAATCACCGCGCTGGTGGCAGTGTCACTGGCATCGTGTTGCAGTCGCGCCACCGCCTGCGCCACGGCACCGCCGGTGTCGCCGCTGGTGGCGGTCAGAATCACGCGCTGGTGCGCGCTCGGCAAGCGCTGCAGACAGGCGATGAGAAAGCCGGCACCGAAATCCTTGAACGACTTCGACGGTCCGTGAAACAATTCCAACACGCTGATGTGTTCATCCAGCGACACCAGCGGCAGATCAAAATCCAGCACCTGCTGCAGCATCTCCGGCACCGCTGCCGCCAGTGGATCAGCGCCGATCAGATGCTGCAGCAGGATGCTGCCGCGCTGCTGGCGATCCATGGTAAGCAACTGATCAAGGTTGTTCAACGCCGACAGATTGGCCGGCATCAGCAAGCCATCGCTGCGCCCCAACCCGGCCAGTACTGCAGCGGAAAAGCTCAGCGTCTGTT
>CAZHRH010000253.1:0-2164 GCA_964534475.1 uncultured Wenzhouxiangellaceae bacterium
GCAGCTACCGGTGGTGCTGATGCTGCAAACAGCAAAGCGCATGGCTGAGGTACCATTGTTGGTGGAAAGCATCGATAATGATCAAGCGCTGGTGAATAACGGCATTGAATCCAGGCAGGTGGCACTTGCACAACTCAGTCCACTGTGGCAAAACGGCCAATTTACCGCCGTCTGCCCTGGACGGGCCAAGGCTTGGACGCTGGGTGACCGCGCGGCCGAAATCAGCACGCTCAAACAGCAGGCTGCGGCACTGTCTCTACAGGCATACAGCGGTGCCGTGGATCGCCAGTATGATCAACAGTTTGCCGAATGGGTGGGGCGGTTTCAGTTGCGCAATGGTTTGCAGGTGGATCGCGTGCTGGGACGTGAAACCCGATTGTTCCTGTGCGCACAAGCGCAGCTGCTGACCCCTGCGTCGAATGCCACCGCCATGCAACAGGACTGATCACCATGTCTTTATTACTGGATGCGCTGCGCAAATCGGAACGACAGCGAAAGCTGGGTAAAGCACCGGATATTGACGTGCCTGTTATGCCTGCCAGTGCAGCGCGTATGCCGCGTTGGCGCTGGCCGTTGTTGATGATCGGGCTGCTGCTGTTTGCTGTCGCTGCATGGTGGTTGTTCGACAACATGCGTCAGGACAAACAGTCTGACCGCCGCGTCGCCGCCAGCAATTTCGCTACCGACGAGGTCGACGCAAGCGAGCCGGCCAGCGCAGGCACGGATCGGGCGGCGGCAGAACCCAGTTCGGAACCGGGGCCGGATACACCGTTCAAGGTTCCAGCGGCGCGCAGCCTGGCAGCGCCGACAAGTGCCAGTGCACAACCGCAAGCTGATCCAGACCAGGGCGGCGCAATCAGTCGTGAATTACCTACTGCCATGGACAGCGCGCCACAACAGCCATTGAGCGCGGATCATCTGGAGCGCCTGGCGCAACAGTCGGCGCAGCCAGCGCCGGATCTGCCAGACGACAACACAGAGATAGATAGCGGCGCAGCGACGACCTCAGCTAGCGATCCTGAAAACATCGCCGTTGCGCCGGAAGCAAAAGATCAGCCGCCGGATGACAAATCACGGGAATGGCGACCAGCGACACCGGAGCCGATCACTTACTATGAACTTCCGGTCGCGGTGCGCCAGGAACTGGAAGATTTCCGCGTCACCATTCGCATCTATAATGACGACCCAGAGCAGCGCTTTGCGGTGATCAACCAGCAGCGCTTTTTTGAGGGTGATGAGGTCGGCGAGGGCCTGCGAGTGGAGGAAATTCGTCGTGACGGTGTGGTGTTCGAGTTTGAACAGTACCGTTTTCTGTTGCCATAGCTGACCTGAAAATCTCGTGACCATCATCATTCGCGAGCGCCCGCAACGCAAGCCGGTGCAACCCTGGCTGGTGTTGTTGTTGTCGCTGACGATTCTTGCCATCACCAGCTATCTTGCGGTCATCGACGAACCGCAACAACAGTCATTGATTGACAAATGGGGGTTTCTGGCGAATGAATTTCAGCCATTGCTGCAAGAGTCCGGCTGGCAGAATCGAGACTGGCAGTCGCTGCTGCTGCTACTGATCAGCCCGGCTACCGCCTTGCTGTTGCATGCTGGCTGGCTGCACATGTTGGGTAATATCGCCTATCTGTGGGCTTTTGGGCTATCCGTGGAGCGCCACACCGGCCACCTGACGCTGGCTCTGGTGTTCTTCCTGGTCGGGGCAATGGCCAACGTGCTGCTGATCTGGCAGTTGGCGGACCTGAACACGCCAGTGATCGGCTCAAGCGGTGGTATTTCCGGCTTGATTGGCTGTTACCTGGTGCTGTTCCCCATGCGTCGCATGGGTCTGTATCTGCCGCTGGGGCTGTTCATGAAGTTTGCCCGTCTGCCGTCGTTGTTCGTGATAGGCTCATGGTTTGTCCTGCAGGTGATTTACAGCATGCAGGGACCGCTGGCCGGCAACATCGTCTGGCGTGTGCATCTGACCGGCTTTTTTGCCGGTATGCTGTTTGGCTTGATGTTGCGCCTGTTTCGCCCCCATCTGATACGCATATGAAGCAAAACACACACACAAAGTCATCTTTCTGAATCAGGGCAAGGTGTATGAGATTTATGCCGACAGCGTTGGCAATTGCGATCTGTACGGGTTTGTCGAGGTTTCCGACCTGGCTTTCAG
>CAZHRH010000254.1:0-2151 GCA_964534475.1 uncultured Wenzhouxiangellaceae bacterium
GGTTCTCTTTCAGTCTGGCACTTGACGGCAACCGCCTGTTGGTCGGTGCCCGCGGGGACAACTTCGCCACACTGTTCCAGCGAATCGCCTCGGGGACATGGAACGAAACCGATCGGCTGGTGCCGGTCAGCACGCTGAACGTGGAATTCGGCGCCGCTGTAGCATTGTTTGCAAACCACGCCATCGTCGGCCTGCCACGCTGGCCCAACACCTCAGGCAGCGAACGCTGGGGCGCGGTGTCGTCCTGGCTTCAGCCGATCTGCCCCGGCGTCACTGACGGCATCTTCTGTGACGGTTTCGAGGACTGAGTCGCGTCAGGACGATTATGGCGATGATAAAATGGATTGAAACCGACAGGCGGTGAAGTAATTCGGTCCTCATTAGGTTTCTCATGACTGAGCACTATGCCATGCCCGGCGCGCAGGTGCCGGCGGCCCGATAAAAACAGATTGTGGAACAAGTAAAACCGACGAAAATTATCCATCTAGTGTTTCTGACCATGGCCTTGGCATCGCCTTTGGTTCTGGTGCCTAGCCTGGATGATTCATGAGCGACTACTGCGAGTCCGTCAGTGCATGAATCTGCTGTGTTGCACTCGAAAAATGTGCTCAACGGACCTTCAAGTACGTCTGCGCGCATGTTCCTTCGCGCGCCTTGCATCTTCATACCCTTACGGCCTCTCGCCACGTCGCTAGTGAATAATCCAGGCTAGCGACCTGAGCAGGGTACCGGGGATCAATGTGCCGTAGAACAGACCAACAAAAACGACATTGAATGAACGCGTGCTCGAACAGATACATTATCATTGACAGCATGCTGGAACTTGGTCACAACATCAGTCTTCCGCTCAGCGAAATTGACCTGCAGTTCATTCGCGCCGGCGGTGCCGGTGGCCAGAACGTCAACAAGGTGGCCACGGCAGTGCATCTGCGTTTTGATATCCAGGCCTCATCGCTGCCGCAGGCCTGGCAACAGCGGCTGCTGCAATATGCCGATCAGCGCATTACCCAGGAAGGCGTGGTGGTGATCAAGGCGCAGAGCCATCGCACCCAGGAACAGAACCGTGCTGATGCCTTGCTGCGTCTGCGCGAGTTGATTATCAACGCCACGCGCGTGCGCAAGAAGCGCAAGCCGACGCGGCCCTCGCCGGCAGCCAAACGCCGTCGGCTGGAGGCAAAAAAGCACAAAAGCCAGATCAAGAAGCTGCGCGACAAGCCGGATTTGGGATGAGTAGTTCAGTCTTCAGACAAGAATATGAACACAAGGAACCACAGATTGCACAGATCACACCGATAGGTCACATCACTATATCTAATAATAGTGTATGACTCATGCCAACTTGAATATGGTCACTGCTGAGATCCCTCGACGCGCTGCGCTTGCTCGGGATGACAGCCCAGACTTAGCGTTTCTTCGCTGTGCTTGCTCGGGATGACAAAAACCCTAGACAATGCATTCGATCAATGCAAGAAATCGGTGTAATCTGTGTAATCTGTGTAATCTGTGGATCAATAAACTCTACTCTAACGCTTAATATGAAACGCAAAAGCCTGTCTGAACTGGATGCAGCAGCCATCTCGCGTGTTATCGAGATGGCCTGGGAGGATCGCACGCCGTTCGAGGCCATCGAACACAATTACGGTCTCAAAGAGTCCGATGTCATTGCCCTGATGCGCCGGCAGCTCAAGTCGTCAAGCTTCCGGCTGTGGCGCAAGCGGGTCAGCGGGCGTGCCACCAAGCATCTGAAATTGCGGTCCAAATCAGTGCAGCGCAGTCATTGCCCGACCCAGTACAAACGTCAGTAGTGCGCCGGTGAACAATACTTCTGCAGGCCACGCCGATGTCATTATCATCGGTGCCGGAGCCGCCGGGCTGATGTGTGCATTGACCGCAGGCCAGCGCGGTCGCAGCGTGTTGCTGCTGGAGCACGCTAACAAGCCGGGCAAAAAAATTCTCATGTCTGGCGGTGGGCGCTGCAACTTTACCAACCTGTGGACCACGCCGGACAACTTCATTTCCGCCAATGCACACTTTTGCAAATCGGCGCTGAGTCGTTATACCCAGGATGATTTTCTCGCAATGGTAGAACGCCATGACATTGCCTGGCATGAAAAAAAGCTCGGCCAGCTTTTTTGCGATGACAAATCACGT
>CAZHRH010000255.1:0-2126 GCA_964534475.1 uncultured Wenzhouxiangellaceae bacterium
CTAGGGAACCTAATTGAATTCAGTTGTCGGCAGATCAATCCCGGCGGCCTGCATGGTGTTCAGCAGCAGCATGGTTACCGTCATGGGTCCGACGCCGCCGGGTATCGGCGTGTACCAGCGCGCTTTTTGTCTGACCACTGCGGCATCGAGATCACCGCACAGACTGCCATCGGCTGCCCGATTCATGGCGATGTCAACCACCACTGCGCCTTGCTGTAGCCAGTTGGCATCGACAATACCGGTCTTGCCCACCGCCGACACCAACAGCTCTGCCTGGCGCACGTGCTGCTCCAGGCTTCGGGTAAAACGGTGACAGACGGTTACCGTGGCGCCATCCAGCAACAGTTCCAGCGCCATCGGTCGGCCAACGATGTTGGACGCCCCAACCACCACTGCATGCATGCCGCGCGTGCTGATGCCATGATGATGCAACAGGGCCATGACACCATGCGGTGTGCATGGACGTATGCCGGGATCACGCAGCACCAGCCGGCCCATGTTCATGGCGTTGAATCCATCCACATCCTTGGTCGCAGCAACATGCTCGAGCACGGTTTGCGTGTTGATATGCTCAGGCAGCGGCAATTGCACGAGAATGCCGTGGATGTTGTTGTCAGCATTGAGCCGATCGATTGCGGCAAGTAATGCCGCTGTGGTCACATCGTCTGGCAGTCGCACAATGCTGGAATGCATGCCGGTCTGTTCGCAGGCGCGCTGCTTGTTGCGCACGTATACCGCTGAGGCCGGATCATCACCGACCAGCACCACAGCCAAACCCGGTGCGCTATTGCCGGCGGCAACATAAGCTTCGATGGCGGCCTGCATGCCCGCGCGCATCTTGCCGGACAGCGCTTTGCCATCCAGTCTTTGCGCCCGGCCGGCTGCCGAATCGCTGCTCACACCAGCTCCTGATAAGCCGCAGCACAGGCCAGTTTGCCGGCTGCGCGCAGCCGACACTGCGCAGCAGCGCGCCTGAGCGCAACAGTATGGCTTGTGGTCATCAGCGCTTGCCCTTGATGTGGCGTTGCAGACGCTTGCGTTTTGCCAGTTGCCGCTTGCTCAGGGTGTTGCGGCGGCCGGCGAATGGATTCTTGCCGTCGCGCAACTCCAGCTGCAGCGGAATGCCTTTCAGTCTGAATGCATCACGCACCTGATTGAGCAGATAGCGATGATAACTCGCCGGCAGCGTGGCGGTGCGATGACCGTGCACGACAATGCGCAGTGGCGAACGGCCGCCGATATGGGCATAACTCAGGCTGGCCTTGCGCCCGCCCTTCAGTGGCGGCGGATGTTTCTCCACCGCGGACTTGATCAAGGCGGTCACCTTGTTACTGGAAAAACTGCTGGCGGCGATGCCGTGAATGTGGTTGATCAGCTTGAACAATTCACCAATGCCGCTGCCATGCAGCGCGGAAATGCTCAGGCGCGGCACAAAATCGGCAAACGGCAGCTTGCGATCGAGTTCCTGAATGACGCCCTGGCGGTCATCTTGGCTCATGCCATCCCACTTGTTCAGCAGCAACAGCATGGGTTTGCCAAGTTCGATCACCTGACCGATCAGATGGGCATCCTGATCCACCAGACCTTGCTGGGCATCAATCATGACCAGTGCAATATCCGCGCCGCGCACTGACTGCAGCGCCTTGATTACACTGAGTTTTTCTACGTCATCATGAATTCTGGATCGACGTCGCACACCGGCCGTATCGATCACCTGGTATTGTTTGCCATCCCGTTCCAGATTGACTTCAATGCTGTCACGTGTGGTGCCCGGCTCGGCACTGGCAATCACCCGCTGCTCGCCCAGCAGTCGGTTGGTGAGGGTAGATTTGCCGGCATTGGGCCGACCGATCAATGCCAGTCTGATCAAGTCCGGATTGTGTTTCGGATCGTCATCGGCAACACTGAACAATGGCTGCAACGCATCTGCGATGTGCTGCTGCAGGTCATCCAGGCCACGCCGATGCTCAGCGGCAATGGCCAGTGGCTGCCCCAGTCCAAGTTGATACCAATCAGGCTGCTCGACATCCCAGTTGATGCCATCGGTCTTGTTGGCCACCAGCAGAATCGGCTTACCCTGTTTGCGCAGGTTGGCCAGAATGTCCTGATCCGTAGCCTGCAAACCG
>CAZHRH010000256.1:0-2030 GCA_964534475.1 uncultured Wenzhouxiangellaceae bacterium
AACAACGCCTCGGATTCTCCCTCCCCTGCGCGCGGGGGAGGGCTGGGGTGGGGGGAACTGGCCTGCAGCAGCTTGTCCACCGTGGTTTGCGCCAACGGATGATAACCGGGCCGGGCCATGGCATAAATGCTCTGCGCCATGGCGCGCCCGGAAGCGGTTTCCAGCAAGGCCTCATATAGCGGTACGATCAGCTTGCGGCGACCAATACTGACCAGATAATCGCGCAGCCGCGCGTGCGCCGAGACATAATCGTTGGCTATGGCCAGCAACAACCAGCTATGCACGATTTCATTGTTGCCCGAAGCGGTCAGATGGAAAGCCCGATCCAGTTCTGCCATGCGCTTGATGCCCAGATCACGCGGCAGACCATTGAGAAAATACAACCACTCCTGCGTGGTCCAGTCAGCCACCGGCAATTTGGCTGCCGCCATTTCATCGCCGAGCCATTGCTTCCGCACCCGGTCGATCACGGCAAGAGCATCGGACTCTGGTAAGGCGGCCATCTCGGGCAGGCCGGGCTGTTCGATCCACTGCCTGATCTGCGCCAGCTTGACTTCATCCTGCTGTTGCAGCAGGTGCTTGTCGATATCCAGCAGAAACCGCGTTGTGGTCATGGGCACAAAGGCATTGCGCTCGAAATAGCCGCGCAGCCAGGCATCAAACGCTACACGTCCGATTGCATGTTCCAGCCAGCGCAGCAGCAGGGCACCTTTCTCGTAAGGTACATTGGAAAACACATCGTCTGGATCGCGCCCCTGCAGTTCAGGCACCAGCCGGGTATCGGCAGCATCCAGCGATTCCAGGTCCTGCTGCAGATCGCGCAAGCCCAGCACGGCCTCCATATCGGCACGACTCTGGCTGTAGACATCTTCGACAATGCGTCGCTCCAGATAGGTGGTGAAACCTTCGTTCAGCCACAGATCCGCCCACACCGCGTTGGTCACCAGGTTGCCGGACCAGGAATGCGCCAGCTCATGGGCGATCAGTGAAGTCAGTGATTTGTCGCCGGCGATCACGGTCGGCGTGATGAAGGAAAGACGCGGATTTTCCATGCCGCCAAACGGAAAGCTGGGTGGCAGGATGAGCAGATCATAGCGACCCCAGCGATACTCGCCAAAGCGCTTTTCCACCGCCAGCATCATGTCCTCGGTATCGTCAAACTCAGTGGCAGCGGCATCCAGCAAGCCCGCTTCGGCATACACTCCGGTGCGCTCACTCATGGCTTTAAAGCGCAGTTCGCCGGCAGCAATGGCGAGCAGGTAGGACGGGATCGGCTGCGGCATGTCGAACTGGTAGCTGCCATCCTGATCGCTGGCGTCATTGTCAGCGCTCATCACCGCCTTGATGCCGGCTGGCGTTTGCACGGTGGCAGCATAGGTGAAGCGTACCTGCGGGGTATCCTGCAACGGCACCCAACTGCGCGCATGGATCGCTTGCGACTGGCTGAACATGAATGGCTTGCGCTTGCCGGCGGTCTGCGCCGGGGTCAGCCACTGCAGGCCCGACGCCTGTGGGCTGGTGGCGTAGTCAATGCGCACGCGGTCGGCTCGCGCCGGCAAATCAATGCTCAGCGCCGAGCCGAGCGCAGGATCTGCTGCTGCCAGACTGAATGTTGTCTGCTGCCAGTTTGCCTTCGCACCTGCTTTGACCTGGACGCGCTGAATGTCCAGATCACGCGTGTCGAGGATCAATACCGGGATATCATCGGCAAGCCGCTGCAGCAGCAACACAGCATGTCCGTGCAGGCAGCGACGGTCAAAGTCCAGCGTCAGATCAAGCTGCACATGCTCGATGCGGACGGTTTCCGGCTCGGCATAGCTGTGCGGATCGCTGCTGGCGCTGGCTGTGAGCGGTAGTAACAGCAGTAAATAAAGAAGTATGGATCGAGGCTGTGGGCACATGATGGATACCGGGTATGGAAAAGCTCGGTATTGTGCAGCATAGCCGGGCAGGATGCCACGCATTGGCACCACATGGGCAAAAAAAACCGCCGGTAGACCGGCGGTAATGACTGTTTGCGGAGCACTAAA
>CAZHRH010000257.1:0-1973 GCA_964534475.1 uncultured Wenzhouxiangellaceae bacterium
CCGAGCATGAAGTAGTGGTCTTGTGGCACGGTGTAGTCGCCCTGGATCGGCGGCAGGCGTTTTTCCGGGCCGAACATGACCGGGTGCACGATGACGGCTTGCTCGGGCTGACTTTGCTCATTACCGCTGGATGAATTGTGTGCAGGATCGGCCGGCAGTTGCTCGGCGGCCATGGTGTGGGTAGCGCGGTCTTGTTCATTGAGCGCCGGAAAGCGTGATTTCGGCAGCGGGTAGTAGCTGACCAATTGATCATTAATCCAGATCTGCTCGCCGATGATGCGCAGCTCGTCGCCGGGCATGCCAATGACGCGCTTGACCATGCGATCGGTACCTTCGGGATTTTTGAACACGACGATGTCACCGCGCTGCGGGTCACCCCATTCGCTGATGTGTTCGGTGCGGAACGGCACTTTCAGATCCCAGGCCAGTTTGTTGACGACGATGAAATCGCCTTCGAAAATGGTCGGTTTCATCGAGCCGGTGGGCACGCGGTACCAGTCGATGACGATCGAGCGCAGCAGCAGGATGACAACGATGATGAGCACGAACAGCACGCGCTGCGAGGAGAAGATTTTTTGCATGGACGGTGTTCAGGTCGGTTTCAGTGCGAACAGGACGTACTCAGATTTTGTCTTTGTGGCGGCGACAGCGCTCCGAACAGTAGCGCACCTTGTCCCAGTCGCGCGCCCACTTCTTGCGCCAGGTAAACGGTTTACCGCAGACCGGGCATATTTTACTTGGCAAATGGGGTTTGTGGTGGCTCATGTTGTGGTGTCATTGGCTTGCGGGTAACACGCGGTAACAATGGTATCTCGATTTGCCGATATATATATTTTTTGATTTGGTTAACAGATTCGCTTGCCAGCAGGCTTGTGCAATGGCTTCGATTTGCAGCATCAGCTAGGCTCGTTTTTAGCAGCCGGCTTGCAGGCGCACCAGTGCCACAGAAACTTCCCCGGCTCGCTATTACATCACCACAGCACCCTGACGTGCTGTTCGCGCATGCTGATAAACCAGAAGTACAACACCGCCAGTTGCGCCGGCAGCAGCCACAGCAGCAGGTCGTGATTGAATTGCGTCTGTGGCGTGAGTTTCAGCAGCAAAGCAGCGATCATTGCCAGCAGCATCAGCCAGGCAGCCAGCTTCTCTATCGTGCCACCGCGAAAGCGCCACAGCAGCAGACTGATCGGCAACATAAGCAGAAGGTTTTCGTTGTAGTAGGTGGGCTCATGCGCGGTGCAGCACCACAACAGCAGCAGCACGCTGCCGGTCAGACTGCTCAGCAGCAGCCACAGGCGCACGCCCAGCCGCGACCAGAAATCACCGGACAGCACCGCCGGCAGCAGGATCAGCAGCATGGTGAGCAGGCCAAAGCCGGCAAACAGCAGGTATTTGGGCTGCAGCACGCTGGCCGCCTGCGGGCCGTTGGCAATCATCTCGTCGCTTTGCACCAGGGCAGCGTCGCTGAGCGCCACTTGCGCCGCCAGGTTGTCCGGCAAAAAAGCCGCCTGCCATTGATTGATTTGCATGTCCACCGGCCGCCCCAGCGCCAGTTGTAAACCCAGGTAAACCGGCAGGTCACCTTGCACCATACGCAGTGCTTCGCGCCTTAACGTGGTCTCGGCCGGCAGCGGTTGCAGCGCTGCGCGCAGTTGGCCGCCCAGCGCCTGATCAAGCAGATCGCGCACGCGCGTGGAGCAGTTGTAGAAGAAATAATCGTAGTCGTAAATGCGGCTGTCGGGCGTGGTCAGTTGCTGCAGTTGTTGTGCCAGCAGGCTGGCCTGCTGCGGGGCGATGGCAAGTCGCTGTTCGCGAATGCTGCGGCCGATACGCGCGTAGTAGTCATAGGCTGCCGGGGTGTCTTCGGGCACGGCGTAATAGCGCATGATGCCGCGCGCGTAATTCCAGTAGAAATCCGGCTCAGCCAGGTCAAAATAACCGAAGTTGTACAGCAGATCGGTGCTGGCGGTTTG
>CAZHRH010000258.1:0-1953 GCA_964534475.1 uncultured Wenzhouxiangellaceae bacterium
TCGCCGAGCACGGTGCCGAGCAGGTTGACGTCTGCGCGCAGCGGCTTGTGGGGGTCTTCGACTGGCTTACTCATGACCGAAAGTGTGCATGGAATCGCTGCATAAATCCACCGTTACTGAGTATTTCGTGACATCTGAGCAAGGTCTTGCGGGCGGTGTACAGGATGTACAGGATGTACAGGATGAACAGGAAGGGGCGGCGGCGGCCTCGTTCCCATGCTCCAGCGTGGGAATGCATGGTCCGAAACGATTCACCGCATGAGGTTGCTAACGAGATGACTGAACATTCTGGCGCATAAGATACGGGAGAATTGTCATGCCTGTGAGTCAGGCTGCTAGCATAGCCTGTACCGACTGCTACTTGCTACAATAAGCTCAATTCCTCCGCAGTGATCATTCACCATGACCGACACCAGCTTCTACCAGCAACTCAGCGACACCCTGCACAGCATCGAAGACGACGGCCTGTACAAGCGTGAACGCCTGATTACCACGCCGCAGAATGTTGCCATCGACGTAGAAGGTAGCGGTGAAGTGCTGAATTTCTGCGCCAACAATTACCTCGGGCTGGCAGATGATCCGCGCATCATCCAGGCCGCCCATGATGCCCTGGACGAGCATGGTTTCGGCATGGCTTCGGTGCGCTTTATCTGCGGCACGCAGGACCTGCACAAGCAACTGGAGCAGGCCATCAGCGAGTTCCACGGCACCGAGGACACCATTCTCTACACCAGTTGCTTTGACGCCAACGGCGGCCTGTTCGAAACCATCCTGGGCCCTGAGGATGCGGTCATCAGCGACGCCCTCAACCACGCCTCCATCATCGACGGCATCCGCCTGTGCAAAGCCGAGCGCCATCGCTACGCCAACAGCGACATGCAGGCGCTGGAGGCAGCACTGCAAAAAACGCAGAACTGCCGCCACCGCCTCATCGTCACCGACGGCGTGTTCTCCATGGACGGCTACATCGCCAAGCTGGATGAAATCACCGATCTGGCGGAAAAATTCAACGCCATGGTCATGATCGACGACTGCCATGCCACCGGCTTTCTCGGCCAGACCGGACGCGGCTCGCCGGAGCACTGCGGTGTCGAGGGCAAGATCGACATCATCACCTCCACCCTGGGCAAGGCGCTGGGCGGCGGTTCCGGCGGCTACACCACCGGCCGCAGGGAAATCATCGATCTTCTGCGCCAGCGCTCACGCCCGTATCTGTTCTCCAACACGCTGCCGCCACCGCTGGTGGGTGCGGCGCTGAAAGTGTTCGAGATACTCGCCGAGGGCACCGAGCTGCGCGACCGGCTGGAAGCCAATACAAAATACTTCCGCGAGCAGATGTCGGCCGCCGGCTTTGATATCAAACCGGGCACGCACCCGATCGTGCCGGTGATGCTGTACGATGCGAAAAAATCCCAGCAAATGGCAGATCTGCTGCTGGCCGAAGGCATTTATGTGATCGGCTTTTTCTTTCCCGTCGTGCCCAAGGGCGAGGCACGCATCCGCGTGCAGATGTCGGCAGCGCACACCAGTGAGCAGCTTGATCAGGCGATTGCTGCGTTCAAAAAAATTGGTGAGCAGCTTGGGGTGATCTAAGCCATAAGGTTGATTTTAATCTGATCTTCAAGCGCCTGCCGACGCGAGCAATTGAGGAGGATCACGCCGCCAGCTATCCGGCCCGGCAGCATCATCCTGCAAACACGCGCTCATCTGCCGGCGCCATTGCTTGCCGCCGGGTTGCGCATGATAGAGGCCGAGCAGGTGCCGGCCGATGTGCCGCACCGGCACACCTTTGGCCTGCTGTCGTCTGGCATAGTCGATCATCTGTTCGAGGATCTGATCGCGATCCGGGAAGTGGTCTGGGTCACCCAGCAGGCGCTCACATGCGGTCAGCAGCCACGGCGTCTGGTAGGCGGCCCGCCCGATCATGACGCCATCGACCTGCTGCAGATGCGG
>CAZHRH010000259.1:0-1921 GCA_964534475.1 uncultured Wenzhouxiangellaceae bacterium
GCCTGGGATCACCAGATCATCCAGCCGCTGCATGAAACCCTGGAAGACGAAGACGCCTGGGAAACCATGCTCGCCGGTCAGGTACGCTTTGTGCTGGACGTGATCGAATCCAGCGGCGCACCAGTCACCGCCGGCAGCTTGGATCGTCTTCGCGACCTGCAATCTGCATGGGCCGAACTGAAGACTGAATTGCAGAACATCGTCAGCAATGATCTGGCACCAATTGAGCAGTGGGCACGGGACAATAGCGTGTCTTATGTGGCAATGCCGGAAGTTGTCTCGACAAGATAACCTTGCAGCTTTCGAGGGCCGCGAACCACGTTATCCTGATGATCTGTCAATTTAGCAGTTGATTCAGAGTCAGTTTGTTTCACTGGATAATGGCTCTTCGTCAGGCTGAGTTAAATTCTCGAGATGCACTTCACCCTCAGGAAAGCGTGCGATGATGTCGAGTTCGCCTCCCATTGCGCGAATGTGTTTGCGCAATGTTGACAGGTACATGTCGGTGCGCTTTTCCATTTTCGCGACCGCCGGCTGCTGTACATTTAATACTTCAGCCAATGTTTGCTGTGAGAGCCCGCGGGCCATGCGCAGTTCTTGTAGTGGCATTTCCAGCAGCATGGCTTGAGCCCTTGCTTGCGACTCGGCTTGGGCGGCAGCGGACATGTTTGCCCTGAGTTTTGAAAATTTCTTAGCCATCGATCAATCCTGCTTGCTTCAGTTCCTGCAAATGCTCGTCGTAGAGTCTATCTGCTTCGGGACCATGCTTTTCATACCATTGCCCATCCCCGGTCTTATCTCCACCCAGCAGCAAAATAGCTGTTCTGCGAGGATCAAACGCATACAGCGTTCGATATGGACGGCCTTCATGCTGAATTCTTAGCTCTCGCATGTGACTGTGCTTGGAACCTTTGATACCACTACTGTGTGGAAACGGCAGTTGTGGCCCGAGTTGCTCCAGAAGTTGCACAGTGGCCGCCACAGAAACCTGCTCGCGCTCTGTGAGATCAAGCCACCAAAGTTCGAACTCATTCGTGTATTCAACCGCCCAGACCATATATAATTATTCCATAAATGGACTATTCCGTCAATAGAATATAAATACAACTTTGCATTGTCTCTATGCCATCGCAGCAAGCAAGCTACAGCACATTTTTCTCTGCAAAAAATTCGCCATCGTGACCACAATCATCGGCATGATGGCAACAATCCGTTGCAATATAACCATATCAGCGATATGTTTTCCCATATGAAAACCACATTGAACATCGATGCTACTGTCATGCAGCGACTTCGCGAGGAAGCGGCGCGCCAGGGACGCACCATGTCAGAGCTGGTCGAGGCCGGGCTGCGACTGCTGCTGGATCAATCCGGACAGGAAGTGAATCAGCTTGCAGATGCACTGCCGCAATGGGAAAGCGGTGGTGCCAGGGTTGATGTGGCTGATCGTGACGATTTGTATGAGCAAATGAGCCAGTCTTGAAACGACCTGCTGCTGTGAGACAACAGCTAAGGAACCTCTGATCAATTATGCACGTCATCGATACCAATGTTCTGCTATATGCCGCCGATGCTGACAGCGAATTTCATCAGCCGTGTCGCCACCTGATCGAGCAACTTCGACGACAATCCACACCCTGGTTTCTCACCTGGAGCATATGCTACGAATTTCTGCGCGTGAGCACCCATCCACGGGTTTACCAAAAACCATGGTGCGTTCAGGCTGCCTGAGGCTTCATTGAGGCTGTACTGGCATGCCCGGTTGTGAGCATGCTATCGGCTACACCCAAGCATGCCGCAGTACTGCAGGTTATTGATCCGTTGCGCATGACTCAGCGCTGAGCAAAGGTTTGACTTGCTCGGCAAGTGCAGCAGGCATTTGCGGGTGGATGGCAAAGATATTGAGATGATCACGCCCGCT
>CAZHRH010000260.1:0-1904 GCA_964534475.1 uncultured Wenzhouxiangellaceae bacterium
CCGGAAGATGCGGTATCCGATCCGGGCAATCTGGAGCTGCCCGACTGGCTGGATGGCTTTATCCAGGCCATCGGTCTGGATGCCTCGCTGTCGACGCTGTTGCTGCTGCTGATCGCCGGCTTCTGGTTCAAGGCCATTCTGATTCTGCTGGCCAATCGCCAGGTGGGCTACACCGTGGCCAGGATCGCCACCGATTTGCGCAGCAATCTGATGCGCGCGCTGCTGCAGGCGCGCTGGGTCTACTACCAGACCCAATCCACTGGCGGTCTGGCCAATGCTGTCGCCGCCGAGGCCATGCGCGCCTCAGAAGCCTTTCTGCAAGGCGCACGCATGGTCAGCATGCTGGTGCAAGGCATTGTCGCCATGCTGGTAGGCTATTCGTTTTCACCCATGCTTACCGGGATCACGCTGGCCGGCGGCATACTGATTCTGGCCATCCTGAACATTCTCGTGCGTATCACCCGGCGTGCCGGCGAGGATCAGACCCTGCTCATGCGCTCGCTGGTAGGCCGGCTGGCCGATCTGATGTCGTCGCTGAAATCACTCAAGGCCATGGCGCGCGAGCATCACGGTAGTGAACTGCTCGAGGCAGAAACGGAAGAATTGAACCGCGCCCTGCAGCGCCAGGTGCTGAGCAAGGAAACGCTGCGCGCGATGCAGGACCCGCTGTTCGTCAGTCTGGCTGTGATCGGTATTTACGCCGCGATTTTTCATCTGGATCAGTCCATCAGCACCATCATGCAAAACGTGATTCTGTTTGCACTGCTGGCACGCGGCATGGAGCGCCTGTACAAGGTGCAACAGTTTTATCAGGAACTGGCCGGCAGCGAGAGCGCCTACTTCGCCATCACTCGCGCCACCGAGGATGCACGCGCGCACAAGGAACCGGTACTGGGCAGCCAACAGCCGGCTCTGCACAAACTGCTGCAGTTGCACAACGTCAGCTTTGCCTATGACGAGCAGAAGCTGCTGGACAATATCTCGTTGCACATTCCAGCGCACACCATGGTCACACTCACCGGCCACTCTGGTGCCGGCAAGACCACAGTCATTGACCTCATCGCCGGGCTGATCCGGCCTCAACAAGGCGATGTCTGGATTGACGACACGCCACTGAGCGAAGTGGACATCAGCCACTGGCGCCAGCGCATCGGCTACGTGCCGCAGGACACCATCCTGCTGCACAACAGCATTGCCTACAACGTCGGCCTGGGCGATCAACAATACAGCCGTGCCGACATTGAACGTGCGCTGACCCAGGCTGGCGCCATGGCCTTTGTCAACGAACTGCCAGACGGCATGGACACAACAGTCGGTGAGCGCGGCAGTCGCTTCTCCGGCGGTCAGCGTCAGCGCATCATTCTGGCCAGAGCTCTGATTGGCAAACCGGATTTACTGATTCTTGACGAGGCCACCAGCGCGCTGGACGAACAAAGCGAGCAGCGCATCACCGCCACCCTGCGCCAGTTGACCAGTGAGTTCACCATCCTCGCCGTCAGTCACCGGCCCGCGTTGATCGACTGTGCCGACAGGGTTTACCAGTTGCATGATGGTCAAGTGGAGCTGGTCAAGCCTGAGTAGTGCTGACCGCTGCAATGTGTTTGCCGCTGCGATGGCATTGCAGATTGATGTCGACGAAATTTATGTAAAGTCTATGACTCTGTCTGAGCGGGATGATAACCCGTGGTTATCTTTGATTGGGAGCATTGAGAATGGTGAAAGTTGGTAGCGGGGGCAGGATTCGAACCTGCGACCTTCGGGTTATGAGCCCGACGAGCTGCCAGACTGCTCCACCCCGCACCAGACTCACTATTATGACGTCTTGGAGGAACGCTTTCAAGTATATTGAGGGCTTATTTTCTGCGACGTTGCAGCCAGCGCATGACACCGACCAAACTGATGCT
>CAZHRH010000261.1:0-1861 GCA_964534475.1 uncultured Wenzhouxiangellaceae bacterium
CCCGGCAGCAAGGTCATTATCGGCGATGGCCCGGCGCGCAAACGCCTGCAGCAACAATGGCCGCATGCTCATTTTACCGGTTTCATGCAGGGCGAGATGCTGGCCCGGGCCATGGCGGCAGCCGATGTGTTCGTATTTCCCAGCCGCACCGACACGCTGGGTCTGGTCATGCTGGAAGCGATGGCCTGTGGTGTACCGGTGGCTGCCTATCCGGTACCCGGCCCGCTGGACGTGGTGCGCGATGGCGTCACCGGGGCACTGGACGAGGATCTGCAGACGGCGGTGTTCCGGGCGCTGGCATGTGCGCCAGAAGATTGCCGTGAACACGCTGAAAGCTACGACCTGCGCTCACTGGCCGAACGCTTCCTGCAGGGTCTGGCATGGCCGGCTGCAAACGATGTGCTGCAGCCTGCGGCACCGATGCAATGCATTGACAGTGAAACTGCACCGCGTATTGATGCTGACCAGGTCTATAATGATGCGCTGTGGCCAGCACAGACTTCTCCAGCCGAATCATCTACACCCCGAGTGAACTGAATCGGGAAGTCCGCCTGCATCTGGAAGCCGGCTTTCAGGTGCTGTGGATTGAAGGGGAGATCTCCAACCTGGCACGGCCGGCCTCCGGACATATCTATTTCTCGCTGAAAGACGACAAGGCGCAGATCCGCTGCGCCATGTTTCGTCCGAAAGCAGCCTACGCCAGCAAGTCCATCGACAACGGCAATCAGGTGTTGCTGCGTGCGCGCATCAGCCTGTACGAACCGCGCGGCGAATATCAGTTGATCGTGGACAGCCTGGAACCGGCCGGTGAAGGTCTGCTGCGGCAGCAGTTTGAAGCGCTGAAAAAGCAGTTGCAAGGCGAAGGCTTGTTCGCCAGCGAACGCAAACAGGCGCTGCCAGAGATGGCCTCGCGTTTTGCCATCATCACCTCAGCCAGCGGTGCCGTGATCCGCGATTTTCTGCACGTGCTCGAACGCCGCTGGCCATTGTCCAGGGTGCGACTCTACCCCAGCGCAGTACAGGGTGAACAGGCACCAGCGCAACTGCTGGCGGCGCTGCAACAGGCCGACCGGGAGCAGTGGGCACAAGTGCTGATACTGGCCCGCGGCGGCGGCTCGCTGGAAGACCTGATGGCGTTTAATGACGAGGCGCTGGCGCGTGCGATCGCCGCCTGTCAGACTCCGGTGGTCTCGGCCATCGGCCATGAAACTGACTTTACCATCGCCGATTTTGTCGCCGATCTGCGCGCACCGACACCTTCGGCTGCCGCCGAGTTGATCAGCCCCGATCAAACCAGCATTCGCGAACGCATCACGGCCCGGCAGCAGCGCCTGCAGCAGCAGTTCAACTGGATTCTCGGCCATGCCACGCAACGGCTTGACCATGCCCTGCTGCGCCTGACCGCATTACACCCGGACCGGCAACTGCAGCGCCAGCAACAGGATCTGCAGCGCTTGCAGGATCGCCTGCTGCGGCCACTCAAAAGCACGTTCATGGTCAATCAGCAGCGCCTGCAGCAACTGCAGCAGCGCTTGCAGCAAGTGCCGCTGGCGCAACGCCAGTCACAACAGCAGATGCAGCTCAAGCAATTGCAACAGCGCCTGCCGGCTGCACTGCAACAATATCTGCGGCAGCAACAATTGCAACTGCAACAGCACTACCGGACATTACAGGCGATGGGGCCGGACGCGGTGCTCAAGCGCGGCTATGCACTGGTGTTAGATAAGCAGTCACAGCAGCAACCGCTGTATCAGGCGGTACAATTCAAACAGCAGCGCGCAGTGCGACTGCAGTTTCATGATTTTGCCGTTCAGGCTGAAACGCAAGGTCTATCCGGCAGCCCTGACCAGGCCGAAGATCC
>CAZHRH010000262.1:0-1825 GCA_964534475.1 uncultured Wenzhouxiangellaceae bacterium
ATACTTAATGGAGTAAGTTATGTACAAATCATGGATTCATGTCACCCTGCTGGCACTCGCTGTGCTGGCATCACCGCAGCATCCGGCGCTGGCACAAGTCAGTCTGGACCAGCAGAAACCCGCGGTGGAAATCCGCGGGCTGGACAACCCCAAGCGCATCAAGGGTCAGTATATTGTGGTGCTCAAGCAAGGCGCCAGTCGAGCCGCCGACGTGGCGCAATCGCTGGCACGCAGCTACAACGGAAATCTGCGGCATGTGTACCAGCGCGCATTGAACGGCTTTGCCGTGCAGATGAGCGAAAAGGATGCCAGGGCGCTGGCCAGACATCCTGATGTAGACTTTGTCGAAGCCGATCAGACCATGTCGATCAAGGCGGTACAGTCACCGGTCACCTGGGGGCTGGACCGCATTGACCAGCGCAATCTGCCGCTGGACAACAGCTACACTTTCAATTTTGATGGCAGCGGTGTGGAAGCCTATGTGGTCGATACCGGCATCCGCGCCTCGCATGTGGATTTTTCTGGTCGCGTCAATCTGGCATTCACCTCTATCAACGATGGCAACGGTGCCAACGACTGCAATGGTCACGGCACCCATGTGGCCGGCACGGTTGGCAGCAATACCTATGGTGTGGCCAAGAACGTTGATCTGTTTGCCGTGCGCGTGCTGGGCTGTAATGGCTCGGGCAGCAATGCCGGCGTGATCGCCGGGGTGGATTTCGTCGCCAACAGCGCCAACCTGCCGGCCGTGGCCAACATGAGCCTGGGCGGCGGTGCCTCCACCGCGCTGGACAATGCGGTCAACAACGCCAGCAGTCAGGGCGTGCTGTTTGTCGTGGCCGCCGGCAATTCCAACGTCAATGCCTGCACGCAATCGCCGGCGCGCGCAGCCAGTGCTTACACGGTGGGCGCCACCGACAGCTCAGATCGCCGCGCCTCGTTTTCCAATTTCGGCAGTTGTCTGGAAATTTTTGCCCCCGGTGTCAGCATCACTGCGCCCTGGTCGACCAGCAACAGCGCCACCAGAACCATCAGCGGCACGTCGATGGCCTCGCCACATGTGGCCGGTGTCGCCGCCCTGCTGCTGGATGAAACCCCGTCACTGTCACCGAACCAGTTGGCCGATCTGATTACCGCCAACGGCACGCCGGGCGTGGTCATCAATGAAGGTACAGGATCGCCTGATCTGCTGCTTTACAGCCTCACCAGTGGTGGCGTAGGGGGCGGTGGCGGCAGCACCACCGTGTTCAGCGCCAACTTTGATGCCGGTTCTGCGCCTGGCTGGAACAAGTCATCCAGCGCCGCCGATCTCTGGCGGCTGTCATCTGACTGTATCGCTGCCGCCTCCGGCAATTTCAAGCTGGGCTTCAATCGCGCCGCTCCCAATTGCGACTACGACACTGGTGGCCAGGTGACCGGCTGGGTACGCTCGCCAACGATCAACCTGTCAGGCTTTGGCTCCGCGACACTGTTGTTCAGTCAGTTCTGGCAGGTGGAATCGTTCAACGGCGAGTTCGACATCATGCGCGTGCAGGTCAGCAGCAACAATGGTTCCTCCTGGACCACGCTGCAGCAGTGGGATGCGCGCAGCGGCAACCCTTCAGGCTGGTTGCTGGAGGACTTTGATGTGTCTGCCTTTATCAGTTCGCAGTTCCGTGTGCGCTTTGAGTTTGACAGCGTGGACGGGGTTTCCAATAACTTCCAGGGCTGGTACATCGATGATATTGAAGTCATCGCTCAATAGGACTCTTTCTGCACAATCACAACAATAAATAATTATCCAGAGTCCTGATTCACCGGCCGCTGTTGCGGCCGGTTTTTTTAT
>CAZHRH010000263.1:0-1819 GCA_964534475.1 uncultured Wenzhouxiangellaceae bacterium
ATACATTCGCGCAGCAGGAAGTGCAAGCCGTGGCGGCGATTGCCGATCCAGGCAGTTTCTTCGCCATGCTGTCGGCACAGGGTCTGCAAGTGCATGAACATGCCCTGCCTGATCACAGTCATATACCGGACCGCTTGTGGCAGCAACTCCCGCGCCAGCAGCCGTTGCTGGTGACTAGCAAGGATGCGGTCAAGATACCGGCAGAACGCATTCATGGCGGCGATATCGACATCTGGGAGGTGCCATTGCAGACCGAACTGCCACAGCAGTTTCTCGACAACTTGCGGCAGCACTGTCGCCAGCAGATATGCCGCGCAGCCTGATCATCATCCCGGCCCGGCTGGCTTCGACCCGGCTGCCGGGCAAGCTGTTGCTGGACATCGCCGGCAAGTCAATGCTGCAGCATTGCTGGGAGCTGGCCATGCGTGCCGGGGTGGGCGACGTTTATATCGCCACTGAAGACAGTAAAATCGAGCAGGCTGCCAGTGCATTCGGTGCCAGCGTGTTGCGCACCGGCGCGCATACATCCGGCACCGAGCGCATTGCCGCAGCGATCGAACAACTGGATCTGCAGGACAACGATCTGATCATCAACCTGCAGGGCGACGAGCCGCTGCTGCCGGTGGCACTGATCCGGGCACTGCACGCATATGCCAAAGAAAAACTGGACATAAAACCGGCAGAAAAGCTGGATAAGCATTTTGGCAACCATTCCGCCGCCGCCTGCAGCGTGTGCACGCCACTGCATGACAGCAGCCAGCTGCATGATCCCGGCAAGGTCAAGGTGGTGCTGGATCACGCCCAGAGCGCGTTGCTGTTCAGCCGCGCTGCGCTGCCCTGGGTGGCAGGTGTCGGCGCAGGGCAGGCCGCAGCCACCCTGATCAGCCAACAGGCGGTGTACCTGCATCACGGTCTGTATGCCTATACTGCCGCCACGCTGCGCCGCTGGCACCAGCTCAAACCCGGCAAGCTGGAGCAGCTCGAATCACTCGAGCAACAGCGCCTGCTGGAGAACGGACTGGCCATATCGATGCTGGTCAGCGCACTGGATCACGCTGAACTCGTACGCCTGCGTGGTGTGGATACGGCAGCGGATCTGCAGCGGGTGCGCAGCCTGTTAAGCTAGGGCCTGTCGAACTTAACGCTGATCTACTGCGGAAAAGTCGGATTGGGCTGTACGAGTGTGGCTGTACTGTAGCTTCTTATAGACCTTAAGGATTCCTCTTGAGCCTGAACCCTATGCCGCCGACGAAAGCCGGTTAACCTTGATTTCGTCAGCGCGTTTGGCCGCTCGCGCAAGATCGTAGGCTGCTTGCAGGCGCAACCAGGTCCCGGCACCACCGCCAAATGCCTTGTCTAGGCGAATCGCCATTTCGGGGGAAATGCCCGCGTGGCAATTCACAAGGTCGGAAAGCTGCTTGCGGCTGACACCCAGCGCCGTGGCCGCTTCAGTAATGCTCAATCCCAAAGGTTCAATACAGTCATGCCGGATCGAAAGCCCCGGATGTGGTGGATTTTTCATCGGCATAGTTCTTCCTCGCTAGTGGTAGTCGACCAGATCAACGTCCAAGGCATTGCCATTCTCGAATCTGAAAATGACCCGCCAATTGCCGGAAACGGACACCGACCAGAACCCGGCAAGATCCCCTTTCAAAGAGTGCAACCTGAACCCGGGCAAAGCCATGTGAGAAACGTCGCCTGACTCATCCAGCCGCGCCAGGATGCGTTCCAGCTTGTCAGCATGCGCGGCCTGCACCTTCCGCCGGTCTCCACGCTCGAATAAAAGCTTGAGCCCTTTATGGCGAAAGCTATTGATCAT
>CAZHRH010000264.1:0-1795 GCA_964534475.1 uncultured Wenzhouxiangellaceae bacterium
GGCACTCTTTCAGGTGCAACAGTGACAATTGGATTAGTGTAAACAGGCCCTAATTGTGAACGCGGTGGTGGATCGATGTAAGCATCAATGGTGGCGGCGTCCTGCACCGAGGTCAACAGCGAGACCAGCACCATTACGGGCACGTGCACGCAAAGCCCGATCACGCCCTCATGCAGCGCCAGTGGCTTCCATTCCGGCACAAAGAAAAACAGCAGCGTGGCTGCGCCACCGGCGAGCAAGCCGGCAATAACGCCCGGCGTGGTGGCACGCCGCCAGAACAGTGCGGCGAGCACCGGCGGTGCCAACTGGGCGAGCAGGCCATAAGAGGTCAGCAGCAGCACGACCAGGGACAGCTCTTCGGAGACCGCAAAAAAATAGGCGGTTGCGCCGGCGAGCACAATCAGAATCCGAATCAGCAATCGCTGCTGCGCTTGACTGAGTTCGACGAATGGCCCCACGGCGTCCTCAACGGCCACCGATGCCGTGGCATGCATCAGCGCATCGCCGGTCGACATCGACGCCGACAGGGCACCGGCGCAGAACAAACCCACCACCAGCACGGGCAGATCCACGTTGAGAATCAAGTACGGCAGGATAAAATCAGGTTGCGCCAGTTCGTCCACGAACAGCACGCCGGCAAAGCCGATCAGAAACACCGGCACCAGAAACAGTTGAAAGCTTGGAAACCAGACCACCGTGCGTTGGATGATGCGCTCATCGCGCGCGGTGAATGCCTTCATGAACAGATGCGGCCACATGGTCAGACCCACAGCGCTGATCACGATGGCGCTGCTGTAGCCGGCCCAGCTCCAGGGCTCACCTTCGCCGGTCAAGCCAGGCAGCTCGAGCAGCTCCGGGCGCTGGCTCAGGATGGCCTCGAACATCGGTCCGATCCCGCCATACAGCGCAAACGGCAGGTACAGGCCCAGGCTCCAGGCGATCACGATCATGAACATGCCCTGCAGCGTGTTGGTCCAGCCCACGGCACTGACGCCACTGACCAGCACGTAGATCAGCACGATGCCGTAGGCCACCGCGGCACCAGCCCACAGCGGAACGTGGCCATCGGTGACTGCTTCGATGACAATGCCCGCGCCGCGCATCTGCAAGGTGATGTAGGGGATGAGGGCGGCGATGCTGATCAGTGCAATCAACAGCGACAGCCCGCGCGAGTGGAAACGCCCGGTCAAAAACTGCGCCTGGGTGACCTGCCCGAGCTGGCGGCCGATGCGCGCGACTTTGGGGCCGATCACATACCAGGGCGCCATGCCGAGCACCCCGTAGGACAGGATGTAGAACGCCGCCGCGCCGCGAGAATAGGCCCAGCCGGGACCGCCGAGGAATGCAAATGACGAAAACACCGTCGCGCCAGTGACGAAATACATCACCAGAAAGCCGAAATTGCGGTCACCGGCGACAAAACCGTCGACGGTTGCCGAGGTGCCGCGTCCGGCGCGCAAGCCCACCCACAATGTCAGGCCCAGGTAGGCTGCGATCAGCGATGTAATCAGTACCCAGCGCTCCATCATTCGTCGCCGGTATCGCTGCCGAAATGATCAAGCAGCAGCAGAGTGAGCCAGCCGATGAGGATCCAGCCGATCGGCCAGGCCATGGACATCGGGAAGCCGAAGACAAGCGGCTCGGGCGCCTGAAACAACGTCAATACCGGCCAGGTGAGGGCCAGCAGATTGAGGATAAATATGGCGATGGCAAGGCGCTGTATCCAGTATCGATTCAAGACTATTCCTTACGGTGACTTAACGATAGTGTACCCAGTAATCTGTTGGATTGAACA
>CAZHRH010000265.1:0-1755 GCA_964534475.1 uncultured Wenzhouxiangellaceae bacterium
GCATGCCCCATACCATCGCTGATATGCAGATCGAGAAGATGCTGGTGTGGAACACCGCCGTGTGATGAGCGATCACGGGCAGGCGAAAAAAACCAGAGTTGTTATTATCGGCGCCGGATTTGCCGGTGCCTGGACAGCGAAATATCTGCAGCGCAAGCTGGCGGATCAAGTTGAAATTGAGCTCGTCAACCAGGTCAATTATTTTGTTTTCAAGCCGCTGTTACCGGAAGTCACTTCCGGCACGCTGAGTGCGCAGGATGCGGTCACCCCGCTGCGGCAGATGGTGCCGCAGGTGCGCTTTCGCATGGCCGAAGTGCTGGACATCGATTTTAGCGCTCAGAGCATCGATCTGGTGCAGGGCAGCAAGCGCAAACTGATCACCATTGGCTATGATCATGTCGTGCTTGCCTGTGGCCAGGCCGAGGCCAGCGATCTGCTGCCCGGCCTGCAGGAGCATGCCTTGTCGCTGCAGGATGTGGCCGATGCACATCATCTGCGCAATGTGCTGATTGACCGACTCGAGCACGCCGACATCACCCGCGAAGAAGAACTGAAGAAAAGCCTGTTGACGCTGGTGGTGGCAGGTGGTGGCTTTTCCGGCATTGAAACGATTGGCGAGGTATCGGAGATGGTGCGGCGCATCATTCAATACTACCCGAATGTCAGCCACTCGGAAATCAGAGGCATTCTGGTGCAGCGTGGCGATCGTATCCTGCCCGAAATGCCGGCAAAGCTGGCAGCTTATGCTCAGCGTGAATTGCTCAAGCGTGGCGTGGAGATTCGTCTGCAGACCGGCTTGAGAGCTGTCAGCCAGGGTCGGGTCGAACTGGATGATGGAGAAACCATTGCCGCTGCCACCGTGATCAGCACCATCGGCAAACAGCCGGTGCCGATGCTGCAACAAATGCAAGAGCGCAAGCGACTGGAGTTAAAACACGGCAAGGTGGTGGTCGATCGCACGCTGCGCATGGCACAGAAAAACGCCTGGGCGCTGGGTGATGCGGCTTTGATACCCTTGCGTGAGCAGGCCGTGGAAAAAACCGATTTTGCCCCACCCACGGCACAGTTTGCCGTGCGTGAGGCGCGCTGTCTGGCGGCCAACATCGCTGCCACGCTGACCGGGGAGGACTGCCAGCCGTTTCATTACCGACCGCGTGGTGCGCTGGCTTCGATCGGCAATTACAAGGCGGTGGGAGAAGTGTTCGGGATCAAGCTGACCGGCGTCATTGCCTGGTCCATCTGGCGCGGTTTCTACATGCTCATGCTGCCCAAGTTTGTCAATCAGGTGCGCGTGGCGTTGAACTGGTTCTTTGATTACTTCATGCCGCGCAGCGTGGTCAAGATAAATACCAGCAGTGCGCCTTCCAGCAGCTATGTGCGCTATGCAGCAGGAGAAACGATTTTCAACCAAGGACAGATGGTGGGCGGTCATTACACCGTGGTCGAAGGTGAGATTTTCCTGCACACTGAATCCGGCCACAGCCGCATCATTGGTCAGGGTGAATACATCGGCTCGTATTTGCACCAGGATGCGCCGGTCAGCATTGCACTGGTGGCGAAAACCGACTGCCGGCTGCTACTGATGCACAACGCCGATTGTGAGCGCCTGTTGCGTGTTTTTCCTGAGCTGCAGCAGCATTTTGAACAGCATGCTGCTGATGCCTGAGCAACGGCCCTTGCAGCAGCGACTGACGAGACTGCTTGAGCGTTTGTGTGAGCTGGAGCAGTCGGTAAGAATACTCAGCACGCTGAGCT
>CAZHRH010000266.1:0-1726 GCA_964534475.1 uncultured Wenzhouxiangellaceae bacterium
CATTGCCTGGCATGAAAAAAAGCTCGGCCAGCTTTTTTGCGATGACAAATCACGTCAGATTCTCAACATGCTGCTGACCGAATGCGACCGCGCCGGCGTGCAGTTGCATACCGAGGTTACGGTAACGACAGTGCAAGCCCAGGACGACGGCTTCGCCCTGCAAACCACGTTGGGACAGTTAAGCTGCAAGTCACTGGTGGTGGCCACCGGCGGTCTGTCCATCCCGAAAATGGGTGCCACCGGCTTTGGCTATGCGCTGGCGCGCCAGTTCGGTTTGCGTGTGTTGCCGACAAGTCCAGCGCTGGTGCCGTTCACGCTCGGCGCGGAGCAACTGGATCAGCTCGACGGCTTGTCCGGTGTATCGACGGCGGCCACAGTGCGTTGTAATGGCGTCAGCTTTGATGAGAATATTCTATTCACGCACCGTGGACTTAGCGGTCCGGCGATTCTGCAGATTTCATCGTACTGGCAGCCGGGGGACGAAATCGAGATCAATCTGTTGCCGGATTGTGACTTGCCGGCAGAGCTCGTCAGCTCACGTCAGCTAGAGCCGAAAACCACGTTAGTTAGCTGCTTGTCGGGCAAGCTGAGCCGCAATCTGGCGCGTCGTTTACTGGAGCTTTGGTGCCCGCAGTTGCTGGACAGAAGGTTGGCCGATTGCGCAGATGCGGACTTCAGTCTGCTGACACAACGGCTTTGTCGCTGGCGACTAAAACCCGGAGGCAGCGAAGGCTACCGCACCGCTGAGGTGACGCTGGGCGGTATCGACACCGACGACATTTCATCGCGAACCTTTGCCGCCAAGCGGCAGCCGCATCTGTATTTCATCGGCGAAGTGCTGGATGTCACCGGTCATCTGGGTGGTTTCAATTTCCAGTGGGCCTGGGCCAGCGGCCATGCTTGTGGTCAGTTCGTTTGAGCTGTGGTGACACCAGAATGTTGCAGGTTTTTCAATAGCTCAGCCAGTTGCTGGAAGAATGCCCGGTTCGGCGAACGGTTGCGCCAGCTAATGTAAATGCCGCGCTGCAGCGCATAATCATGGATACGGATGACCGCTACTTGTGGGTCGGCGTGGGTGATGATTTCCGAGTCGATGTAAAAGCCAGGGAGCAACGCCACACCCATGTTCAGGCCGATCATTTGACGCAGGGTATCCAGACTGGTGCCGGCGTATTGATACAAAATGTCGGTCGATAATTCGCGGGCAAAGTCCTGCATCAGCTTATGCAGATGATGTTGTTCTTCCAGAATCAGCAGCTTTTCTCCTACCAGTTTCTGCTTGCTGATGGTGTTTTGCGCCGCCAGACTATGATCGTTGCTGACCACCAGCTGAAAAGCTTCGTGGAACAAGAGTCGACTGTTGGTCTGTTCACTGGTCAAAGGCAGTGTGGAGATGATCAGGTCGTGTTCGCCATCCAGCAGGCCGGCTTCCAGTTGCGCGTGCGGTTGCTCACGACAATAGAGCTGCAGGCGGGGGAATTGCTCATGCAGATGCGGCAGGATGTGCGGCAGATAATACGGCCCCAGAGTTGGTGGAATGCCCAGCTTGTAGGTGCCTGCCGGGCCATCGTCGGTGGCCGCGGCCAGCATTTCCAGATTGCCGACTGCATCGAGAATCTGTTTCGCCAGCGGCAGCAGTTCGCGTGCGGTAGGCGTGAGCATGATGCCGCTGCGCGCGCGCTCGAACAGTTTGCAGCCCAGCAAATTTTCCAGCGTCTGAATCTGC
>CAZHRH010000267.1:0-1702 GCA_964534475.1 uncultured Wenzhouxiangellaceae bacterium
CGAACAGACCGCAACGAAGCTGTCAAAGCAAGCTGATCAGGCGTCGTTGAATACCCGGCGGCTCAGCGTCCGTGACTTGCGCGGACTCACCCGACTGGGAGTTGACGGGGTGATCGCCATGACCGGTATGATCGAATCCGTGCACGGCAATGTGGTCGACAGCCTGTCGCCGTTTCGGCGCCGCGACAATGCCAATACCAGCCGGCAAGACGCCAAAACCACAGGCCTCACACGCCTGGTCTATCGCAGCATCACCGGCATCACCGGCATCACTGGCCGTGCCCTCGACGGTGGGCTGGCACTGATGGAATCCGAACCGAAGCCGCTACAGCCGGCGCAGCGCGAACGCGAGTCCGTGCTCGCCATACTCAATGGCGTACTGGGCGATCATCTGCATGATTCCGACAACCCGCTGGCGATTCGCAGCAGTGTACGCTGGCATGGCCGCACGCTGAACATTGACGATGCGCAGCAACTAAGATCGGATCTTAGCAGCACGCTGCAAGAGAGCGAAAAAGTCATATCCAATAAAATCATTCTGTACGTGCATGGTCTGTGCATGCACGATCAGCACTGGCTGGCGGTGAAAACAGCGAAAAACCCGCAACATCATGCCGCTCCGGCAGAACAACTGGCAGCCCGTCTCGGCCACACACCGCTGTATCTGCACTACAACAGCGGTCGACACATTTCCCACAACGGCCGTGCCCTGGCCGAGCGTCTGGACACGCTGCTGAACCACTGGCCGGTGCCGGTGACTTCCCTGACCATCGTCGGTCACAGCATGGGTGGGCTGATCGCACGCAGTGCCTGCCGTTATGCCGAGCTGGAACAACAAGACTGGTTACAACACCTGCAGCACCTGGTGTTTATCGGCACACCGCATCACGGCGCGCCGCTGGAACGCATTGGTCACCAGATCGACCGTCTGCTGCATGCCAGTCGGTTCAGCCGGCCGTTTGCCCGCATCGGGCAGATGCGCAGCGCCGGCATTACCGATCTGCGCTATGGCAATGTCATGGATGAGGACTGGCTGCCGCATCATCGATTTGAGGAAAGCCGCGATACCCGGCTACCGGTACCACTGCCTGAGGCGGTGAAATGTTACGCTGTCGCTGGCAGCCTTGCACGCAGTAAAAGTGGTGAAAAACTGCCCGGGGATGGTCTGGTTCCGGTGACCAGCGCATTGGGTCAGCACCCCGATGCGCAGCTGCAACTGTCACTGCCGCCATCGCGGCAGCGTGTTGTTGCGGGCAGCGGGCACGTGCAACTTTTACACCATCCATGCGTCTGGCAACAATTGGAAGAATGGTTGGCAGATTGATCGCCAGCAACTACAGTACGCCAGTTAAACATTATTATTCAATTGAAAACGCACATTTTTCAATATTTTATAAATAAATATTAATTCAAATTATATAGGAGTTTTACCCATGAGCATGCTTGTTCTAGGCCTGATCCTGTTTCTCGGTGCCCATTCTGTTTCTATCGTCAGTGAAGGCTGGCGCGATCGCATGGTGGCAAAGCTGGGTCTGCTGCCATTCAAAGCCATCTACGGCCTGATCTCGCTGGTCGGCCTGGTGCTCATTGTCAAAGGCTACGGCGCGGCCAGAATGGATCAGATATGGCTGTGGCAGCCACCGGCTTTTTTGCGTCATGTGGCCATGCTGCTGATGCTGCCGGTGTTTCCTGCCCTGCTTGC
>CAZHRH010000268.1:0-1701 GCA_964534475.1 uncultured Wenzhouxiangellaceae bacterium
AAATAATGCTCCAGCGCACGGGCTGAGACCTTGAGCAAGTCGTGCTCGGTGACGATGCCCAGTAGCTGATTGTTTTTATCCACGATGGGTAAATTACTGAGCTTGTTTTCGCGCATCAGCCGAATGGCATCGACAGTCGCGGTATCCGGGGTGATGGTGATCGGTTCCGGGGTCATGATGTCACGCACGCTGACTTCGGTGACGTCATCGCTGTCCTGACCTTCGGCAAGAAATTTCAACAGCGCACGATGTGACAGCATGCCGAGCAGTTTGCCGCTGTCGTCTTCCACCGGCACGTGGCGGATATGCCGCCATTCCATCAGGCTGGCGGCAAAATCGATGATGTCATCCGGTCGCACCGTGAACAGATCGGTGGTCATGAATTGTTCCACCGTGCGATAGCTGTCGCGCCAGTCCTGGCTGTGGCAGAATTCGGCCAGACGCCAGGTATGCACCGGCTCTTCGTTGGCTTGCTGCGCGATCATCGACGATGTCACCGTGCGCAGTGCCTCATCGCGTGAACACTGCCCATCCATCTGTTGCAAGGACTCCAGCAGCCAGCGGGCTCCGGTGCGCCGGCTGGCCACGCGCTGTTCGATGATGCCGAGATATTTGCTGATGTCGGTGCTGCTGATACCGGCTGATTCCAGACCGCGCTGGGCCAACGGCAACATCTGCTCGAGAATCAGTTGATGTGCCGGCAACTGCTCATCGTTGAACCACACCTGCTGTGCGCGAATGCCGTCGCGAGCGGCCGCCATGAAGTTTGATTTAACGTCGGCAAAGCGCATGTGATCGCGTATGTCTTCGATCTCTTCGCTCAGGCCTGCCATCATGCCGAAATAAAAGGCTGCGTTGGCGATCGCATCCACTGCCGTGGGGCCGGACGGGATGACGCGGTTTTCGATGCGCAGATGCGGTTTGCCGTTGCTGGAGATGCCGTAACAAGGGCGATTCCAGCGATACACGGTGCCGTTGTGCAGGCACAGAGCGCGCAGTTTGGGTATCTCGCCACGCCGTACCATGCCAATCGGGTCGTTCTCGGTATCGCGCGTCAGGATGACGCGGAAACGGGCGATGTCTTCCTTGAAGATCTCCACCACCGACTCTTCCACCCAGTGGTCGCCGAAATGCACGCGCGGTTGCAGTCCGCGCTGGGCATGGGTGTCGGATCGTGCATCGACTGAATGCTCGAACACGGCGATGCGGCTTTCGTGCCAAAGCCGTTTGCCAAGCAGTACCGGGGAATTGACGCAGGCCGCCAGCAACGGTCCGGTGACGGCCTGGGAGAAGTTGTACAGGCGGCTGAAGTTTTGCGGATCGACCTGAAAGTGCACCTGAAAGCTGGTGTTGCAGGCTTCCAGCATGAGCGAATCAACACGCAGGCGGAGCTGGTCAATGCCTTTGATGTTGACCAGGAAATCACTGCCGCGCAGCTTGAGAAAGGCGTCATTGAGCGCATAGTAGCGCGGCATCGGCAGCATTGCGTCCAGCGTCAACTCCTTCTGGCCGATGGTCGGCAAGATACCCACCAGCGCGATGTGATCATTGAATTTGGCCGCATGCTCGCGCGCGATCGCCAGCACTTCCTCCAGTTCCGCCTGCATGTCGCTCAAGCAGCTATCGCCGAAATCCTGCGGCGAAAGATTGGCTTCCATATTGAACTTGCCCAGTTCGTGGGTGAAGTCCTCGCGCTGGATT
>CAZHRH010000269.1:0-1642 GCA_964534475.1 uncultured Wenzhouxiangellaceae bacterium
TATGACCCGGCTGCCCGGCCGGGATAGAAATCTTTTGTCAATTTGATCTGAGTCAATTCAGCTTGACACATGTCGCGCTAGGCTTTCCTGCAAGCGAAATCATCAGGAGCCAGGCATGCGCATTGTTTTCATTCACCCCAACTATCACTCCGGAGGCGCCGAGATCGCCGGCACCTGGCCGCCAGCCTGGGTAGCCTATCTTGCCGGTGCCTTGCGCGACGCCGGTTTCGCTGATGTGCACTTTATCGACGCCATGACCGATGATCTGGACGAGGATGAACTGCGCGCCAGACTGACAGCCATGCAGCCGGATATTGTTGGCACCACGGCGATCACGCCAGCGATTTACATAGCCGAACAGACCCTGCAACTGGCGCAGGAAGTGTGTCCTGATGCGATTACCGTTCTTGGCGGTGTGCATGCCACGTTCATGTACAAGCAGGTGCTGACAGAAGCGCCATGGATCGATGCCATCGTGCGCGGCGAAGGCGAGGAGATCATTGTCGAACTGGTCGGTGCCATCGCCGACGGTCGCTGGCCGCAACAACGTCACAGCATCAAGGGCATCGCCTACCGCAGCGGCCGCGAGATCGTCGCCACACCAGCAGCACCGACGGTGAAAAACCTTGACGGCATCAATCCCGACTGGAACGTGCTGGACTGGGACAAATACCAATACATACCGCTGAACAAGCGCGTGGCGATCCCGAACATGGCGCGCGGCTGCCCGTTCACCTGCTCATTTTGCTCGCAGTGGAAATTCTGGCGCGATTACCGCGTGCGCGATCCGAAAAAAGTGGTTGATGAGATCGAGAACCTGGTCACTGAGCATGGTGTCGGCTTCTTTATCCTCGCCGACGAGGAGCCCACCATCAACCGCAAGAAATTCAATGAATTTTGCGATGAGCTGATCGCCCGCGGCCTGCCCGACAAGGTGCAGTGGGGCATCAATACGCGCGTCACCGACATTCTGCGCGATGAACACAATCTCAAACGCTGGCGCAAAGCCGGTCTCGTGCATGTGTCACTGGGCACCGAAGCGGCAGCGCAGATGAAACTGGATCTGTTCAACAAGGAAACCCGCGTGGATGACAATCGTCGGGCGATTGAGCTGCTGAAAAAAGCCGATATTTTTGTCGAGGCCCAGTTCATCGTCGGGCTGGAGAATGAAACCGCAGAAACGCTTGAAGAAACCTATCGCTTTGCCCGCGAGTGGGATCCGGATCTGGCCAACTGGTCCATGTACACGCCGTGGCCGTTCACGCCACTGTTCCAGGAACTCGGTGACAAGGTCGAGGTATTTGATTTTTCCAAGTATAACTTTGTCACGCCGATCATGAAACCGCTGGCAATGGAACGTGGCGAGCTGCTGGATCGGGTGATGAATAACTACCGCCGTTTCTACATGATCAAGGCGCTGTTTCATTATCCCTGGCGCGGCACCGGTTACCGCCGGCGTTATTTGCTCGGTTGCCTGAAAGCGTTCCTCAAGGCCGGCTTCCAGCGCACCTTCTATGATCTGGGCAAGGTCGGTTACTGGGGGCCGCAGACACGCAAGAAAGTGGATTTTCATTTTGACGCCAGCAAAACCATCGCCGAGGCGCAAATGGAGGACTGGGCCGAGGCCAGGGAACGCGCGGTG
>CAZHRH010000270.1:0-1636 GCA_964534475.1 uncultured Wenzhouxiangellaceae bacterium
GGCAGGTGGGTGTTGTCGACGCTGATGCTGCGGTCCTGGAATTCGCGGAACTGGGCCTGGCCGAGGTAGCTCAGTCCCGCCAGCAGCGCCACGCTGACCAGTGCGGTGACGCTGCGACGCAGCAGTGGCATGTGAAAGGCCAGGTAGAGAATGCACCACAGGTAGAGGAAAATCATCAGGTAGCTGGTGCTGGCGGCAAACAGGTCCAGCCACTGGTCGGTGTCGCTGTCGGCGTTGAAGTAGGCGATGCTGGTGATCACGGCAAGTATTCTGCCGAGCAGAAACACCAGCATCAGCACGCCCAGGTGGGAGAGAAAATTGCCGCCGCGCTTGAACAGTATCGACAACAGATAGACGGCAAAGGCCAGTCCGGTGAAGGTGAGCACGGTGCGCAGTTGCGAGTTGGCGATTTGCTGCCAGTCCCAATCACCGGTGTTCTGCAGCCACACCGCAAACAGGCTGATGCCCAGATAGAGCAGAAACAGCGCGACCAGTACCGGTACCCGGCCCAGCCACAGCAGGAAGGTTTCGATCGGGCGGATCTTGACCGCTGCGGGCAGTTGGTGGTCGCTGAAGTAGATGCGGATCTTGTTGCGACCGAGGATGAAAATGTCGCCACTGTGCAGTGGCCAGCGTTGCTGTCGCTGGCTGGATTTGTGCTTGCGAATGCCGTTCACCGATTGCAGATCGGTCATCCAGAACTGTCCGTCCTCATCCTGGTAGATATGCGCGTGGTGCGCATCGATGTGCTCGTCGGTGAGGATCAGATCATTGTTGAATGCGCGGCCGATGCTGATGCGGTCGCCGCTGTACTTGTTGCGCTCGAGCACATTATGCGTGGTGCCCAGGGTTTCGATGATCAGTTCCATGCCACCGCCTCGGTGAAGCGCTGATTGAAGGTATTGGCCTGCTCGCGGCTGACCCCCGACAAGGTGTAATGCAGGTAGAAGCCCTCGCTGTCATCCTGCACGCTGATGGCGTAAAACAGCACGTCATAGAGGCCGTCATAATCGGCATAGGCGCGCAGGCAGTAGACGCCGCGCAATGGCAACTCGCCCAACTGTGCAAGCTGCAGGATGTCCTGATGACACTCAAAGCCGGTGACATCCTTGCGCCCACTGCGGTTGAACGGTGAGAACGCAAGCTGCTGCATGACGCCGGCAAGCTGCATCGGGTTCAGCTCATCACTACGATACCAGCCGTAGTCAAATTCCAGCGGGCCGGTGTCCAGGCTGCTGCTCAGGTAGATGCGATCGTACACGCCGCAGTCGGATGCATGGTATTCGTAGCTGAGCTCGTCATCGTCGGTTGAGGCGGAGCCGGTGCAGGTGATGAAATCGGCAATTTCCATTGGCACTTGCAGCGGTCCGAAGCCGGACAATTCCCAGGGTTGGGCGAGCAGGCCGTCGATCATTTCGCGCTGATGATCATGCAGCGAGTCGCGCATCTGCTGACGCAGTGCTGCATAGTCGACGGCCGGGTTGGCGCGATACTGCTGCAGCAATTGCTGCAGGTTGCTGACCGGCACCAGAATGCTGACCGAATTGCCGGCGCCGGCCACATTGATGCCGACCACCTCGCCCTTGCTGTTCACCGCCGGGCCGCCGCTCATGCCGGGATTGACCGCGCCGGTGAA
>CAZHRH010000271.1:0-1596 GCA_964534475.1 uncultured Wenzhouxiangellaceae bacterium
CCACCCAGTCTGCCACGGCGTCTGATTCGCGCACATCGTCTTCCAGCCAGCGATACGGATCGGCCACTTCGGTACCGTGGTAGTTGTCCACCACCTCACCCTTGCGCGTGGGCGGATAGTCCAGTACCACTGGCTTAACTGCTGCTGTTTCGGCAGTAGTTTCAGGATTATCGGCTTGCTCGCCCGACTGACAGGCGTATAGCATTGTTGTCATCATCAACACCAGTAAAATTCGTTGCATTGGTCAGCTCTCTTTTTGGGTAGTGATATTCGGTAATGAGTGAGCGCTTGTTTCAGCGCATCACATGCCAGCAGGACTGGCGATTAGACAGAATGTATGCGGCAAATGTTTGTGTGTTTCATGTTGTGTGTCGAGTCGTGTTCATGGACAATCTCATTATCCTACATCATCACGCCGCAACACAGGCTATGCGCTCAGACAGCAAAACAATGCGATCAGTCGCCAGCATGCAGAACTGTCCGTTGTGTGCAGGCCAGGCCACAAGCGCATTTTGCTCAGTTCAGAACCGGCATTACTGGCGCTGCGAGGATTGCGAGTTGCGCTTTCTGCAAGCCGATCAACTGCCTGCCCCGGATGAAGAGCTGGCGCACTACCGACTGCACAACAATGACGTTAATGATGCCGGCTATCGCGGTTTTCTGGCGCGGCTGGCCGCACCACTGCTGCAGCGGCTGCCACCCGGACAGCATGGCCTGGATTATGGCTGCGGACCGGGGCCGGCACTGGCACAGATGCTGCGTGCAGCAGGCCATCATGTAGCAGTGTTTGACCCGCTGTTTGCGAACCATCCGGAGCTGTTACAGCAGCAGTATGATTTCATTTCCTGCACCGAAACGGTGGAGCATTTTCATCATCCGATGAAAGAATTCCAGCGCCTGACCGGCATGTTGAGGCCGGGCGGCTGGCTGGCGCTGATGACCACGCTGCAAGACAACGATGAGCATTTCGCCGACTGGCACTATCGCCGCGACCCTACGCATGTGTGTTTTTACCGGCAAGACACCATGCGCTGGCTGGCAGATACATTTGACCTGAGCATGCAGCAGCCCAGCCGAAATGTGATTTTGCTGCAGCAAAAATAGCATGTCCGCCAGCAACTGGCCATGCCGAAGCGATTATTCGCGAGCATAAAAAACCCGGGCACGAAGGCCCGGGAGTCATGAGGGCAACACTCGGGGAAATGCTGCCTTCGGGGAGTCGTTGTGTTGACCGGATTCAGGCAGCCTTGGACGTGGTCTTCTTGGCGGTCTTCTTGCTGCTGGATGCGGCTTTGCTGGTGGTTTTGCTGGTCTTGGCCGCTGAGCCCTTGACCTGCTTGTTCAGCTCGCGCACTTCACGGCTCAAGTGGTTGACTTCGTTGATCAACTCCTGAATCTCATCGGCGGTGGGAACACCGAGGCGACCCAGCGCGCGTGCCACGCGATCCTCAAACACGGTTTCCAGCTTGTCCCAGTTATTGGCGGCAGTCTGGCGCACACGGTCTACGCGTTGCTCGATGCCACCGCGAATATCGTCGGCGGTGGTATCCACGTTCTTGCGCGTGCTTTTTTCCAGCTTGCTGCCTTCCTTGACCA
>CAZHRH010000272.1:0-1562 GCA_964534475.1 uncultured Wenzhouxiangellaceae bacterium
AGTCAGGGAACCCATTCATGGCCACCATTGCCATTCTCAAGGAACATGCCAGCGGTGAGCGGCGCGTGGCGCTGGATCCACCGAGCTGCCGCAAGCTGATCGAACAGGGTCACAAACTGCAGGTGCAGCGCGAGGCCGGTGCCGAGGCCGGTTTCAGCAACCAGGCGTATCAGGATGCCGGTGCCGAGCTGGCCGACGATGCCAGTGCTGCATTGGCCGACTGCGATGTTTTGTTGTGGATCAACCCACCGGCACACGACACGCTGGCGCAGCTTGAGGCGGGTCGCACATTGATCGGGCAGATGCTGCCGGGCCTGCATGAGCATCTGCTGGACGATCTGAAAAACGGCAAGCATCTGGCACTGGGCATGGAGCTGGTGCCACGCATCACCCGGGCGCAGAGCATGGATGTGTTGTCATCCCAGGCCACCATCGCCGGTTACCAGGCGGCGCTGACGGCTGCCGATCTTTGCCCGCGCGTGTTTCCCATGCTCACCACCGCCGCCGGTACACTGCGTCCGGCCAAGGCGGTGATCATCGGTGCCGGCGTCGCCGGACTGCAGGCGATTGCCACCTGTCGCCGGCTCGGTGCCCAGGTGGAAGCCTATGACATCCGCGCTGCCGCGCGCGAACAGGTGCAGTCGCTTGGCGCACGCATGATTGACACCGGCGTCGATGCTGAAACCGAGGGCGGCTATGCACGCGATCTTAGCGATGAAGAAAAGCAACAGCAGGCCGATGTGCTGGCCGAGCATCTGGCGAAAGCCGATGTGGTCATCAGCACCGCCGCCATCCCCGGCCGGCCGGCACCGAAGATCATCACCCAAGCCATGGTCGAGGGCATGCAATCGGGTGCGGTGATTGTGGATCTGGCGGCGGAAACCGGCGGCAACTGTGAACTGACCCGGCGCGGAGAGAACATCAACGTCAATGGTGTCATCATCGCCGGCGTCACCAACATGCCCAGCCGGGCACCACTGCACGCCAGTGAAATGTATGCCCGCAACCTGCTGGAACTGCTGAAACTGGTGTTTGATGATGAGGCCGGGATAGCACCGGATTTCGACGATGAAGTTATTGCTGGCTGTGTGCTGAGCAAAGCTGGCAGCATCGTGCACAAACTCTACGCCGAGGAATAGAAATGGAAGGTTTTCTCACTTTGTATGTGATCATGCTTGCCGCCGTGGCCGGATTCGAGCTTATTTCGAAAGTGCCGGCGGTGCTGCACACACCGCTGATGTCCGGTTCCAATTTCATTCACGGCATCGTGCTGGTCGGTGCCATGGTGGCGCTGGGTCAGGCCGACACCACACTGGAGCAGACCATCGGTTTTGTTGCGGTGTTTCTGGGTGCCGGCAATGTGGTCGGTGGTTATGTCGTCACCGAGCGCATGCTGCAGATGTTCAAGCGCAGCGACCAGCAGGAACGACGCGCTGAGCAGGCCGCCGAGGAGGCGCAATCATGATGCCGGAGTGGATGAATCAGTTCGTCATTCCCGGCGCCTATTTTGTCGCCGCGCTGGTATTGATTCTGGGTCTGCGCGCGATGAGCAGCCCGGTCAC
>CAZHRH010000273.1:0-1523 GCA_964534475.1 uncultured Wenzhouxiangellaceae bacterium
GCACGCATGCCGGCCGCGCGCGTCACTTCGGCCGCCACATCGGGGAAAAAATAGCTGTCGTTGTAGCAGGTGATACCACCGCGCAGATATTCCAGGCAGGCCAAGCGTACCCCATCCTCGACATATTCAGGCCCCAGCCAGCGCTGCTCAGCCGGCCAGATGTGCTCGTGCAGCCAGGTCATCAGCGGTAAATCGTCGGCCAGACCACGCAGCAAGGTCATGGCCGAATGCGTATGCATATTGATCAGCCCAGGCAGCAGTACCTGGCCGGGCAAATTGACGCCATGGATATCAGGATAGCGCTGATCAAGCTCAGCAAGCGGCAGAATATCGGCTATCAGCGCGCCCTCTACCACCACAGCATATTCGCTCAGCACCTTGCCGAGCGGCTGCATGGTGATCAGCCACTCCGGCTTCAGCGCATAGCGGCGATGACTGCCGTGGTTAACCGTCACTCCTTGACCCGACTGACGTACTCTGATTTACGCGTATCCACGCGAATGACCTCCCCTTCATTGACAAACAGCGGCACCCGCACCACCGCACCGGTCTCCAACGTGGCCGGTTTGCCACCGCCGCTGGAAGTGTCGCCGCGCACTCCCGGATCGGTCTGGGTGATTTGCAGCTCGACAAAATTGGGCGGCTCCACCGCCAGCGGTGCGCCGTTCCACAGCATCATGCTGCAGGTATCCTGTTCCTTCAGCCATTGCGTGTTGTCGCCAAGCTGCGCAGCATCGGCAGCATATTGCTCAAAAGTCTCGGGATGCATGAAGTGCCATTGTTCACCGTCGCTGTACAAATACTGCACCGGCATCTCAAAAATATCGGCGGCATCCACCGACTCGCCCGACTTGAAGGTACGCTCCAGCACGCGGCCGGTCTTGAGATTACGCACTTTGACGCGGCTGAATGCCTGTCCCTTGCCCGGCTTGACGAACTCGTTTTCGACAATGTTGTAGGGATCACCATCCAGAATGATCTTCAAGCCACTGCGAAACTCGCTGGTGTTGTAACTGGCCATGTGTTGTTCTCTTGTTTGCGGTTGATAAGCACCCAGCAGCGCGATTCAGGTTATCGCCTGCTCGGTTACAATGAATCAGCTTTAACCATTCATTTTACTTTAAACCATGGTCATCGTCAGCCCACCAGTACAACTTGCCAGGCAGACTCCGGACTGGCAGCAGCAACTGCAGCAGGCCATCTCGGATCCGCTGTATCTGTTGCAGATACTCAAGCTGGAACATCTAGCCCAAACTCTCAGCGAGGTCGCCGCACAGCAGTTCAGAGTGCGCGTACCACTGGCCTATGTAGCGCGCATGCGCTGCGGTGATGCCCATGATCCATTGCTGCGTCAGGTGTTGCCGATCCGCGATGAAGAGGTCGCTGCCAGCGGCTTCAGTGATGACCCGGTGGCAGATCTCGGTTACAGCAAGACCCCGGGGCTGATCCATAAATACCATGGCCGGGTGCTGCTGATCGTTACCGGTGGCTGCGCCATCAACTGCAGATACTGTTTCCGCCGC
>CAZHRH010000274.1:0-1504 GCA_964534475.1 uncultured Wenzhouxiangellaceae bacterium
TTTTTTCTGCGGCCTGCTCGGCCGCCTCTGGGGCCTGCTCTGCTGCCTGCTCTGCTGCCTGCTCTGCAGCTTGTTCGCTTGGGGCCTCACTCGCTTGTTCAGTTGTCTGATCAGACGCTGGGTCAGTGGATTGGTCAGTCGTGTCCTGAGCATGGCTGAAACCAATGAGCAGAGTCATCAGTATGGCTGTTATCAGATAATGTTGCATCGGTGTTTTTCCTACCGGTTAAAAATGTCAGATTCATGTCTGCGCACGAATTTCGCTCGATTGCAGCAGACAGTTTACAATCAACTGTTCGTGGATGGGCCGCTGATGGTTTATGTGGAAACTGTTTTCAGTCACAGCGCAGGCTGGATGTGTAAGCTGTCAGCCAGTAACACCGTAACTTATCAACAAGTACGTTATTATCGCTGTTTATGTGTGCTGATTCCAGTCAAAGTCAAGTCAATGAACCCTTCACGCTACCGCAACGCCGCATATCTCAGTGCCGTGCACCTGCTGCGGCAATTGCCGCCGGACGACGGCATCGAGGTCGCCTTCGCCGGGCGCTCGAACGCCGGCAAGTCCAGCGTCATCAATCGGCTGTGCGGCCAGACCAGCCTGGCCAAGACCAGCCGCAGCCCGGGCCGCACCCGGCAACTGGTACTGTTTGCACTGGATGCGCAGCGCTATATCGTCGATCTGCCCGGTTATGGCTACGCCAAGGTCAGCCGCGATCTGAAGCAGCACTGGCAGCGCTTGCTGGACGATTACCTGAGTCAGCGCGAGGCATTGCGGGGACTGGTATTGGTGATGGACATCCGTCACCCACTCAAGGATTTCGACCAGGACATGATCCGCTGGTTGCAGCAGGCCGCCATGCCCGGGCACATCGTGCTCAACAAGGCCGACAAACTGAATCGCCAGCACCAGATCAATGCCCTGCGCCGGGTCAACGATTATGTCGCTGCCAGCTACGCAGACATCAGCGTACAATTGTATTCTGCGCTGAAAGCCACCGGTGTGGAGACGCTGGAACAGCGACTGGATGAATGGTATCAATGGAGTAAACAACCGGCATGAGTTACCCGTCGACCAGAATGCGCCGCATGCGCATGGCCTCTTTTTCACGCCGCCTGCAGGCACAAACCGTCCTCACCGCCAGTGATCTTATCTGGCCGGTGTTCGTGCTCGATGGCGAGCAGCAACAACAGGCGGTGCCTTCCATGCCCGGCGTCAACCGCGTCTCTATCGATTTGCTGGTGCCGCTGGCCAGACAGGCGCATGCACTTGGTATCCCGGCGCTGGCACTGTTTCCGGTGATCCCAGCCGAACTCAAGAGCGACACCGCCAGCGCCGCCTGGGACAACAACGGCCTGGTGCCGCGCGCGGTCGCCGCGATCAATCAAGCTGTACCGGAGTTGGGCGTGATCACCGATGTGGCGCTGGATCCCTACACCAGCCACGGTCAGGATGGTCTGCTCGATGAGCAGGGCATGGTCGACAACGACAGCACCGTTGAAG